>CAZVLY010000017.1:0-27730 GCA_964628175.1 uncultured Piscinibacter sp. | reverse complement strand
TTCTTCTGGGCCAGCAGAAGAAAGGATCTCGCCGGCCGGGCGAGACCGGCGGGCTCTCCCGCAAGAGAAGAGAAGCCCCGACTTCCCCCCGCTTTTCGACAGGTCGAGCACCTCAAGCCCGAGCCAAGATCGGCAGCAACCGAGAAAGGGCTCTAGCCATGATGCGATCGCTGTGGACCTCGAAAACCGGGATGGAAGCCCAGCAGACGCAGCTGGACGCCATCTCGCACAACCTCGCCAACGCCTCGACCAACGGCTTCAAGAAGTCGCATGTGGTGTTCGAGGACCTGATGTACCAGAACATCCGCCAGGCCGGCGCCAACAGCTCCGAGCAGACGACGCTGCCCACCGGGCTGCAGGTGGGCCTGGGCACGCGTGCCGTGGCCAACGTGCGCAGCTTCACGCAGGGCAACCTGCAGCAGAGCAGCAACCCGCTCGACCTGGCCGTGCAGGGCAACGGCTTCTTCGAGGTGCAGATGCCCGACGGCACCACCGGCTACACGCGCGACGGCTCCTTCCAGGTCAGCGCGCAGGGCCAGCTCGTCACCAACAACGGCTACCTGCTGCAGCCCGGCATCACCATCCCGGCCACCGCGCAGAGCGTGACCATCGGCTCCGACGGCACCGTCAGCGTCACGCTGCCCGGCCAGGCGCAGCCGCAGTCGGTGGGGCAGATCCAGCTCGCCAGCTTCGTCAACCCGGCCGGCCTCGAGCCCAAGGGCCAGAACCTGTACGCCGAGACGGCCGCCTCGGGCGCGCCCGCCACCGGCGCGCCGGGCAGCAACCAGCTCGGCACCGTGAAGCAGGGCTTCGTCGAGACCTCGAACGTCAACGTCGTCGAGGAGCTGATCGGCATGATCCAGACGCAACGTGCCTACGAGCTCAACTCGAAGGCGATCCAGACTTCCGACCAGATGCTGCAGAAGCTCGGCCAGCTGTGATGAACACGATGCTCCGCCCGCTCGCCGTGGCCGCTGCAGCCACCCTGCTGGCCGGCTGCCAGACGCTGAACGCTCCGGCGAAAGTCGACGTCGCCGAGCCGACCGCGGCGCTGCCGGTCGCGCAGCCCGCGCCGGTGATCAACAACGGCGCGATCTTCCAGGCCGCGCAGTACCGGCCGCTGTTCGAGGACCACCGCGCCCGGCTGGTCGGCGACACGCTGACGGTGCAGATCGTCGAGAAGGTCTCGGCCAGCCAGAAGAGCACCAGCAGCATCGACAAGAGCGGCAAGCTCAGCGCCGGGGTGACCGCGCTGCCCTTCGTCTCGCCCAACTCCTTCGGCCGCGCCAGCGCCGCCGGCACCTCGAGCAACACCTTCGAGGGCAAGGGCAGCACCGAGAACACCAACGACTTCTCCGGCACCATCACCGCCACGGTGACCGGCGTGCTGCCCAACGGCCACCTGCTGGTGGCCGGCGAGAAGCAGATCGGCGTGAACCACAACGTCGACGTGCTGCGCTTCTCGGGCCAGGTCGACCCGCGCGCCATCCAGCCGGGCAACACCGTCGCCTCGGCGTCGATCGCCAACGTGCGCATCGAGCACCGCGGCCGCGGCGCGCAGGCCGAGTCACAGGGAATAGGCTGGCTCGCACGCTTCTTTTTGAACGTTCTGCCGATCTAGCAGCGCGAAGAATGGGGTCATGGACAATGACTCCCACCCCGACCGCATCGAACGCCTGATCCGCGCGCTGATCGCCGCGACGGTCGTGCTGGCCAGCGCCGCCCTGTGGTGGCCGGCCACCGCGAACGCCGCGCGCATCAAGGAGCTCGCCTCCGTGCAGGGCGTGCGCAGCAACCCGCTGGTGGGCTACGGCCTCGTCGTGGGCCTGGACGGCACCGGCGACCAGACCACCTCCACCCCCTTCACCGCGCAGAGCATCGCCGCGATGCTGCAGCAGATGGGCGTGACGGTGCCGCCCGGCGCCAGCATGCAGCTGAAGAACGTGGCCGCGGTGCTCGTCACCGCACAGCTGCCGCCCTTCGCGCAGCCGGGGCAGACGCTGGACGTGAACGTCTCCTCGCTGGGCAACGCCAAGAGCCTGCGCGGCGGCACGCTGATCGCCACGCCGCTCAAGGGCGCCGACGGCCAGGTCTACGCGCTGGCGCAGGGCAACCTGATCGTCGGCGGTGCCGGCGCCTCGGCGGGCGGCTCCAAGGTGCAGATCAACCACCTCAGCGCGGGCCGCGTGCCCGAAGGCGCCACGGTGGAGCGCGCCGTGCCCACGCCGCTGAACCAGGGCGAGTACCTGCAGCTCGACCTCAACGCCAACGACTTCGGCACCGCGCGCGAGGTGGCCAAGGCGATCAACGGCAAGATGGGCGAGGGCATCGCGCAGGCGCTGGACGGCCGCGTGATCCGCGTGCGCATGCCGGCCTCGCCCGACGCGCGCGTGTCCTTCATGGCCGACATCGAGAACCTGCCGATCGAGCGCGCCGCGCCGGCCGCGCGGGTGGTGATCAATGCGCGCACCGGCTCCATCGTCGTCAACCAGGCGGTCACGCTGTCGGCCTGCGCGGTGGCGCACGGCAGCCTGTCGGTGACCATCAGCACCACGCCCGTCGTGAGCCAGCCCAACCCGCTGTCCGGCGGCCAGACGGTGGCGCGCGAGAAGTCCGACATCACCATCAACCAGGCGCCCGGCTCGCTGATCCAGATGCCCGCGGGCACGCAGCTCGTCGACGTGGTCAAGGCGCTGAACTCGCTCGGCGCCACGCCGCAGGACCTGCTGGCGATCCTGCAGGCCATCAAGGCGGCGGGTGCGCTGAACGCCGAGCTGGAGGTGATCTGATGGCGATCAATGCGAACTCCCCGCTGGCCACCGACACGCGCTCGATCGATGCGCTGAGGTCCAGCGCCGCCCGCGACCCGAAAGCCGCCATCAAGGAGGCCGCCAAGCAGTTCGAGGCGCTGTTCATGCAGCAGATCATGAAGAGCATGCGCGAGTCCACCATGAGCTCGGGCATGCTCGACAACTCGGGCACGCAGATGGGCACCGAGATGCTCGACACGCAGTTCGCCACCAAGATGACCGGCCTGCCCGGCGGCCTGTCGGAGGTGATCGCGCGGCAGCTCGAGCGGCAGATGGGTGGCGCACAGCCGGCCATTCCCGACACCGCCGCGACGAAGTCCTCGATCAAGGCCACGCCCACGCAGGCCGGCTTCGTGCAGCAGCACAGCGACGCGGCGCGCGCCGCCGAGGCGGCCACCGGCATCCCGGCGGCCTTCATGGTGGCGCAGGCGGCACACGAGTCGGGCTGGGGCAAGCGCGACATCCGCAATGCCGACGGCAGCTCGTCGAACAACCTGTTCGGCATCAAGGCCGGCGCGTCGTGGAAGGGCGCCGTCTCCGAAGTGACGACCACCGAATACGTCGACGGGCAGCCGCGCAAGGTGACGGCGAAGTTCCGCGCCTATGCGTCGCCCGCCGAGTCGTTCGCGGACTACGCGCAGCTGATGAAGACCAGCCCGCGCTACACCGGCGTGCTCGCCAATTCGAGTACCGCCGAGGGTTTCGCCCGCGGCCTGCAGAAGGCCGGTTATGCCACCGACCCGGCCTATGCCGACAAGCTGGCCCGCACGATCAACACCACGTTGCGCCTCCAGCGCGCCGTGACCTGAAGGGACCGACGCCATGGGCGCTTCCGCACTGATGTCGCTGGGCATGCGCGCGATGACCGCGAACTACGCGGCGCTGCAGGCCACCGGCCACAACATCGCCAACGTCAACACCGCCGGCTACTCGCGCCAGAGCGTCGAGCTGGAGACCAACGGCGGGCAGTTCACCGGCGCCGGCTTCTTCGGCAAGGGCGTCAACGTGGCGAGCGTGAAGCGCGAGCACAGCGAGTTCCTCACCCGCGAGGCCTCGACCAGCCGCGCCATCGCCGCCGCCGACGAGACGCGCAGCGTCCAGCTGCAGCAGCTCGAGAAGGCCTTCCCGCTCGGCGAGCAAGGCATCGGCTACGCCGCGGGGCAGCTCTTCAACGCCTTCGTCGACGTGGCCAACAAGCCGTCGGACGCGTCTTCGCGCCAGGTGGTGCTGGCGCGCAGCGGCGAGTTCGCGCAGCGGCTGCGCACTGCCGGCGAGCAGATCGACAACATCCAGCAGGGCGTGACCGAGGAGCTGCGGGCCAGCATCACGCAGGTCAACATGCTGGCCGGCCGGGTGGCCGAGCTGAACCAGAAGATCGCCGCGGCGCAGGGCTCGGGCCAGACGCCCAACGACCTGCTCGACCAGCGCGACCAGGCCATCAGCGACATCAGCCAGTACTTGCAGGTCAACACCATCGCGGCCGGCGACGGCAGCATGAGCGTGTTCATCGGCGGCGGCCAGAAGCTGGTGCTGGGCACGCAGACGACCAAGCTGGTCGCGGTGACCGATGCCTTCGATCCCTCGCGCCTGCAACTCGGCGTCAACGACTCCGGCTCGCTGCGCCAGATGCCCGACGAGCTGATCACCGGCGGCGCGATCGCCGGCCTGCTGCGCTTCCAGAACAGCGACCTCGTCGATGCACGCAACCAGCTCGGCCAGCTCGCCGCGGCGGTGGCCGGCAGCATCAACCGCCAGCAGGCGCTGGGCCTGGACGGCAGCCAGCCGGCGGTGGCCGGCTCGCCGCTGCTGTCGGTGGGCGGCCCGCGGGTGCTGCCCTCGTCGAACAATGCCAGCGTCGCCGGCGTGCCGGTGGCGAGCTACGTCAACGGCAGCGGCGACCGCGTGCCCAGCGTCGGCCTGACGGTCGTCGAGCCCACCGAGCTGCAGGCCAGCGACTACGAGCTGTTCGCCGATCCCAGCCTGCCCGCGGGCAGCTACACGCTGACGCGGCGCAGCGACGGCAGCAGCCAGACGGTGAGCAACGGCTCGGTCGTCGACGGCTTCCGCATCGACATCGTCGCCCCGGCGCCCGCGGCCAGCGACCGCTTCCTGCTGCAACCGGTGGCAGCGGCGGCCAGCCAGGCCGCGCTGGCGCTGGACGACCCGCGCGGACTCGCCGCGGCGTCGCCGGTGATGGCGACCTTCGACGTCGACAACACCGGCACGGCCACGCTGGCCTCGCTCGCCGCCACCAATGCCACGCCCGCCGCCGCCGAACTGACGGCGACGCTGACCTTCACCAACGACACCGGTGCCTACAACTGGGAGCTGCGCGACGCCAGCAACGCCCTGGTGCGCAGCGGCACCGGCACCTGGACGGCCGGCCAGAGCATCCGCAGCGACGCCTGGACGCCCGCCACGCCGGCGCAGCGTTACGACTGGGAGCTGTCGCTGAACGGCGTGCCGCGCAACGGCGACGTGCTCACGGTGGGCAAGACCGCCTTCCCCGCCGCCGACAACGGCAATGCACGCGCGATGATGGCGCTGCGCGACGCCGGGCTGGTCGGTCAGGTCACGCAGGCCAGCGGTACGGTGGTGCCCGGCGTCAGCGTCACCGACGCCTACGCCAACGTGCTCGCCAATGTCGGCGTGCGCGTGCAGAGCGCCAGGTACTCGGCGCAGCAGTCGGCGTCGATCGCCGACGACGCCAAGGCGGCGCTCACCGACAAGACCGGCGTCAACCTCGACGAGGAGGCGGCGCGGCTGATCCAGTTCCAGCAGAGCTACCAGGCCGCGGCCAAGATGCTGCAGGTCGCGCAGTCGCTGTTCGACACGCTGCTGCAGACCGCCGGCTGAAGGAGAACCACACCATGTCTTCGCGCATCAGCACCACCCGCGTCCACGAGGCCGGCATCGAGACCCTGCAGAAGCGGCAGGTCGATCTGGCCGATGCCCAGGAGCGGCTCACCTCCGGCAAGCGCGTGGCCAAGGCCAGCGACGACCCGGCCGCGGCGGCGCGCGCCGAGCGGGCGCTGGCCGGCGAGATGCGCGCGCAGACCAGCGAGCGCGCGGTCGAGGCCAGCCGCACCGCGATGTCGCTGTCGGAAACGGCGATGGGCGACGTGGTCGAGTTGCTGCAGCAGGCCCGCGAGGCGATGGTCTCCGCCGGCAACGCGTCGTACACCGACAACGAGCGCCGTGGCCTGGCCGAGAAGCTCACCTCGATCCGCCAGCAGCTGCTGTCGGTGGCCAACCGCACCGACGGCGCGGGCAGCTACCTGTTCGGCGGGCAGGGTGCCGGCTCGGCGCCCTTCGTCGACGCGGCCGGCGGCGTGCAGTACCGCGGCATCGCCGGCGAGCGCCGCACCGAGCCGGCCACCGACCTGCCGCTGACGATCAACGGCGACGGCGTGTTCATGACCTCGTCCACCGGCAACGGCGTGTTCCAGACCCGTGCCGCAGCCGGCGTCACGCAGGCCTGGATTGACAACGGCCAGGTCAGCGACCCGTCCGCGCTGACCGGCTCGACCTACACGCTGCAGTTCAGCGTCGCCGCCGGCGCCACCACCTATGCGGTGCTGCAGGACGGCCTGCCGACGGCCGTGACCGCGGCACCCTACGTTTCGGGGCGCGACATCACGGTGGATGGCCAGACCTTCCGCATCAGCGGCGCGCCGGCCAGCGGCGACCAGTTCACCGTGCAGCCCTCGACGCCCACGCTGTCGGTGTTCGACACGCTGGACCGCGCCATCGGCCAGCTCGGCACGCCGAGCCGCACGGCCGCCCAGATCGCCCAGGGCAACACCGACGCGCTGCGCGACATCGACCAGTCGATGTCGCAGCTGCAGGGGGCGCGTGCCGCCACCGGCGAGATGCTGGTGCGCATCGACAGCGAGACCGGCCGCCTGGCCGACCAGAAGCTGGCCAATCAAACCGAGCGCAGTCGTGCGGAAGATCTCGACATGACCGATGCGATCTCGAAGTTCCAGAACCTGCAAACCGGCTACGATGCCGCGTTGAAGTCGTACTCGATGGTGCAGCGGCTGTCGCTCTTCCAGTACCTGAACACGTAAGGCCCCCATGCTCGACGTTGCGATCCTCGGCCAGGTGGCCTTCGGCTACTCGCCCTTCATCGACCGCAATCGGGCGGTGTCGGCCACGCGCCTGACCGTCTTCCCGCTGAAGACGGACAGCGCGCCCGACGCCGCGCAGCTGCTGCACGCCGTGGGCGGCGTGTGGCCGGCCGACGGCGCGCGCGTGTCGCTGAACGTGGCCAGCGAGTCGCTGCTCCAGGATCTGATGCAGGCCCAGCCGGCGCCGAACGTGATGGTCGAAGTCCCGGCCTTCATGGCCTGCGACCCCGCCAACACCGCCTCCATCGTGGCGCTGCACGCCAACGGCAATTCGCTGCTGCTCAAGGGCCGGCCGCTGTCGGAGCTGCCGCGCGAGGTGCTGCCCTGCTTCAAGTACTCGATCATCGATCTGGCCGACGACCGCCGCGCCGACGGCTCCAAGCCGCCGCCCGGCGTGGAGCGCAACATCCCCCACGTTCAGGCCGGCGTGCGCACCATCACCGACATGGAGCACGCCTTCGCGCGCGGCGCCGAGGCGGTGCTGGGCTGGCCGATCGACGATGCCATCCAGGCGGGCAACGCCAAGGCGAGAGCCGGCCAGCCCGACATGCAGACCATGGTGCAGCTGATCCGCCAGGTCGACGCGGAGGAGCCGATCGAGAAGCTCGAGAACACGCTCAAGCGCGACCCGCAGCTGGCCTTCAAGCTGATGCGCTACATCAACTCGCCGGCCTTCGGTCTGCGCGTGGAGATCAGCTCGTTCCGCCACGCCATCATGATGCTCGGCTACAAGCGCCTGAAGCGCTGGGTGGCGCTGCTGCTGGCCACCGCCAGCAAGGACGTCAACCTCAAGCCGGTGATGTTCGCGGCGGTGCGCCGAGGCTTGCTGATGGAG
The DNA here is from genome assembly GCA_964628175.1 of uncultured Piscinibacter sp. Taxonomy (GTDB): domain Bacteria; phylum Pseudomonadota; class Gammaproteobacteria; order Burkholderiales; family Burkholderiaceae_C; genus Piscinibacter. The sequence goes on along the minus strand of CAZVLY010000017.1, from coordinate 19,952 downwards.
GAGCTGGGCCGCGAAAGCAGCGACGAGGAGATGCGCAGCGAGATGTTCATCTGCGGCGTGTTCTCGCTGCTCGACCGCATGTTCCAGCAGCCCTTCAAGGAGCTGCTGGCCAACATCCCGGTGCCCGAGCGCGTGTTCCAGGCGCTCGCCGAGGAAACAGGCCCGTTCCAGCCCTACGTGAACATGGTGCGGGCGATCGAGAACGAATCGCTGTTCGACTTCCGCGAGTGCGCGGACGCCCTGATGACCAGCGTCAGCGAGATCAACCGCGCGCAGCTGCGCGCGCTCATGGCGGCGAGCCAGCTCGAATGAGGCGGCTGCCGCCGTGGCACTGAGGGGCCCGATCCGCCCCGAAACCCGGCTGCCGCTGGCGGCCTGGCACCCCCTGCTCGACAGCCTCGGCGAGGCCGTGCTGCTGCTCGATGCGGCCGGCCAGGTCAGCTTCGCCAACAGTGCCGCGACGCGGCTCGTCCCCGGCGCCGTGGGCCTGAGCTTGCCGCGGCTCGACGCCCTGTTCGGCGCGCCGGCGGTGGCCTGGCTGCAGGCCGCGCAACGCGGCGAGGCGCGCGCCGCCGAGCCGCCGCTGGCACGCTTGCCCGATGGCCGCTCCCTCACGCTGGCCTGGCGCCGGCTCGATTCGGGCGAGGCGGTGCTGCGCCTGCAGACGGCGGCCGCGTCGGCGCCGCCCTCCGATCCCGTGCAGGCGGTGCACGAGGCCTTCCGGCTCGTCTGGGACGCGCCGTTCCCCGCCACGCTGCAGGACGCCGACTTCAAGCTCGTCGACGTCAACCCGGCCTATCTCGATTTCACCGGCCATTCGCGCCAGTGGCTGATCGGGCGCGACCCGCTCGAGCTGCAGCCCGCCGAAGACCAGCCGAGCAGCCTGGAGGCCCGCGAGACCTTCCTCGCCAGCTCGGCGCTGGCCGAGACCGGCCCGCTGTTCGAGCGCCGCCTGCTCGACGCCGGCGGGCACGAACGCTGGTATCGCGCGGCGCGGCGCCGCGTCACCGATGCGCAGGGCCGCACGCTGCTGCTGGTGGTGATGCAGGACTCGACCGCCGAGCATGTGGCGCGCGAACGCGCGGACCGCTCGGCCCGCGAGCTGGACAACTGGTTCGACCTCAGCCCGGTGGGCATGGTGCTGTTCGACGACCGCGGCCTGCTGGTGCGCAGCAACCCGGCCTTCGAGGCGCTGGTGGGCGGCATGCCGGTGATGCTGCCGGAGGGAAGCCCGGCCTTGCAGGAGCTGCTGTGCTGGAGCGGAGATGCGCCCGATGCCAGACTGCTGCCCGGCGCGCAGCCGCTGGAGCGCCAGGTCTGGATGCCCCAGCCCGATGGCGGCGCCCTGCGGCTGCGCTCCATCGTGCGCTGCTACAAGGCGCCCGGCGGGCACCGCCGCCACATGGCAGTGGTCGAGGACCGCAGCATCGAGGAGGAGCGCGATCTCGCGCAGATGCAGATCGGCGCCATGATGGACACCGCCGGTGTCGGGCTGGCGACCTTCCAGGAATCCTCCGGCTGGGTGCGCCAGCGCCAGTCCGGCGGCGGCGCTGGGGCCGGCGCGCCCTCGGCACTGCAGGCGATCGGCCGCGACGTGGTGATGCCCGAGTCGCTGCCCGAGTACGAGCGGCTGCAGCGCGCGCTCAAGCTCGGCGAGCGTGCCGAGGTGCGCTATGCGGTACGCCACCCCGAGCTCGGCCAGCGCTGGCTGCTCACGCGCGTCGAGCCCGCCACCATGGCCTCGGGCCAGCGCACCACCTCGGTCGTGACGCTGGACGTCACCGAGCAGCAGCAGGCGCAGCTGCGCAGCGAGGAGCTGCTGCGCGAAATGTCGAACATCCTCGAGAGCACCGTGACCGGCATCGCGCAACTGCGCGGCGGCCTGCTGGTGCGCTGCAACCAGCGTTTCGAGGCGATGGTCGGGCTGTCGCCGGGCGGCGCGGCCGGGCGCGGCCTGGTCGAACTGTTCGGCGGCGATCCGAACGTGCGCCATGTGGCCGTCGAGGCCCTGAACACGCTGGCCAGCGGCGAGGTGATGGAGACGGAGTTCGAGTTCGCGCCGCCGGGCCTGCCGATGCTGTGGTACGGGCTGTCGGTGCGCCGCACCGATGCCGGCACCGGCAGTGTGGAGCTGATCGCGGTGCTGTCCGACATCACGCGGCTGAAGCTGCAGCAGACCGAGCTGGAGCTGGCGGCGCGCGACCGCGAGCTGATGTTCAGCCTCTCGGAGGTGGGCATCGCCTCGGTGCGCGACGGCCGCATCCAGCGCGCCAACGACGCGCTGGCCCAGCTGGCCGGCTGGCCCGCACCGGAGCTGGCCTCCCTGACCCTGTCGACGCTGTACGCCGACCCGGCCGACTACGCGCGGCGCTGGCCGCACCAGGAGCGCGAGCTGCGCCTGCAGGGCCGCTGGAGCGGCGAGATGCAGCTGCGCCGCCGCGACGGCCAGCTGCTGTGGGTGCAGCTGGGCCTGCGCCTGGTCAGCCAGGGCGATCCGTCGGTGGGCTTCATCGCCTCCGTCGTCAACGTCGATGCGCGCCACCGCGCCGAGCTGGCGGTGACGCTGCAGGCCGAGCGCACGCGCGCCATCCTCGACTCGGTGCTGGTGGGCATCGTCACCGTCGGCGCCAACGGCATCGAGTGGATGAACCGCTCGGCACGCCGCATGTTCGGCGGCGACCTGGCGGACTTTCTCAACCAGCCGATCTCCACGGTGGCCACCCCCGAGCCGACCCACCCGTTCCGCCGCACCCATTACCTGGAGGAGCTGGCCGAGGGCCAGGCCGAGACCTTCGAGTGCCGCGTGAAGGCGCGCGACGGGCGCGAGTTCTGGGTGGTCGGCAACGCCGTGGCCACGGCGCGAGAGTCCACCGGCCGCCAGCTCACCTACGCGCTGCTCGACATCGAACGCCGCCGCCAGGCCGAGGCGCGCATGTCGGAGGCGCAGGCCTCGCTGCAGCGCATCATCGAGGCCGCGCCGATGGCGATCACGCTGCGCGACGCACGCACGCTGAAGGTGCTGCAGGTCAACCAGGTCGCCGCACGCAACATCGGCCGCCCGACCGAGCAGATGATCGGCATGGCGCCCGAGCAGCTGTTCGATGCCGAGACGGCCGCGCAGCGGCGCGCCGACATGGAGCAGGCGCTGGCCTCGCGCGAGCTCACGCAGCGCGAATACCGCGTCGAGGCCGACGGCGTGCCGCAGGTCTGGGACGCGCGCTACCTGCCGCTGTCCACCGTGCCCGGCCAGCCGCCGGACCAGCTGCTGCTGGTGGCCACCGACGTGACCGAGCAACGCGCGGCGCAGGAGGCGCGTTTCGAGGCCGCGATCGCGCAGCGCGAGATGCTGGTCAAGGAAGTGCACCACCGCATCAAGAACAACCTGCAGGGCGTGGCCGGGCTGCTGCAGCAGATCGCCCAGCGCAAGCCGGAAGTGGCGGGCGTGATGTCCGAAGTCGTCGGCCAGGTGCAGGCGATCGCGCAGGTCTACGGCCTGCAGGTCGGGGTGACCGGGCCGCTGCGCGTGAAGAGCGTGGTCGAGGCCATCGCGCAGTCGGTGCAGCGCACCTTCGGCCGCACGATCCGCTTCGCGCTCGAAGGGCCGGCGCCGCACCGCTGGGCGCTGCCCGAGGCCGAATCGATCCCGATCGCGCTGACCATCAACGAACTGCTCACCAACGCCGTCAAGCACAGCGTCGACGCCGACGTGTGCTGCACGCTGACCTGTGGCGAGGACGGCGTGCGCATCGACATCCGCAACGCCGGTGCGCTGCCGGCCGAATTCAATCTCGCGCGCGTGCCGGGCGGCGTCTCCGGCCTGGGGCTGGTGCGCGCGCTGCTGCCGCGGCGCAGCGCCTCGCTGAGCATCGTGCAGGACGGCGCGCAGGTGCTCGCCACGGTCACGCTGGACCCGCCGAGCATCACCCGGCTGGAGCCGGCATGAATACGGGGTCCGGTTTGTCGGACAATCCGCTGCAACGCGACTTCGACGACAGGGCGTGACGGTGGCCACGACGGGCAAGGGCAGGATCCTGGTGGTGGACGACGACCGGCTGGTGCTGGCCACGCTGACCCACGGCCTGATGCAGGCCGGCTACGAGGTCATCGATGCCGACAACGGCGACGACGCCATCCTGCTGGCCCGCGAGCGCCGCCCCGACCTGGCGCTGCTGGACATCCGCATGGAAGGCAAGAGCGGCTTCGACGTCGCCGCCTACCTGCGCGAGTACTGCCAGATCCCGTTCATGTTCCTGTCCGCCTTCTCCGACGACGCCACCGTGGCGCAGGTGAAGGCGCTCGGCGCCGTGGCCTACCTCGTCAAGCCGCTGGACATCCGGCAGATCGTGCCGGCCGTCGAGGCGGCCTTCACCCACATCGACGCGCGCCGAGCACCGGCGCTCCAGGCGCCGGCCGCCGAGCGCCCGAGCAGCGGCACCGAGTCGCTGGCGCCGGCCGTGGCAATGGCCGTCGGCGTGCTGATGCACCGCTATTCGCTGGGTCGCGGCCCGGCACTGGAGCGGCTGCAGCGGCTGGCCGCCGCAGAGCAGCGCAGCCTGGCCGACCAGGCCGAGCGCGTGCTGCAGGCGGTGGAACTGCTCTCGGCCTCCGGCGCCTGAACCGACCGCGCCGCGCGCCGGCGGCTCAAGCCGGCGGAATGCTGAAGTGGAAACTCGCGCCGCGGTCGACCTCGGCCTCGGCCCAGACCTCGCCGCCGTGGCGCCGCACGATGCGGCGCACCGTCGCCAGGCCGATGCCCGTGCCCTGGAAGTCGCTGGCGCTGTGCAGGCGCTGGAACACGCCGAACAGCCGCTCGGCAAAACGCATGTCGAAGCCCGCGCCGTTGTCGCGCACCGTGAAGGTGTCGGGATGCTGCGGCCGCCGTTCCAGCCAGACCTCGGGCGAGCGGCACTTGCCGGTGTACTTCCAGGCGTTGCCCAGCAGGTTCTCGAGCACCAGGCGCAGCAGCGTCGGGTCGCCGGTGACCTGCAGCCCGGGCTCCACGTGCAGCAGCACCTCGCGCCCGGGGGCCTGGCGGCGCAGGTCCTCGGCCACGTAGGCGGCCAGCTGCGACAGGTTGACCGGCTGGCGCGCCAGCGGCTGCGTCGACAGCTTGGACAGCGTCAGCAGCGCGTCGATCATGCTGTTCATGCGCGCGGCGGCGCCAAGCACGCGGTCGAGGTGGTCGTTGCCGATGCGGTCGAGCGCGTGGCCGTAGTCCTCCTTCAGGATCTTGGTGAAGCCCTCGACCACCCGGATCGGCGCGCGCAGGTCGTGCGAGACGGTGTAGCTGAACGATTCGCGCTCGGCTTCGGCGCTGGCATCGGGGACGGCCGGCAGCGGGTCGTCGAGCATGCGCAGCGTGCCCGCGTAACCCGCGAAGGCGCCGCTGTCGTCGACGAACGGGCGGCCCTGCAGCTTCACCCGGCGCACCGGGCCGCCACTGGCCGGGGTGAAGCGGGCCTCGATGTCCTGCAGCGGGCGGCGGCCGTCGAGTAGCGCCCGCAGCGCAGCGACATCGGTGTCGGTGAAGCGCTCCCACAAGGGCACGCCGGGGGCGTCATCGGCTGGCGCGGGTGAACCGGCCGGCGCCTTCAGCATCAGCAGCCGGTGCCCGGCATCGCTGCGCCACTGCCACAGGTCGAGCATGTCCTCGAGCCGGCGCAGCTCCTCGCGGCTGCGGCGCAGCGCGGCCAGCGCCTGCCAGTGCCTGCGGCCGGCCCACAGCGCGAACAGGGCCCCGAGCACGAAGGAGGGCAGGGCCAGCGCCCAGACGCTGCCGGCCGCCGCGGTGTCGGCCGCCAGGGCCGGCGTGGCGCACCACGCCAGGGCCGCGCCGAGCGCCGCCGTCCGCGGGGCCAGGCCGTGTCGAGCGGGTACCGCCGGGGCCACGTGCATGCGCAAGATTGTAAAGAGAGGTTGCCGAGGCAGGCTTCACTGACGGCGGTTCAAGTTCGGGGTCGGGGCGCCGATGAGCCTCAGGTGTCGCGCCGTTCCGACGGAGTGGCCGCTCGCCGATCAGCCCATGCTCAGTTTCCTCTACCGCACCTTGTTCTGGCTGGCCGCCGCCGCGGCCGGCCTGGCACTGCTCGGCCCGGAGCGCTTCGCGACGGTGCTGACCGCGGTGGCCGGCGTCGGCCTGCTGCTGTCGTACGGCGCCTGGCGACTGGCGATGGCGCACGACCGCCAGGCCGCCCACCAGGATGCCGATGCCACCGAGCCCGCCCAGCTCGACGAGTTCGCCCTGCTGGAGATCGCCACGCGGCTGTCGCAGGCCATCGCCGGCAGCGCGGGCTTCGAGGCGGCGCTGCATGCGGTGGCCGACACCTTGCGCGCCGAACTGGGCTCGCGCGAGACCACCGTGCACCGCGTGCTCGCGATCGAGCCGCCGCTGGCGCAGCTGGCCACGCTGGTGGAGGGCCAGGCGGGCGGCATCGGCGTCGAGCACCGCGTGCGCCTCGAGCGTTCGCCGTTGGGCGAGGCTCTTCGCGAGCGGCGTGTGGCCGGCACCGGGCTCGGGCCGTTCGCCATCCCCGTGCTGCGTGCGGAAGCGCCGGTGGCTGTCATCGAACTCGGTCCGGTCGCGCTGCAGGCGCCGACCGACGCGCTGAAGTCGCTGTTCGATCTGGCGCGCACGCAGCTCGGCCAGATCGGGCGCGTGCAGGCCGAAGCGGCCAGGCCGGCCGGCGACGAGCTGCTGCGCAGCCTGCCGGCCAGCCTGATCGTCACCGACGCGGCCGATGGCCGCGTGCTGGAGCTCAGCCGCCAGGCCGAGCGGGAGTTCGGCCTGCAGCGCGATGCCCTGGTCGGGCTGACCGTGGCGCAGGCCTTCGGCCATGCCGTGCAGGCGCGGGTGGCGCCGGCGCTGGCCGAGGCGGCCGCCGCCGCAACGCCGGTGAGCCAGGAATTCGAGCTGCCCACGCCGCAGGGCACACGCGTGATCTGCGCGGTGCACGGCAGCCTGCAGGCGGGCCCCGCGCCGGGCCTGATGCTCACCGTGCTGCGCGACACGAGCGAGGAGTGGCAGCGCCGGCGCGAACTGCTCGAATCGCAGGCGCGCGCGCGCGAATTCGCCGAAACGGTGGACGACAGCCTCTTCGTCAGCGACCCCGACCGCTCCGAGTTCCGCTTCATCGCCAGCAGCGCCTTCGACACCTGGGGCGTCCCGCGCGAACGGGTCGAAGGCCAGCCCGGGCGCATCTTCGACAACGTCGTGGAGGAGGACAGGCCGCTGCTCGAGGCACGCCGGCAGACCGAGCTGCGCCAGCAAAGCGCCGACGTCAGCGTGCGCATCCGCCACCCGTCGCGCGGCCTGCGCTGGCTGCGCACGCGCACGCGGACCAAGGCCATGCCCGACGGCAGCCTGCGTGTGTACGGCATGGTCACCGACGTCACCGCCGAGCGCCAGCGCGAGCTGGATCTGGAGCGTGCGCGCGACGAGGCGCAGGCCGCCAGCCAGGCCAAGAGCCAGTTCCTGGCCAACATGAGCCACGAGATCCGCACGCCGATGAACGGCATCCTCGGCATGACCGAGCTGCTGCTGGGCACCGCGCTGGACGACCGCCAGCGCCGCTTCGCGCAGGCGGTCTACCGCTCCGGCGAGTCGCTGCTGGAGATCATCAACGACATCCTCGACTTCTCGAAGATCGAGGCCGGGCGTCTCGAACTCGCGCCGACCGAATTCACGCTGCGCGCCGTGGTCGAGGACACCCTGGAGCTGCTGGCGCCGCGCGCCCACGAGAAGGGCCTCGAGCTGAGTTTCCGCGCGGCCACCGGCCTGCCGGAGGTGGTGCGCGGCGACCCGCTGCGGCTGCGGCAGGTGCTCACCAACCTGGTGGCCAACGCGATCAAGTTCACCGAGCACGGCGAAGTCGTCGTCGACCTGCGCCTGGGCCCGCATCCGCAGGGCGAGGTGCCGGCCGGCACGCTGGCCTTCGAGTTCGGGGTGCGCGATACCGGCATCGGCATCGAGGCCGATGTGCTGCCGCGCCTGTTCAATGCGTTCACGCAGGCGCAGGGCGGCATGTCGCGCCGCTACGGCGGCACCGGGCTGGGGCTGGCGATCTCGCAGCAGCTCGTCGGGTTGATGGGCGGCCGCATCGAAGCCCGCAGTGCGCCCGGGCTCGGTTCGGAGTTCCGCTTCACGCTGCCGCTGGTGGCGCTCGAAGGCCGCGTCGGCCTGCCGGATGGCCAGCAGGCCGACCTGGCCGCGCTGCGCGTGCTGGTAGCCGAGGACAACCCGACCAACCGCACGGTGCTCGAGCAGCTGCTGGGCGACTGGGGCATGCAGGTCACGCTGGCCGAGGACGGCCTGCACGCGCTGGAACTGCTCGACACCCCTGAGGCCGGGCCCTTCGACCTGGCCTTGGTGGACATGCACATGCCTCGCCTCGACGGCCTCGGCCTGGCCCGCGCGATCGCCGCATCGGGCCGTCACCCGGCACTCAGGCTCGTGTTGCTGTCCTCGGTATCCAGCCCGGACGATGTCCGGGCGGCGCACGAGGCGGGATTCGTTCGCTTCGTGGCCAAGCCGGTGCGGCAGGCCGAGCTGCGACAAGCGCTGCTCGGCGTGACTTCCTCACGGCGCGAGACACCCCTGCCCGACACGCATGTCGGGCGAAGGGTTCTGGTTGTCGAAGACAATAGCGTCAACCAGGAAGTCATCGGCCAGATGCTGCGCCAGCTCGGCTGCAGGGCCACGGTGGCTCCCGGGGCTTCTGAAGGGTTGCGGGCACTGTGCGAGCAGAGTTTCGATCTGGTCTTGATGGACATCCAGATGCCGGGCACCGACGGCGTGGAAGCCTTGCGCGCGTTCCGGCGCGGGCCGGATGCGCGCCGTGCATTCCTCACGCTGCCCGGCACGCCGGTGGTGGCGGTCACGGCCAACGCCCTGGACGGTGACGAACAGCGTTTTCTCGATCTCGGATTCGACGACTACCTCTCCAAGCCCTTCCGCCAAAGCCAGCTGCTCGCCATGCTCAACCACCACCTGCGGCCCTCCGCTCCGCTGCCCAAGCAGGATGCGCCCGATGCCGGATTGCAGCCGGCCGCCGCGCCTGCCATGCCGGACGTCCTCGATGCCCAGGCCCTGGCGCGCCTGCGCGAACTCGATCCGAAGGGCGAGAACCGGCTGATCGAGCGTGTGCTGAAGGCCTTCGAGAGCTCGGTGGCCAGGTTGGCGCCGCAGTTGGAAGAATCCCGCCGCAGCGGCGACCGCGCCGGCATCCGCCACGTGGCGCATACGCTGAAGTCGTCGTCGGCCAGCATCGGCGCTCTGGCGCTGTCGCAGCGCTGCGCGGAGGTCGAGTCGCTGATCCGTCTGGAAAGCACGGAAGACCTGAATGCGCCGCTGGATGCCCTGTCCGCCGAACTCGCGGTCGTGCTAAAAGCGATCCCCATGGTGCTGGACAAGCAGGCATGACCAAGCGCGTGGTTCAGGAAGACGACGATCTGCCCCGGCAGCCCAAGGTGCTGCTGGTGGACGACGACGAGGTCAACTTGCTGCTGACCTCGATCGCGCTGCGCGAGCGCGGCTTCGACATCACCGAGGCCAGCGGCGGCGAACAGGCCATCCGCATGCTCGCCGACTGGCTGCCCGACGTCGTCGTGCTCGACGCGCTGATGCCCGGCCTCGACGGTTTCGAGACCTGCCGCGAACTGCGCCACCTGCCCGGCTTCGAATCGCTGCCGGTGCTGATGCTCACCGGCCTGGACGACGACGCCTCGATCACCCGCGCCTACGAGGCCGGCGCCACCGACTTCTTCGTCAAGTCCACCCAGTGGAGCCTGCTGGCCGGCCGGCTGCGATACCTGCTGCGCTCGGCACGCACCCGCCAGGAACTCGAGCGCAACAAGTCTCGCCTGGCCCGCGCACAGGATCTGGCGCGCATGGGCAGCTTCGACTGGAAGCGTGGCGACGGCGGGCCGATCTTCTCGCCCGAGGGCCTGCGCGTGTTCGGGCTGGCACCGGACGAGTCGCTGCCGTTCCGCACCCTGCTGCGCATGCTGCCCGGCGAAGACCGCAGCGGCTTGCTGACCGTTCTGCGCGAGGTGCTCAAGCACAGCTCGGTGCTGGCCACCGACGTGCCGGTGACGCTGCTCGACGGCCGCCAGCGCATCGTCCACGTCGAGGCCGAGCCCGAGTTCAACGAGCATGGCAACCTGATCGGCTACACCGGCATCGTGCAGGACGTGACCGACCGGCGCATGGCCGAAGACAAGATCAAGCACCTGGCGAACTTCGACGGCCTCACCGGCCTGCCGAACCGGCGCCAGCTGATCTGGCGCACCGAACGCGCGCTCGAGCATGCGCGGCGACTGGGCCACCAGGTGGCGCTGCTGCTGATCGACCTGGACCGTTTCAAGGTCATCAACGACACGCTGGGCCACGGCGCCGGCGACGAGCTGCTGATGGAGGTGTCGCGCCGGCTGCGCTCCTGCGTGCGCCACTCCGACCAGGTGATGGAAAGTTCGCTCGAGGCGATGGGTTCGCGTTCGCACCGCACGCTGGAAGCGGTGGGGCGGCTGGGCGGCGACGAGTTCGTGGCGCTGCTGCCCGAAGTCGCCGACGAGCGCGATGCCGAGCGGGTGGCCAAGCGCATCCTCGACCTGATGCGCGAGCCGATCTTCGTCGGCGGCCAGGAATGTTTCGTCACCGCCAGCGTGGGCATCGCGCTGTACCCGCGCGACGGCGGCACGATGGCCGACGTGCTGCGCAATGCCGACGTGGCGATGTATGCGGTGAAGTCCAGCGGCCGCAACAGCTCGTCGCTGTACAGCCCGGCGCTGGCCGGCAAGGGCCGGGAGAAGCTCGAGCTCGAGAGTGCCCTGCACAAGGCGATCGAGCGCAACGAACTGGTGCTGCACTACCAGCCGAAGATCGACGTGCGCGGCGCGCGCATGGTGGGCGCCGAGGCGCTGATGCGCTGGCAGCGCGGCGGCGTGCTGGTGCCGCCGGCGGACTTCATCCCGCTGGCCGAAGAAACCGGCCTGATCATCCCGCTGTCGGAATGGGCGATCCGCGAGGCGGCGCGCCAGGCCCGCGTCTGGCAGGACAGCTTCGGCTTCGCGGACTCGATCGCGGTGAACCTGCCGAACCGGCTGTTCGAGCGCACCGACCTCGTCGAGCACATCCACAACGCGGTCACCACCTACGGCGTGCCGCATCACGCGATCCAGCTCGAGATCACCGAGACGGGCCTGATGAAGGACCTGCAGAACGTGATCCCCTCGCTGCACCGGCTCAACGAGATCGGTGTCGAGATCTCGATCGACGACTTCGGCACCGGCTACTCGTCACTCGCCTACCTCACGACGCTGCCGATCAGCGAGCTGAAGATCGACCGAAGCTTCGTGCGCGACCTGGGCATGACGCCGCAGAGTTCGGCGGTGGTCACCGCGATCATCGCGCTGGCCCGATCACTGGGCCTGCGCGTGATCGCCGAGGGCGTGGAGAACCTGCGCCAGATGGAGGTGCTGCACCGCCTGGGCTGCGGGATCATGCAGGGCTACCTGTTCAGCCGCCCGCAGCCGCCAGACGACATCGAGACCTGGCTGCAGCAGACCGTGCTGCCGCGCAAGGCGCCATGGATCGGCAAGGCGGGCGAGATGGTCGATCTGGCCGACGCGCTGCGACCGGCCGAGCTGCGCGACGGCCGCATCAAGCCGGCCGGCTGAGCCCGTGAGCACGACGGAATCCAATCGCACCACGGCGGCACGCCCCGGTGCCGAGACCCTGCCCGCCCAGATCGCCAAGGCGGCCCTGCGCCGACTGGTGCTCGACAAGCAGGAGCCCACGCCGGAAAACTACGCCCGCGCCTACGCGCAGGAGTCCGGCGAAGCGGCTCCGGCCGCCGCCGACGGCGCCGCGCTGGCCACCCTCATCGGCAAGCTCGTGCGCGGGGTGGAACGCGGTGGGCGCCACTGGACCTCGGCGCGTCGCAAGGACAGCCTGCAGCGTGTGCTCGAGGGCAGCCGCAGCGATTCGAAGCGCTTGCAGCAGCGGCTCACGCAGCTCGCGGCGAGCTGGGACGCCGACGCGCCGGATGCTGGCGTGGAGACCGAACCGGCACCGCTGGACGCGCTGGAGACCCCCGCGGAAGCGGTCGCTGGCGCGGCAGCGGCCGTGTCGCCGATCTCGCTGAACCTGTCCGACGAGCGGCCCTGGGGCCGCGTCGTCGGTACGCTGGGCACCACCACGCGCCAGGCGCTGCCGCCGAACGACGATGCGGCCGCGCAGCTGTCGCAGGCGTTGGCGGGCCTGGTCGAGCGCATCGGCAGGGAAGGCGCCTCGGAGCCCCTGGCCGAGGAGCTCGACACCATGTGCCGGCGCGCCGGCATCGTGCTGCAGCACCGCCACCACCTGGTCGACCAGCTCGGCGCCCTGTGCCAGGAACTGACCGCCAGCCTGACCGACCTGGCCGAGGACGACAGCTGGGCCAAGGGCCAGTGCGAGGCCATGCGCGTCAAGCTCGATGAAGGCCTCACCGCACGCGGCGTGCGTGCCGTCAACGAACCGCTGCGCGACACGCGCGAGCGCCAGGGTACGCTGCGCGCGGAGCGCGAGAAGGCGCGCGAGGCGCTCAAGTCGCTGATCAACCGCATGCTCACCGAGCTGGGCGAGCTCGGCTCGCAGACCGGGCGCTTCCACGAGAGCGTAGGGCGGTATGCCGACGTGATCGAGAAGGCGGATTCGCTGGAAAGCCTGGCCGGCGTGGTGCGCGAGATGGTCGAGGAGACCCGCACCGTGCAGGCCCTGGTGCAGCAGACCCAGGGGCGCCTGCACGAAGAACACGCCAAGGCCAGCGAGCTGACGCAGCGCGTGGGCGAGCTCGAGGACGAATTGCGCCGCCTGTCGAGCGAGGTCTCGACCGACCAGCTCACGCAGATCGCCAACCGCCGGGGCCTGCTGCAGGCCTTCGAGGCCGAGCGTGCGCGCGTGGAGCGCGGTGCGGCCGGCCTGGCCGTGGGCCTGCTCGACATCGACAACTTCAAGCGCCTGAACGACGAACTCGGCCACGCGGCCGGGGACGAGGCGCTGCGCTCGCTTGCCGCCGTGGTGAGCAAGACGCTGCGCCCCACCGACATGGTGGCGCGCTACGGCGGCGAGGAGTTCGTCGTGCTGCTGCCGCAGACGCCGATCGACGAGGGCCAGCAGATCCTCACGCGGCTGCAGCGCTCGCTGTCGGGCGGCCTGTTCATGCACGAAGACAAGACGATCTTCGTCACCTTCTCCGCCGGCGTCACCGACTACCGGCCGGGCGAGACGATCGAGGCCGCGCTGGAGCGCGCCGACCAGGCGCTCTACGAAGCCAAGCGGACGGGCAAGAACCGCACTTGCATCGGCTGACGGGCCGTGCAGAGGTGCTTCACTTGGCCCAGGTGTCCTTCAGCCCGGTGATGCGGTTGAACACCGGCGCTTCGGCACGGTGATCGACGCGGTCGGTCACGAAGTAGCCGTGCCGCTCGAACTGCACCCGCGTGTCCGCCGCCAGGCCGGCCAGTGACGGCTCGACATAGCCGCGCGCGACGCGCTTGCTCGCCGGGTTCAGGCTGGCCTTGAAATCGCGCCCGCCCGCGTCGGGCTGCGCCTCGGTGAACAGGCGGTCGTACAGGCGCAGTTCGACCGGCACGGCGTCGTGCACGCCGACCCAGGTGATCGTGCCCTTGACCTTGACCTTGTCGGCCCCGGGCGTGCCGCTGCGGGTGTCGGGTACCACGGTGGCCAGCACCTCGACGACTTCGCCAGCCGCGTTCTTCGTGCAGCCGGTGCATTCGATGACCACGCCGTACTTGAGGCGCACCTTGTTGCCCGGGAAGAGGCGGAAGAAGCCCTTCGGGGGCGTCTCGGCGAAGTCGTCGCGCTCGATCCACACCTGCGGGCCGAGGCCGAAGCTGCGCTCGCCGAGTTCGGGCCGCTGCGGGTGCGCGGGCGCGTGGCAGGCTTCGCTGGCCGAGGCGCCGAACACCTCGGCCCAGTTGCTCAGCGTGAGCTTCACCGGGTCGAGCACGGCCATCGCACGCGCGGCCTTGCCTTCCAGGTCGTCACGCAGCGCGATGTCCAGGCTCGCGTAGTCGGTCCAGCCGCCGGCCTTGCTGGTACCGGCACGTTCGCACATGAGGCGAATCGCCTCCGGCGTGTAGCCGCGACGGCGCAGGCCGACGATGGTGGGCATGCGCGGGTCGTCCCAGCCGCTGACTTTCTGGTCGTACACCAGCTGCGCCAGCTTGCGCTTGCTGGTGATCACGTAGGTGAGGTTCAGGCGCGCAAATTCGTACTGGCGCGGGTGCGGCTGCTCCAGCAGGCCGCCTTCGCACAGGCGGTCCAGCAGCCAGTCGTAGAACGGGCGCTGGTCTTCAAACTCCAGCGTGCAGATGCTGTGGGTGATCTGCTCCAGCGCATCCTCGATCGGGTGCGCGAAGGTGTACATGGGGTAGATGCACCAGCGGTTGCCGGTGTTGTGGTGCTCGGCGTGCTTGATGCGGTAGATCGCCGGGTCGCGCAGGTTGATGTTCGGCGAGGACATGTCGATGCGCGCGCGCAGCACCATCGCGCCGTCGGCATGCTGGCCGTCGCGCATCTCGCGAAAGCGTGCGAGGTTCTCTCCCGGCGTGCGGTCGCGAAACGGGCTGGCCGTGCCCGGCGTGTTGAAGTCGCCGCGGTTGGCGCGCATCTGCTCGGGCGTCTGCTCGTCGACGTAGGCCAGGCCCGCGCCGATCAGCGCCTCGGCGGCGCGGTACATGAAGTCGAAGTAGTTGCTGGCGTAGTACAGATGGTCGACGCCATGCGCCGTCCAGCCGAAGCCTAGCCACTTCACCGCGTCGAGAATGGAGTCGACGTACTCCTGCTCTTCCTTCTCGGGGTTGGTGTCGTCGAAGCGCATGTGGCACACGCCGCCGTACTCCGCCGCGAGGCCGAAGTTCAGCGTGATGCTCTTGGCGTGGCCGATGTGCAGATAGCCGTTCGGCTCCGGCGGGAAGCGCGTGCGGATCCGTGCCGGATCGACGGCCGCGGCGGCGTGGTGGGCCGCGTCGCCGGGCGACCCGGCGAAGCGGCGGCCTGCGTAGGTGCCCTGCTCGAGGTCGCGCTCGACGATCTGGCGCAGGAAGTTGCTGGACTTGGGGCTGTCGTCGGCGGGAGCGGAACTCATGGTTTCATTCTATCGGCGCGCCCCGCGCGCACCCCCTTCCGGGGGTGGCCGGCAGCAATATGTCTTTACCTTGCCGGGTCAACTGCCCCCCCCGGGCGCCGCGTTGTTTGCGGCAGGCACGCACCGAATGCGCGCCACCCAAGGAGCAAACGCATGAACAAGTCCCTGATCGCAGCCGTCGCCACCGCAGCCACCCTGCTCGCAGCCGGCACCGCAAAGGCCAGCGACGTCTACTGGTCGATCGGCATCAGCGCGCCGCCGATCGGCACGGTGATCTCCAACGGTCCGGTGTATGCGCCGGCACCGATCTACGCACCCGTTCCTGTGTACACGCCGCCCCAGGTCGTCTATGCGCCGCCGCCGGTGGTGTACCGCCCGGCGCCCCGCGTGGTCTACCCGGCCCCGGTGGTGGTCAGCCGCCCGGTGCCCATCGGCTACGGCTACTACGGCCGCGGCCCGGGCTGGGGCGACCGTGACCACGACGGCATCCCGAACCGCTGGGACCGCTACGACAACCGCGGATACGGCGACCGCGACCGCGACGGCGTGCCCGACCGCTACGACCGCCGTGACGATCGGCGGGACGACCGCCGCGACAACCGCAAGTACAGCCACTGACGAATTGGACGGGCCTCTCTAGGCCCGTCCCCCCAACGAGCGATGCGCGCTCGGCGGGGCTCCCCTAGATTTGCTGCATCGGCGCACCCCGCGCCGATGCCCGCGAAGGAGTCCCTGCATGAAGCACTACGAATCGTACGTGGCCGAGTCCAAGGCCCGTCGCCGCCGCCAGTTCGCGGTGGGTCTGGTGGGCGTGGTGATGCTGGCCACCCTGGCCGTCACCGCGCTGATGGTCCTCAGTCCGCCCGCCATTGCGCGCGCGGCGGCCACCGCGAGCGCCGCATGAACCGCCACACGCCTGCACCGACGGTGGTCTGGCCCTACCGGCCGCGCAACACCCGCGCGGCGGTCGAGTTGCCGAATGAAGCCCCGCGTGGCGACGACGGCTTCGACGATGTCGCCGCGCGTCTTGCCCGTCCGGGCCGCGATCTCCAGCAGACCATGGCCGCGATGGTGCGTGTTGCGCTGAACCAGACCGATCTGGGGCAGACCGATCTGGCGCACTGAGCGCCACGCGCTCACATCGGCTTGAATCGGTGCGCGTAGAGCCGGCTGACGCTCAGCTTGTCGGCATGGCCGCGCAGCGTGAGGGTCAGCTTGCCGGATTCGTCGCGCAAGGCCGAGGCGATGGCATCGGCGCGCACCACGGTGCCGCGGTGCACCTGCCAGAAGCGGTCCGGGTCGAGCTGCGGCAACAGCTCGCGCAGCGAAGTCCGGATCAGCAGCTCGCGCTCGGCGGTGATCACCCGCACGTACTTGTCGGCGGCCTCGAAGTACAGCACCTCCTGCACCGGCACCATGTGGATCGCCGCACCGACGCCGGCCTGGATGACGCTCAACCGGGCGGCCGTGCCGGCCACGGAGGCACCCAGACCCGGCGCACCGAGCAGTGCGCGCAGCTGCGACAGCGCCGACTCCACGGAGGCCGAACCCTCCGGCTCGCCTCGCCGCTGCAGCGCCGCGCGCAGCCGGGCGCAGGTCTGCGCCAGCCGCTCGGGCTGCACCGGCTTGAGCACGTAGTCGACCGCGGCCTGCTCGAAGGCCTGCAGCGCGTACTGGTCGTAGGCGGTCACGAACACCAGCAGCGGAGGCGCCTCGCCGTCCGGCCAGTCCTCGCCGATCGCCTGTGCCGCCTCCAGCCCGTCCATGCCGGGCATGCGGATGTCCAGGAAGACGATGTCGGGACGCAGTGCCAGCGTCTGTTCGACGGCCGCGGCGCCGTGGGCCACGTTGGCCACGACGCGCAGCTCGGGCCACAGGCGAGCCAGTTCCGCCTGCAGGTGGGCGGCGAGCAGGGCTTCGTCTTCGGCAATCAGGGCGCTCGGTGCGTTCATGGCGTGACGGGCAGGCGGATGGTGGCGAGGGTGCCGCCGCGGCCATCGTCGGCCGGGCCCAGCTGCAGGCTCGCCCGCTCGCCGTAAAGGGTGGCCAGGCGCTCGCGCACCTGCTGCAGGCCGAAGTGCGTGCCGTCGGCGGAGGGCTCGGCGAGGCCCGCGCCGGTGTCGCGCACGCGCAGCACGAGCACCTCGCCTTCGCGCGAGGCGATCAGTTCGATGCGCCCGCCCTCGACCTGCGGCTCCAGGCCGTGGCGGATGCTGTTCTCCACGAGGGGCTGCAGCAGCAGCGGCGGCACCGACAGGCTGGCGAGTTCGTCGGGCAGAACCAGATCCGTCTGCAGCCGCTCGCCCATGCGCACCTTCATCAGTGCCAGGTAATCGGCAATGCGCGAGAACTCGGCCGACAGCGCATGCTGCCCGGCCCGCGAGGCATTCAGCGTGGCCCGCAGGAAGGCGATCAGCTGGTCGAGCATGGCCTGCGCGCGCGGCGGGTCCAGCGCGATCAGCACGCGCAGGTTGGCCAGCGTGTTGAAGAGCATGTGCGGCTCGAGCTGCGACTCCAGCAGCCGCAGCTGCGCCTGCGCGGCATGGCTCTGGGCCTCCTGGGCCTGGGCCTGGATGGTGGCAAGCCGGCTGCGGGTGTAGAAGAAGTAGGTGGCCAGCACACCGGGTATCAGCGAGAACGACACCAGCGTGACGGCACGCACCGGACCTTCGATCAGCAGCCCGGGGGCGTTCTGGCCGGTGACGAGGTTGCCGATCGAGTGTCCGGTCTGGTAGCCGAGCACGGTGCCCACCAGCAGCACGCCGATCATCCACGGCCAGCCGGGCCACTGCGGATGCGCCGCCGGGTCGCGGCGCATGATCCAGCGCGCCGCGATCAGCCGGCCGGCGTCGATGAAGAACCAGCAGCCAAAGGTGATCGGCACCGCATACGCCATCGAGATGCCCAGCTTGTGCGGTGCGCCCAGCGCGAACAGCAGCGCGATTCCCACCCCGATCGCCAGTACTTTCAGCCCGCGCAAGGCGAAGCTGCGCCAGGGCCAGGCGGCAAGGAGGTTGGCGGTGGATGTCATGGCCCGCATTCTGGCGCGGGCCCGTCGCGGCGCGGCGGCCGTTGCGACGGGCGGCATCGCCACGGCGCGAATCGCACCCGCAGCGGCGCGAGGCGCCGTGCTTCAGGCCGCGGCCAGCCGTGCCCGGATGGCCTCGACACGCGCGCGGTTGACGCCGAAATCCTTGCGTCCCAGCCGTGACGCCGAGCGCACGTGGATCACGCCGGCGCGCGGGTCGAACCAGAACTCGGTGTCGTCGACGAACTTCATCCAGCGTGACTCGAACTGCACGTACAGGTAGCCCGGGTCGCTCTTGGCCACCCTGGCGCCTTCCATGCTCTCGCAGATGCGCCGGATGCGCTCCAACGTCTGCGGCCCGCCCTCGGTGGCGGGGAAGGGTGCGATGGCCGCATAGGACCGCTGCGGGTTGTCCGGGTAGAGCGCCGCCTGGCTGCTGACACTGTTGGGCGTCGTCGACGGCGGCTTGAGGCGACCATCGCGGGCGCCGAGGTCGCCCGGCATGCGCCCGCGCAGCAGTCCCAGTTGCGCCGCCAGACCGACGGCGAGTGCCAGCAGCGCGATGACGAGAAGCGTCGTCTTGAGAATGGCCATGAACGAGGACCGGAAAGTGAACTGCCGCCATTGTGCGGTGCGCGCGGACTGTGGCGCAGCCCTGCGCACCCGGACCGTCGCCTATAGTGCGCGCTCCCGGTGCCCATCTCCTCTTCGATGCCGATGCCACTGCCGACCTTCGAACACCGTGCATGCAGGTCCGCCAGCCGGATGGCGGCGCTGCTGGCCGCCACGCTGCTGGCGGCCTGCGCAAGCCCGCCGCCGGCCGGCACGGCCGTGCAGTCGCGCCCGGCCTCCCAGGTGCCTGCGCCGCTGGGCGGCCCCGGACCGGCGGGGCCCTGGCCTGTGCGGCCTGCCGAGACCACGCCGCCCCCGGCGACGGCGGCTGCGGCGAGCGAGCCGCAGGCATCCAGCGAATCCGTCGCGCTGGCCGCGCGCTTTCCAGATCCGCCGGTGCGCTACGCCACGCCCGCCTTCGCGAGCGGCCGACTGGCGTTCACGAGCAACGCCGAGATGCAGTCGATGCTGCGCGAGTTCGCGCGCGAGGCGCCGCTGCCGACGCGCGCGCAGCTGCTCTCGCCCGGCAGGTCGCAGAGCGGCCAGCCGATCGAGGCGCTGCTGCTCACGCGCCTGGGCGACGCGGCCAGCGCCGCATTGCGCGGCACCGCCCGACCGACGGTGATGCTGATCGGCCAGCAGCACGGCGACGAGCCGGCCGGCAGCGAGGCGCTGCTGGTGCTGGCGCGGCAGCTGGCGCAGGGGCCGCTGGCGCCGCTGCTCGACCGCATCAACGTGCTGATCGTGCCGCGCGCCAATCCCGACGGCGCGCAGGCCGGCCGGCGTGCCACGGCCAGCGGCCTGGATGCCAACCGCGATCACCTGCTGCTGCGCACGCCCGAGGCGCAGGCCATCGCCGCCCTGATGCGCGACTACGAACCGATGGTCGTGGCCGACGCGCACGAGTACCCGGCCGCGGGCCTGTACCTCGACAAGTTCGGTGCCGTGGCGCGGGCCGACGTGCTGCTGCAGTACGCCACCGCGGGCAACGTGCACGAGTTCGTGACGCGGGCGGCCGAGGAATGGTTCCGGCAGCCGCTGCTGTCCGGCCTGCAACGCGAGGGATTGAGCTCGGAGTGGTACCACACGCTGTCGGCGGACGACCGTCGTGTGGCCATGGGCGGCACGCGCCCCGACATGGGCCGCAACGTGAGCGGCCTGCGCCA
>CAZVLY010000016.1:1285-28066 GCA_964628175.1 uncultured Piscinibacter sp. | reverse complement strand
GGCCATAACGCGACAGTAGCCGCAGGTGGTCGAATCGTCGGAGCGCGCGACTGGTTGCCCGCTTCAGACTGGTTGCTGCCGTCTGTCTTGTACGGACGAGGGGCCGCAAGTTGCGAAACCGGACATCGACTCCTAAGCGTCTGCGGTCGGTCGCCGGCTCGCAAGGACAACATCACTTGACCGACCATGAGGCCGGTAAGCGGGGCACACTGGCCGCCGGAAGTGAGGGGCGCGGATTGGGATGAGGACACCCATCATCGCGTAGCGCTAGCTCCAAGTCGGCCATCACGCAAGAGACTGACTGCGGAAGTCGGATCGTGGCGGGCAACCGACCCAAGTCCGCATCACCGGCCCTTTTGAATCGGATCGACACCTATGCCGCGCCGAACGCCGCGTTGATACATCGCTTGAGTGCGGCAGCGACGACCGGCATGTCATGCTCGAACTGCTGCATGGTGATGTTCGCTCCGACTTCGCGTGCATATGGCACCTTCTGCTTGCCAAAGGCCTTCACCTCTTCGGCAGTCTTCGCAAATGGCGCCGGGTAGCACTCTTCGAGCGAGCAATGAGGCATCTCGAACACACGATCGGAATCGTAGAGGTACGGATAGCCCTTCTTGAAAAGTTCGTACTTGTTCTTCTGTTTGTCGTTGGGCCTGTCGATTAGCACAACGACACGATCTCGATAGACCGGATTCTCCGCATCGGTGAGCGGAGCCAACAGCTTGTGCACCGCGAGCAGCGTTGCCTCCTGCTCGTCTATGTCGCCGCCACCAAAGAGCACCTTTATGCCGCGGCCCTCTCCAGCGTAGAAACGACGGAGGATCACGCTCAAGAACTCGAACTCCGACCTACCCTCCACAATGAGGAAATTGCGCGGAAGGAGTAGATCGGACGGACTTCCGCCAAGCAGTTCGTAGATGACGTCGGCGCGACCTTGCGCGTCAACCTCCACGATGGTGGTGATCCGCTGATCTTTTTCCACCCTGAAGATCTTCTGGATGTCGTGATTGTCGGCAACCAGTACCGACGAATGCGTGTTAACTAGGACTTGGTCGATCTCGCAGATGTCAATGAGCGCGCGCTTCAGCGCGCGCTGCGCTGAAGGATGTAGGTGGAGCTCCGCTTCGTCGATGAGAAAGAGGAACGTGCCGCCGCCGAGTTGACTCCTTCGGTAGTCGGCGAAGGCCTGGATGATTGCGAGCATGATTGCGCGCTGCATCCCATCGCCCTTGTCCTCCGCCCGAGTATCGATGCCGTCATCGACGCTCGTCTCGAAGCTCTTCAGTAGATCTGAGAACTGCGGCGGGTTCACGGTAAACCTTATCTTGGTTCCGTCGGGGAACTGCTTCTGCAGATACACCTCGACCGCACTGCCGAGCTTGTTGAGTTCCGCGCGCACCTCGGATGCATCACCTTCGAAGAGTGTTGCGAACTGCGCCTTGAAACCTTTGTAGTCTTCGGAGCCCTCGACAATTGTCGACAAAACGCCCGAGAGCATCGTGCCGATTGGATTCTTGTCCTTGTACTTGGCTACGTCGTCAAGCCGAATGCGCGTGGTGACGTACTCCAGCTTCGGCAAGAACTCATTGATCGCTGTGTCGAGGCCTTGCGGATTACCTTTGTCCTCGCCACCCACGATGTACCGACGCTTGTGGTCCTGACTGGTCTTCACGACGGAGAACGAACTCTTGCCGTCGAGCATGTTCTTGATCTTCGTCTTCGCGGCGTCGGTCGTTAGCTTCTCAATGTCTGCTTCAACGACATCCGCGAAGTCCAGCTGCGCTCGCACGTGCCGATCACCTTGCTTGCAGAAGCGCTCGTCTGCGGAGGTGGACTTGGCGTTGTAGAACCAATCGATGGCCTCGAAGAAGTTGGTCTTGCCGTGGTTGTTCTGCCCGACGAGCACGCAGAACTTGCTCGGCTCGATGGACGCCAGCTCGATGGAGCGGTAGTTCTCAACGATGATTTTCGAGATCCGCATGTCGTTGTAGATGCATGTTGTGCTTCAGCGTAACGCCTGAGGAACTGAGCCGCAACGTCTGAGCGCGGGTTTCCGATGCGCGGTCGATGAGCTCTAGCCCACACCTAGCAAGCGGGCAACCGCTAGCCAGTTCGTGTCGCCGCTGAGTTGTACGCAAGCGTAGGCTGCTAGCCCAATGCGGATGTCCCGTGCAACCAGCGCCAGCAGGCGCATGCGGTCATCTTTGAAGGCGCAGTAGGGATTGGTCGTCGGGATTCGCATGGTCAATGAGGGCGATCGCGGTGAGTCAATGGCCTCATTGAACCTGTGGCCAGCTAGGGTCGCACCTGTTTTCGCCGAAGCTCCAAGAATCGTGAAAGGTCTTGCGAGGGCGACAGCTCGCGCTGAGTCTCGTCGATCTGAAGCAACAGTTCCCGAGCTTTGGTCTTGCCAACGCCCCAGTCCTTTTGCGAAAGGACAAGCCTAAGTAGGGCATCCAGGCTCTCAATGCGCTCGTCTCGGACTGCCAATGCGAACGCGGCGGCGTAGAGTTGGCTTCCCAGTTCCCAATCCCGCTTGTCGCCGATCGCTTTCTTCCCAGGCCGAAGCGTTCCGAAGGCCTCGTCGAGCGAGGCAGTGGGACTCACGACATTGGTGTATGAGCCGAACACCGACCCGAATGCCAACGATAGCCAAGTTGGCAACGGCAAGTTCTCGTTTGCGCACACTTGTATGGCGTGTAGCAACTCAACCTTGTTTCCGCGCTCAAACCGAGCGCGTCGGGCCTGTAGCTCCTCGTGAATCGCAAGTAGGCTGCGCGTGCGGATCGATCCGCGGTTGTGGCCGAAGTGCCATCCAGTCCTGAAGTAGAGGGCTGCCTTGGCCCATCCAACCTCCAGCACCGCTAGCTCCTTCTCACCTTCGTTGAACAACAAGTCTGGCGACCTCTCGTCGAATGGATTCACCGGATCAATTGCGCTCTCGACGGTCGGTCCCTCTCGCCGATGTTTGGTTGCCACAGACGCCCCCTCTCGAACTGCTTGCGTTTCGATTCTCCATCCACAGCCGGGTGAACTGGCGCAGTGTTCGACCGAAGTGCTGACGGTCAACCGGTCGTTGGACGGTGGAACCACACCTTTCATCGGTAGCGTTGCCAACACCCCGCAAGCAAGCCATGGGGAACTCAGTGGCTGGCTCCGATGACTGGTCTGCGCTCGAGACCGTGAGGTCAGAAAGCCGCACCGAGCGACAGCAACCGCTGCAAAGCAGCCTGCGCCACGCCGCGCGTGTTCTCCCCTGACGGTTTGGCTCCCGCTCCTCACGTTCACCTAACCTCCCCCTCACCCACCCCTCACCCCCGCTCCCTAGAGTGCCCCTCATCCCGCTGCATCTCCCGCGGCAACACGATCGAAGGAGCCACTCATGTCCCGCAAGCTCACTGCCACGGCTGCCGCTACGGCGCTGCTCGTGCTCTCCCTGGCCGCCACGGCGGCCGATGCCATCACGCTGCCGTCGTGGCTGCAGTTCGGCGCGTCGGCGTCCGCGCCGGCGTCCACGGCCACCGTGCCCACCCCCGTCGCCGCGGCCGCCCCCGCGCCGCTGGCCACGAGCCCGCTGCCGCCCGCGCAGCTGCCCAACTACCGCGCCATCGTGCAGTCGCAGGGGCCGGCGGTGGTGGGCGTCACGGTGGCGGGCTTGCGCAACGTCGGTGCCGACGACTCCGGCGCCGACGACGATGCCGGCCCCGATCCCGAGGCCGAGCCCTTCTTCCGCTTCTTCCGCGGCATCCCCGGCCTGCGCTTGCCGCCGCAGGGCGCGATGCCCTTTCGCGGCCAGGGCTCGGGCTTCATCGTCAGCGCCGATGGCCTGATCCTCACCAACGCGCACGTGGTGCGCGGCGCCAAGCAGGTGACGGTGAAGCTGTCGGATCGCCGCGAGTTCGCGGCCCGCGTGCTGGGCAGCGACAACAGCACCGACGTGGCCGTGCTCAAGGTCGATGCCAAGGGCCTGCCCACCGTCACGCTGGGCGACCCGCGCGCCGTGCAGGTGGGTGACTGGGTGCTGGCCATCGGCGCGCCCTACGGCTTCGAGCAGACGGCCACGCAGGGCATCGTCAGCGCCAAGGGCCGCTCGCTGCCGGGCGACAGCTACGTGCCCTTCATCCAGACCGATGCGGCGGTGAATCCGGGCAACTCCGGCGGCCCGCTGTTCGATTCGGCCGGCCGCGTGGTGGGCATCAACGCGCAGATCTATTCGCAAAGCGGCGGCTTCCAGGGCCTGGCCTTCGCGATCCCGCTGGACGTGGCGCTGCACGTGAAGGAGCAGATCGTCGCCAAGGGCCGCGTCGACCACGCGCGCCTGGGCGTGACGCTGCAGGACCTGTCGGCGCCGCTGGCCAGCTCCTTCGGCCTGGCCTCGCCCTCGGGCGCGCTGGTGGCCAACGTGGCGCCCGGCAGCGCGGCCGAGAAGGCCGGGTTGAAGTCGGGCGACGTCATCACCGCGGTCGACGGCGTGCCGGTGCAGGTGGCGGGCGATGTGTCCGGCCGCGTGGGCCTGGCCAAGCCGGGCGAGCGGCTGAAGCTGGCGCTGTGGCGCGACAAGTCGCGCAGCGAGCTCAGCGTGACGCTGGGCCGCGCCGAGCCCGAGCGCGGCGAGCAGGCGGCCGCGGCCGAAGGCGGCACGCTGGGCCTGGCGGTGCGGCCGCTGCAGCGCGACGAGCTGCGCAGCGCGGGGCTGGACCACGGCCTGCTCGTCGAGCAGGTGTCGGGCCCGGCGCAGCTGGCCGGCGTGCAGCGCGGCGACGTGCTGCTCGCGCTCAACGGCAAGCCGGTGCAGGGCATCGAGCAGGTGCGCGAGGCGCTGCGCGCGCACCCCAGGCACCTGGCCCTGCTGGTGATGCGCGACGGGCAGCAGATCTTCGTGCCGGTCAGCCTGGGCTGACGCGGACCGCCGCAGCGCAGGCGCCGCGCTTCGGCGGCTCAGCCCAGCGCGAGGCCGAAGAAGCGCATCGTGCGGTCGTAGGCGAGCTGGGCCCAGGCCGCGTCGTACTGCGTGATGGCGATGCGGTGGCGGCCCTGCGCGTCTTCGTTGGCGAAGGCGTGGTGCGCCAGGTAGCGGTGGCCTTCGTAGCGCACCTTCGCTTCCTTCAGCTTCGCTTCCAGCGCGTCGACGCCGGCGATCGCGAAGGCGCTGTCCTGCGTGGCCCAGTGCGCCATCAGCGGCATGCCGATCTTCGAGGCGTCCACGTACTCCAGCGGCGGGTAGCCGTACCAGACCACGGCGGCGTCGGCCTCGGGCACCATCGTCGAGGCCAGCACGGTGAGCGCGCCGCCCATGCAGAAGCCGGTGATGCCGACCTTGCCGCTGCCGACCTTCGCGGCCTTCAGGTACTGCACCGCGCCGCGCACGTCCTGCGAGGCGGCCTCGCCGAAGTTCAGGCCCGTCATCAGGTGGTGCGCCTCTTCGGCCTCCACGGTGCTCTTGCCGCGGTAGAGGTCGGGCACCAGCGCGGTGAAGCCGGCGCTCGCGAAGCGTTCGGCCACGCCGCGGATCTGCTCGTTCAGGCCCCACCATTCCTGGATCACGACCACCGCGCCCACGGGCGCCTCGGCCTCGGCCAGATACCCGTGCACGGCCTTGCCGTCGGGCCGCTTGAATTCGATCGTCTTGCCCATCGTCGTCTCCTTATTTCTTGGGTGCAGGCATGAGTATCTCAGCGCGCCTCGCCATGAGCTTCGCGCGGCGCACGGAGAGCATCATGCAAGACACCGCCGCGCCCTGGGACATGCCGTCGCCGCGCGCCATGCGGCCTAGCATGTGGGCGGGCCTGCACCGCATGCCCGCCCGGCGAGGGAGAACCATCGTGCCCTATGTCCACCGCAATGCCCGTGGCGAAATCGAGAGTCTGCACCGCAGCGCGACGCTCGATGCCCTCGAGTACCTGCCGCAGACGGCACCGGAGGTGCAGCGTTTCCTCGGCCGCGAGGAGGCGAAGGACGTGCAGGACGACTTCGCGCGGCTCGACGGCGACACGGTGCGCGTGCTCGAGGACCTGCTCGACGTGCTGCTCGACAAGGGCCTGGTGCGCATCACCGACCTGCCGCCGGCCGCGCAGGCCAAGTACTTCGCGCGCAAGGACCTGCGCGATCGCCAGAAGCCGCCCGCTGCGTTCACGCCCTCCGGCTTCGTCGACATCATCGACGACAGCGCCTTCGCCGGCCTCGGCTCGGCGCTGCCGCCGACGTAGGCGCGCCGGCGCCGGCGCGGGCCGTCACAGGTCGTCGGCCAGCACCTCGAGCGCGATCAGCTGCTCGCGCAGCGCCCAGCGGGCGCGCCAGCCTTCGCCCTGCCAGGCGGGGTCGTCGGCGCGCTCGAAGGCGGCCAGTGCCGCCGACTCGTCGGCGAACACGCGGCAGCGGCCGGCGGCATGCAGCTCGGCCACGTCGCTGGCCTCGAGCTTGCGCGCCAGGTCGTCGGCGTCGAAGGCGAACCACACGCGCGGCGGCGCGTCGGCAGGCATCTCGAGCACGTGGATCATGGGCCGGCCTATTCCACGCCGTCGGTGACCGACTTGCGCCACACCACCTGGCGCAGCCGCTCACGCGCCGCCTGCGCCGAGCCGTCGAAGCGGTCGGTCGCGCGGCGCAGCGCGGCCTGCGCCACCGAGGCCTCGGCCAGCGTCAGCGGCAGCCGGCCGGCGACGTGCGTGGCCAGCGGCACGACCTTCAGGATGGCCTGCCGGTTGGGGTGCTCGTCGATCACGACGAGCTCGTCGGCCTCGGGCTGGCCGTCGAGGCAGATGCGCGCGCCGATGACCTCGATGCGCCGGCCGTCGTGGGTGGTGCGGATGAGAACGGGAGCTGTTGGCATCGGGGCCTCGCCGGGGATGGGTTGGACGCTTGTCGGGTTTGCGACAAGACCACCTCCTCCATGCAGGTTCGATGCCACCTCGACTCAAGCGAAGATGGAATGCCAGGCCCGCCCCCAGGCCGGCGCATCGGTCAGCGCCACGAACAGCAGCCCGGCCACGGCGCCGCCGAAGTGCGCATCGTGGTTGATGCGGCCCTGCGCCTGGCGCGCGGCCCAGTGGCAGTAGGCGAGGTAGGCCACCGCGAACAGCGGCGCCGGGATCGGGAAGGGGACCGGGAAGGTGTAGATCGCCGAGTTCGGGAAGTAGACGATCGAGGCGAACAGCACCGCCGAGATCGCGCCCGAGGCCCCCAGGCTCTGGTAGCCGGGGTCGTGACGGTGCCTGACCCAGGTGAGCGCGTCGCTCGCCAGCAGGCCGGTGGCATAGAGGGCCAGGAAGCGCGGCGTGCCGATCGCCGGCTCGAGCTGGAACGCGAAGGCCCAGAACGTGAAGGCGTTGAAGAGCAGGTGCGGCAGGTCGGCGTGCATGAAGCCGCTGGTCAGCAGCGTGGCGTACTCGCGACGCGGCACCAGCCAGTGCGGCCGGAACAGGCTGCGCTCGATGAGCGCGGGCATCGCGTAGAAGCCGGCGAGACTGGCCAGCAGCATCGCGGCGAGGATGAGTGTGGCTCCGGGGGAGCCGGCGGGCAGGGTCACGGGGACTCCGGGAGTGGGCGGGGCGGCAGGCGCCGATTGTCGCGGCGGCGATGGCCCTCTGATCCGGCGCCCCGCGGGCCGGGGCGTAGACTGGGCTTCGGCCACGGGGAGGGCCCGGCCCATGGACAACGACCCCACCGCTGCGACCGAAGCCGCCCGCGACGACGACGCCCCCGGCCGCGTGCACGTGATCCTGCCCGTCGACGTGCGCAGCGTGTCGCTGGCGGTGATCGCGCTGCTGGCCTGCGTCTACACCCTGCAGTGGGCCAGCGCCGTGTTCATCCCGCTGCTGCTGGGCGTGATGCTGAGCTACGCGCTGTCGCCTGCGGTCGAGCGATTGCAGCGCTGGCGGCTGCCGCGCGGCATCGGTGCGGCCGTGCTGCTGCTGGGCCTGGTGGCCGGGATCGGCTCGGTCTCGTATTCGCTCGCCGACGATGCCGGCGCGCTGGCGGATTCGCTGCCCGACGCCGCGCAGAAGCTGCGCGAGTCGGTGCAGAGCCCGCGCGGCGCGCCCGAGAGCTCGATCGACAAGATGCAGCGCGCCGCCGCCAAGCTCGAGCAGGCCGCCGAGGAAGGCGTCGCGAAGGCGCCGCCGGCCGCCAAGGGCGTGACCCGCGTGCAGATCGAGCGGCCGCGCTTCAACATCCGCGACTACCTGTGGAGCAGCACGCTGGGGCTGGTCGGCCTGATCGGCCAGGCGATGGTGGTGCTGTTCGTCAGCTTCTTCCTGCTCACCGCGGGCGACCGCTTCCGCCGCAAGATGGTCAAGCTGGCCGGGCCCACCTTCACCAAGAAGAAGATCACCATCCAGATGCTCGACGAGATCACCGCGCAGATCCAGCACTACCTGATGATCCAGGTCTTCACCAGCGTGCTCGTCGGCGTGGCGACCTGGCTGTCGATGTGGTGGATCGGCCTGCAGCACGCGGCCGTGTGGGGCATCGTGGCGGCGGTGCTCAACCTGGTGCCCTATCTCGGCTCGGTGGCCACCGCCGGCGGCCTGGCGCTGGTGGGGTTCCTGCAGTTCGGCACGCTGGAGATGGCGCTGCTGATCGGCGGCGTCTCGCTGTTCATCAACACGCTCGAAGGCAACCTGCTGACGCCCTGGCTCACCGGCCGCGCCAGCCGCATGAACCCGGTGGTGATCTTCGTCGGCGTGCTCGCCTGGGGCTGGCTGTGGGGCATCTGGGGCCTGCTGCTCGGCCCGCCCCTGCTGATGGTGCTCAAGGCGGTGTGCGACCACGTCGAGGACCTGCAGCCCATCGGCGAACTGCTCGGCGACTGACGCCGCTGCGTGCAGCAGCGCACCGACAGGCGGCGGCGGCGCCCCTAGCCTGCAGGGCCGAACTCCGCGAGGTACCCCCATGAACCGCTCATTGATCCTGCTGTCCCTGTTTGCCGCCACGGGCCTCGCCGCCTGCAACAAGCCCGTCGTCGTGGCCGTGCCCGCGCCGGCGGAAACGCCCGCCCCGGTGGCCGGCCCGCCCGGACCGGCAGGCCCCTCCGGCGGAACCGGCGCCACGGGCGCCACCGGCAGCACGGGGGACACCGGCAGCACCGGCAGCACCGGCGCCACCGGCTACACCGGCGCAACGGGCAGCACCGGCGACACCGGCAAGACCGGTGGCAGCACCACGGTGATCGTGGTGCCGCCGGCGGCCTCCGCGCCCTCGAACTGAGCCCGCGGCGCAAGCCGCCCACCCACTCCAGGAGCCGCCCATGGCCACCCAGCCCAGCGCCCACATCGAACCTTCGCCGCACTCGACCGAGCAGGTCGACGAGTTCCTGCGTCACGTCGAGGGTCGTGTCGACCCCGCCGCGGGCGCAGGCTCGCCTGCCATCAAGCCGAGCACCGATCTCGGCGAGGACGGCAAGCCCGTCACCGACACCCAGGACAACAAGAGCATCTGAGCCGCAGCGGCAGCGCTGCGGCCCGGGTGGGCTCAGAACCTGACCAGGATGTCCTCGTGCCGCACGATGAACTGGCAGGCCAGCCGCCAGGGCGGCGGCCGGTCGTTCGTCTCGGCGTCGTCGATCTGCGCCTGCGTGATCTTGCCGGCGTAGCGCAGCACCGTCTTCTCCTTCTCGGTGAGCGCCATGCCGATGGGCGCCTTGCCCGACAGCACGCTCACCTGGATCAGGCAGGAGCCGCACTCGCCGTTTTCGCAATCGGACTCGAGTGGCACCTTGTGCTTCTTGGCCACCGACAGCAGCGTGTGGGTGTCGCCCGCCACCGCGTAGACGGTGACGTCGCGCTGCATGCGCGGCGAGGTGAATGTGACGTTCGCCATGGCCGCGCCTATCGGATGATGTCGTAGCTGTAGTCCGTCTTGCCCGGGACGATGGTGTTGGCATCCAGGGTTTCGAAGAACTCGTCGAGCAGCATGGTCAGCAGCCACAGCGCACCGTTGTAGCCCCAGGTCGGGAAACGGTGGTAGTGGTGCCGGTCGAAGATCGGGAAGACCAGGCGGATCAGCGGCGCACCGGTGTCGCGCTCGAGGTACTTGCCGTAGGTGTTGCCGATCAGGAAGTCCACCGGCTCGGTGTGCAGCAGCGAGCGCATGTGCCACAGGTCGCGCTTCGGGTAGACCTTGCAGGCCGCGCCGTAGGGCGAGCTGTCGAACAGCGCCTGCACCTTGGCCGCCCAGTCCTCGCCGCCGTTGGTGGCCAGCACGTGGGCCGGCTCGGCACCCAGCTCGAGCAGGAACTCGCTGTAGCCGAGCATCTGGTCGGGGTCGCCGTAGAGGGCGTAGCGCTTGCCGTGCAGGTGCGCCTGGCTGTCGGCCATCGCGTCGACGAGCTGGCCGCGCTCCTTCTCGAGCACCGCGGGCACCGGCTTGCCGGTCAGGCGCGAGATCGCCATGATGAAGCGGTCGGTGCCGGCCACGCCCACGGGCGCGTTGAGCACCACCACCTCCTGGCCCTTCTCGGCCAGGTACTTGGCGGTCTTCTCGCAGCAGTACTCCTGGAACACGATGGTCGCCTTGGCGTGCAGCGCCGCCTCGACCTCGGCCTTGGTGGTGCCGCCCTCGTACATGCGGAACTCGCCGTCGGTGGGCGTGTTCCACACCTCCGACGGGTCGCAGACGATGTTCACCTTCGCGCCGAACAGGTCGAAGATGCGCTTGATCTCCTTCATGTTGCCGACCACGAAGCCGTCGAAGCCGCCGATGAAGTTGATGCTCTCGTCGGGCACGCGCACCAGCGGTTCGGTGGTCTTGCTCTTGCCGTCCCAGAAGTGCTGCAGCACGCCGAGCAGCGCGTTGTCGTAGCCGGTGACGTGGCTGCCCACGAAGGCCGGCGTGTGCGCGAAGGGCACGTCGAACTCGGCGGGCACGCTGCCCTTTTCCTTGCTCGTCTTGATGAAGGCGTTCAGGTCGTCGCCGATCACCTCCGCCATGCAGGTGGTGCTGACGGCGATCATCTCCGGCTTGTACAGGTTGTAGGCGTTGGCCAGGCCGTCGACCATGTTGTTCAGGCCGCCGAACACCGCCGCGTCTTCCGTCATCGACGAGCTGACGCAGGAGGTCGGCTCCTTGAAGTGGCGGCTGAAGTGGCTGCGGTAGTAGGCCACGCAGCCCTGCGAGCCGTGCACGAAGCTCAGCGTCTTGTGGAAGCCGTTGGCCACGTACACCGCGCCCAGCGGCTGGCAGGCCTTGGCCGGGTTGACGGTGAGCGCCTCGCGGGCGAAGTTCTTGTCCTTGTATTCCTTGCTCTTCGTCCAGTCGCGGATCTCCGCGACCTTCACGTCGGAATGGTTGAACTCGAAGTTCGCCTTCTTGTCGGCGAAGATCTTCTGGTACTCCGGCTCGCGGAACAGCAGTTCGTGGTCGATGACCTTGTCGGCTGATTGGGGCATGGTGTTCTCCTGGCGTGAGGGGGTGCTTCAGGCGGCGTTCTTCCACGGGGCCTTGGCGAGCTTCCAGACCGGCGAGCTGATCGCCATGTCCATGTCGCGCGCGAAGATCGCGAAGCCGTCGTAGCCGTGGTACGGGCCGCTGTAGTCCCAGCTGTGCATCTGCCGGAACGGCACGCCCATCTTCTGGAACACGTACTTTTCCTTGATGCCCGAGCCGATCAGGTCCGGCTGGATCTTCTCGACGAACTTCTCGAACTCGTAGCCGGTCACGTCGTCGTAGATCAGCGTGGCGTCGCCGATGTAGTGGGTGGTGCGCTGGTAGTCGTCGTTGTGGCCGAACTCGTAGCCGGTGCCGACCACCTTCATGCCCAGGTCCTCGTAGGCGCCGATGACGTGGCGCGGGCGCAGGCCGCCGACGTACAGCATCACCGTCTTGTCGAGCAGGCGCGGGCGGTACTTGGCGATCACCGCGTCGACCAGCGGCTGGTACTTGGCGATCACCGCCTCGGCGTTGGCCTTGATCTTGTCGTCGAAGTGGCTGGCGATCTCGCGCAGGCTGGCGGCAATCTTGGTCGGGCCGAAGAAGTTGTACTCGACCCAGGGGATGCCGTACTTCTCTTCCATGTGCCGGCTGATGTAGTTCATCGAGCGGTAGCAGTGGATGAGGTTGAGCTTGGCCTTCGGCGTGTTCTCCAGCTCGGCGATGGTGCCGTCGCCGGACCACTGCGCAATCACGCGCAGGCCGATCTCCTCGAGCAGGATGCGTGACGACCAGGCGTCGCCGCCGATGTTGTAGTCGCCGATGATGGTGACGTCGTAGGGCGTGCTCTCGAACTCGGGGCGCTTGCTGCCGTCCATCTTGTCGAACACCCAGTCGCGGATCGCGTCGTTGGCCAGGTGGTGGCCGAGCGACTGGCTGACGCCGCGGAAGCCCTCGCAGCGCACCGGAACGATGGTGTGGCCTTCGTATTCCTTGGACTTCTTCTTCGACACCGCTTCGATGTCGTCGCCGATCAGGCCGATCGGGCACTCGCTCTGGATCGAGATGCCCTTGTTCAGCGGGAACAGCTCCTGGATCTCGTCGATGATCTTGTCGAGCTTCTTGTCGCCACCGAAAACGATGTCCTTCTCCTGGAAGTCGGAGGTGAACTGCATCGTCACGAAGGTGTCGATGCCGGTGGTGCCGATGTAGTAGTTGCGGCGCGCGGCCCAGCTGTACTGGCCGCAGCCCACCGGGCCGTGCGAGATGTGCACCATGTCCTTGATCGGGCCCCACACCACGCCCTTGGAGCCGGCGTAGGCGCAGCCGCGGATGGTCATCACGCCGGGCAGCGACTTGATGTTGGACTTGACGCCGCAATCCGGCTTGCCTTCCTCGTACTGGCCGAGGTGCTTGGCACGGCGCTTGGCCATCTTGTCGGGGTAGGCCTTCAGGACCTCGTCGATCAGGGCCTTGTTGACGGCCTTGCGCTCTTCAACGGTCATGGACATGGAAACACTCCTCAGTGTGGGTCAGGCTGCTGAGAAGGGTGGCGCAACGCGCCACCCGCTCTCGTCTTTCGCGCAGCGTTACGCGGCGGCGGCTTCGGCGGCGAGTTCGGCGGCGGACTTGCCGACCAGCGACTCGTCGACCGACTTCATGATCCCGTGCTCCATCAGCAGGTCTTCCAGCTGGTCCATCGTGATGGGGGTGGGGATGGTGCCGTTGCCCGCGTTGGCGTGGATCTTGGTGGCCAGGTCGCGGTACTCCTGCGCCTGCTTGGAATCCGGCGCGTACTCGAGCACGGTCATGCGGCGCAGCTCGGCGTGCTGCACGATGTTGTCGCGCGGCACGAAGTGGATCAGCTTGCTGCCCAGCATCTTGGCCAGCGAGTCGGCGAGCTCCAGTTCCTTGTCGGTCTGGCGCTCATTGCAGACGAGGCCGCCCAGGCGCACGCCGCCGCTGTTGGCGTACTTCAGGATGCCCTTGGAGATGTTGTTGGCCGCGTACATGGCCATCATTTCGCCCGACATGACGATGTAGATCTCCTGCGCCTTGTTCTCGCGGATCGGCATCGCGAAGCCGCCGCAGACCACGTCACCGAGCACGTCGTAGGAGACGTAGTCGACGCCGTCGTAGGCACCGTTCTCCTCGAGGAAGTTGATCGAGGTGATCACGCCGCGGCCGGCGCAGCCGACACCCGGCTCCGGGCCGCCGGACTCGACGCAACGGATGTCGCGGTAGCCGATCTTCATGACGTCCTCGAGCTCGAGGTCCTCCACCGAGCCGGCTTCGGCCGCGAGCGAGAGGATGGTGTCCTGCGCCTTCGCGTGCAGGATCAGGCGGGTCGAGTCGGCCTTGGGGTCGCAGCCGACGATGAGGATCTTCTGGCCCATCTCGGAGAGGGCGGCCAGGGTGTTCTGCGAGGTGGTGGACTTGCCGATGCCACCCTTGCCGTAGAAGGCGATCTGCCGAAGTTTTGCCATTTTGTTTGCTCCAGTTGATTCGGTTGAGAAGTTGACGATGCGGGAACGTTCGTCGCGATCTCTATGCAGCCTTCGGTGCCTTGTGGGTCTTCTTATGGAAGGTCCCTCGGGGCCTGACATGGGGTCCGCGCAGCCTTCTCATCGCAATGCGCGTGCCACCCCCTTTGACGTGATTCAAGTGCTTGTTTTCACGAGGTAAATGCGCGTTTTCGCGGCCGCGGGCCGGGCCTTGTTCGATTGTTCGAAACACGACAAACCCGGACGCGCGACGGCCTGCGCGTCGTCGCTCGCCCTGGCCCTTACCGGGCGTCGAGCGGCGCGCGAACAAGGTGGTACGGCGGTTGCTCTGAGCAGCCTTCATGAGCGCCCTGCCGATCGTCGCCGCGAACCCCAACCCGCACTTCCAGCGGCTGGGCGGCGAGGCGGCCGTGGCCAGGCTGGTCGATGCCTTCTATCGCGCGATGGACCAGCGGGACGATGCCCGCGCCATCCGCGCGATGCACGACGCCGACCTTGCGCAGACGAAGGCCGTGCTGCGCCTGTACCTCGCCGAATGGCTGGGCGGGCCGAAGCGCTACTCGGCCGAGCGCGGCCAGCCGCGGCTGCGCCGCGTGCACGGGCCCTTCGCCATCGATGCGCGTGCGCGCGATGCCTGGCTGGCCTGCATGCGCCAGGCGCTCGACGAGATCGGCACCGAGGCCGCGCTGCGCGACGAGCTGCTCGCCGCCTTCGCCAAGGTCGCCGATCACCTGAAGAACACCGACACCGATTCAACCCACCGGAGCCACTGATGAGCACCACCCTCGCCGAACCCGGACTCGCGTCCACCGCCTTCGCCCGCCTCGAGTCCGAGGGCCGCCTGCTCAACCCGGTGCTGAAGGCACCGACGAAGAAGCCGGGGCGCTACGGCTTCCGCGGCGAGCTCGCGCTGCGCTTCGCCGCCAAGCTGGCCGACGAGGCGCGCCCGCCCGAGCTGACCTGCGACCAGGTGATCGCGGTGGCGCAGGTCGGCGACCCGAAGCTGCCCTTCTTCGCCGGCTACCTGCTCAGCTTCGAGCACCTGAAGGACGTGGCCGAGACGCTGGGCGACACGCTGTCGGCCGGCGGCAAGTACTTCCTCTTCTGCAACAACATCGACCTGAGCAAGAAGTACCAGGTGCCTTTGCGCGGCGCGATGTTCTACGTGCTGCCGATCGACGAGGCGACCGTCTACAACGAACTGCTCGAACTGCTCTACCTCGAGAAGAACGAGCTGAAGAAACTCGACACCGCCGGCAAGACCGACCGCGTGGCCGACGCGGCGCTGAAGTTCGACATCACCTTCGACACCATCACCTACGACGAAGGCCTGAAGCTGATGGGCCCGGTGCGCAACCCGAACGAGAACCGGCCCGTGTGAGCCTCGAAGGCGGCCGTGAAGCCGACCCGGCGCGCTGGTACACGACCAACCTGGTCGGTGTGCCCGCGCCGCTGCTGGCGAGCACGGCCTTCAACGCGCACCCGCAGCCGCTGCACATCGCCGGCGCGCGCGAGTGCAACCCCGGCCTGTTCGCGTTGCTCCAGCGCAGCCGTGATGCCGACGAGGCACGTGCCGTGTTCGCGCACTACATGAGCCTGGCCTTCGGGCTGGCGCGACCCGGGCCCGGCGAGGGCGACGACGGCCCGAGCGGTCGGCGCCGCTGGCGCTCCAGCTACCTCAAGCTGCTGCAG
Source organism: uncultured Piscinibacter sp. (assembly GCA_964628175.1). Classification (GTDB taxonomy): domain Bacteria; phylum Pseudomonadota; class Gammaproteobacteria; order Burkholderiales; family Burkholderiaceae_C; genus Piscinibacter. Next base: position 12,503 of record CAZVLY010000016.1, on the reverse strand, counting down.
GGCTGGGGGCTCGATTCGAACGGGCCCTCGGGCGCCGTGCTCAAGGGCTGGGTGGAGAGCCGCTTCGGCCTCGTGCCCAGCTTCCACGGCGCGCCGCTGGCGCGCTTTCCGTCGCCGGCCTGGGTGGCCTACCTCGAGCAGAAGGGTGCCAGCCGGTACCACAACAACAGCATCTACCAGCAGCTCGACCTGCTCTACGAGTTCTGCCAGTGGATGCTCGCGCGCTTCGTGCTGCTCGGCGGCGGCACGCACGCGACGCTGTGGCGCGGCAGCACGCGCTGCGAGGAGCAGGTGGCCGGCGGCTCGCTGCGCGAGCGGCACTGCACGGTGCGGTTGAACAACCTGGTCTCCTTCAGCACCACGCGCGACGCGGCGCAGTGTTTCGGCGACTGGGTGCTCGAGGCGCGCATCCCGCAGTGCAAGCTGCTGCTCGTGCCCGGCCTGCTCAACACCACCTCGCTGCACGGCGAGGCGGAGGTGCTGGCGATCGGCGGCGACTGCGAGGTCGAGGCGCGTTATGACTGACCCCGCGGCGCTCTTCGACAAGGCCCTGGGCGCCTACCTCGGCCTGGCCCTCGGCGACGCGCTCGGCGCCACGGTGGAGTTCATGACGCCGCGCGAGATCCGGCACCGCTTCGCGGCGCAGGGCGGCGTGCACCGGCACATCGTCGGCGGCGGCTGGCTCAAGCTGGCAGCCGGGCAGGTGACCGACGACACGACCATGAGCCTGGCGCTGGGCGAGGCACTGCTGCGCGGCGACAGCCTGGGCCGGCCCTTCGACACGCAGCTCATCGCCGAGGCCTTCCTGGCCTGGTGGCGCGGCAAGCCGGTGGACTGCGGCAACACCTGCCGGCGCGGCATCCTGCGCTTCCTGCAGCAGGGCAGCCTGAGCGGCGAGCCCAACGAAGGCGACGCCGGCAACGGCGCGCTGATGCGCAACCTGCCGGTGGCGCTGGCCACGCTGGGCGACGACGCCGCCTTCGAGCGCGTCTCGATCGCGCAGGCGCACGTGACGCACCACCATCCGCTGTCGGATGCCGCGGTGCTCGGCGTCGGCCAGCTGCTGCGCGATGTGCTCGGCGGTGCCGACGCAGCTGCGCAGGCACGCCGCATCGAGGCCTTCGTCGCCGCGCAACCGGCCTTCGCCTTCCGGCCCTACCCCGGCCGGGCCAGCGGCTACGTGGTCGACACCGTGCAGACGGTGCTGCACTGCATCTGCGAGCACGCCGACTTCGAGGCCGCCGTCACTGCGGCCGTGAACCTGGGCGACGACGCCGACACCACCGGTGCGCTGGTCGGCATGCTGGCCGGCGCGCGCTGCGGCGCGCACGCCCTGCCCGGCCGCTGGCTGGGCCGCCTCTCGCGCGCCGTGGTGCGCGACATCACCGACCAGGCCAGCGCGCTCGTGGCGCTGTCGCTGGACCGCCAATCCCTTCCATTGCCCTCGTGAGGACACCATGCCCCTGTACGACTACCGCTGCACCGCCTGCGGCCAGCAGTTCGAACTGCTGGTGCGCAGCAGCACCGTGCCCGCCTGCCCGCACTGCGCCGCGACGGCGCTCGAACGGCTGGTCTCGCTGACCGCGCCGCAAGGCACCAGCCAGGCGATCATCGCTGCGGGGCGGCGCGCGGCGGCGAAGCAGGGGCACTTCAGCAACTACAACAAGGCGGAGCGGGCGAAGCTCCGCTAGCCGGCCACGCGGCGGCCAGGGATGTCGCAGAATTCCCGGCTGGGCGGATGTCGTCGGGAGGGACGATGGAACAGGCGCAGTTCGAAGCGATGGTCTCGGCCTTGGAGCAGGAGAGTTCCGCTGCTCCCGCCCTCTACCAGGTGAAGGTGGCCGCGCTGGCGGCGCTCGGCTTCGCGATCCTGGCCCTGCTGTTCGGCTTCGCTGCTTCAGGCTTGCTGTTGATCGCAGGACTCGTCGTTGCGTTGCTGTTCCATGGCGGCAGTGCCTGGTTGCTGGTCTTGAAGCTGGGCAAGGTCCTGCTGCTGCTCGTGGTTCCGTTGTGGCTGCTCGTCCGGGCTTCGCTGGCGGCACTGGTCACGCGGCTGCCGGCGCCGCAGGGCCACGAGATCCGCCGCGAGCAGGCGCCAGCGCTCTTCGCGGCGATGGATCGCATGCGCGAGCGCATGCGTGGACCGCGCTTTCATCACGTGCTCCTGACCGACGAGGTCAATGCGGCGGTGGTCCAGCGCCCGCTGTTCGGGTGGTTCGGCTTCCCGCGCAACTACCTGATCCTCGGTCTGCCCCTGCTCGAGGCCGTGGCCCCCGACGAGGCCCTCGCCGTGGTGGCCCACGAGTACGGCCACCTGGCCGGCTCGCACGGCCGCTTCGGCGCGTTCATCTACCGCCTGCGGCTGAGTTGGGGGAGCATCCAGCAGATCACCGAACAATGGCAGGGCTGGCTGATGCGGCCGCTGAGGTCGCTCGTCGGCTGGTATGCGCCCTACTTCAACGCCTACAGCTTCGTGCTGGCCCGCGCCAACGAGTATGAAGCCGATGCGGCTTCAGCCGAACTCGCCGGCGCGGCCGTGGCGGCCAGCGCCCTGAAACGCATCAACATCGTCACCCCGCAATACGAAAGATTCAACGACCAGACGATCGGCACGGTTCGTGACATGCCGGCGCCACCGCGTGACCGCGCGATCCGCTGGGCTGGCATCGCCTCGGGCGGCGTGGAGCGGCAGCAGGGCCAGCACTGGCTGGGCGAGGCGCTCCAGCGATTGCCCCAGCTGATGGACACGCACCCGGCCCTGGGCCAGCGCCTGAAGGCACTGCCCGGTGAGTCGGATCGCATCGACGAGCTACCCCCGCCGCTGGGAGGCGAGACTGCCGCGTCGGCCTGGCTCGGCGAGGCATTGGGCCCGCTGCGCGACGCCTTGCAGACAGAGTGGCACGACAGGCTGGAAGCCCCCTGGAAGACCCGCCACGACGAGTTGCAGGGCCAGCTCAAGCGCCTGGCCGAGCTGCAGTCGATGGATGCACCCAGCGTGGACGAACAGATCGAGCGCTTCCGCCTTGCAGTCGAGCTGCAGCCGGAGGAGAACCCTGTGGATTCGCTCGCCGCGTTCAACGCGGTGCAGCCGGACCATCCTCTGACGATCTTCCTCGAGGGCCGCGAGCGGCTGGCGCGCGACGACGAAGCCGGCCTGGCACTGCTTGAACGCGTGATCTCCCTCGATCCCGAGGCCACGCGGGCCGCCTGCGAATGCGCCTGCGCCTGGCTGGCGCGCCACAGCGACGCCCGCCTGCCGGCCTGGCAGGCGCGCTGGTCCGAACGTGTCGATTTCGAGTCGCGCCGCGACGCCGAGCTGCATCGGCTCGACGCGCGGCCCGAGATCCGGCCCCACGGCCTCGACGACGAGACACTGGCCAAGGTTCGCGCCCTCGTGCGAGCCTACGGCGAAGGCGTGCGCAGTGCCCGCCTGGCGAGGCGCGTGCTGGCCACCGACCCGGACGTCCCGACCTATGTGCTCGGACTCGAACTCACGCGCTGGACCGCGTTCCGCCGCGGCGGACCGTCGATCGTTGCGAAGTTTGCTGCGCTCCAGTGGCCGATGCACCTGTTCATCGTCGCCCTCGACGACGAGCACAAGCCATTGCGCGAGGCCATGAATCTGCTGCCGTCCACGCTGCTTGCGCGGGACTGAGCGTTCAACCCGACAGCGCCCCCAGCAGTTCCACCGTCACCGCCTCGGTGCCCAGCAGGCTCGCCTGGCAGGCCAGGCGCGACTTGCTGCCCACGCCGATGATCGTGTCGAGCTTGGCGTTCTCCACCGGTGTCATCTTCGACAGGCCCTTGCGGCCTTCGGTGACGAACACGTGACAGGCGCCGCACTTGGCTTCGCCGCCGCACTTGCTGACGAGCTTGCCGCCGGCGGCGAGGATGGCTTGCAGCAGGTTGGTCCCTTCGGCGACCTCGGCCGTGATGGCGCCGGGGTTGATGGTGAGCGTGCTCATTCGATTTCTCCTGAGGATGTTCAGGCCGGCAGCGCCGCGCCGCACAGCGCGGCCGCGGCGTCGGCCAGGGGGATGGCGATGCGGGTGATGCCCTGCTCGGCGAGGAAGCGGGCCTCCATGCGCGTGGGCTCTTCGGCCAGCACGGCGTAGTGCGGGCCGGCCGAACGCTTCATGACCTGGCGCGCGAAGGCGCGCGGCAGCTGGTCGTTGAAGCGGCAGCCGAGGAACACGAAGCCGAGCGCGGCGCGGCGCTGCTGCACGAGCGCGGGGATCGGCGTCTGGATGTCGATCTCGGTGAGCACCTCGACGAAGTCGCTGTCCGACACCAGGTAGTTGCTGGCCGGCGCGTGGCCGCCCCAGGGCTTGTAGAGCAGCGTGCGCGGCGCGGCGGCGTCGGGCAGGCTCGCGCCGGCGGCGTCGTACCAGCCGGTCCAGGTGCCGAAGTGTTCGCTCTGCGACAGGCCCTGCACCTCGGCCCAGTCGCCCCCCGTGGCGGCCAGCGCCGTGCGCAGCGTGTCGTCGTACCAGGTGTCGACGATGACCGGCGCCGGCAGCGCCGCCAGCCAGCGGTGCAGCGCCGACGGCACGGCCTGCACGGCGAAGGCCTCGTCCATCACCTTCACCAGCGTCTTGCGGTGCTTGAAGTTCTCGATGAACTGCGCCGCCGCGGTGAGGCGGTTCTTGATCTTGCCCGGCACCGAGACGCGCGCGGTGAGCACGGCGGCCAGCGCCACCGGGTCGGCCGGCGGCACCGTGCCGCTGCACAACGCCAGCAGCCCCGGCCCGAGGTAGGGCGCGAGCGTGCCGGCTTCCAGGCCCTCGATCACGGCGGCGGGCAGGTCGTTCAGGGTGGCGAGGCTCATGGCGGTTCCTGGTTCAGTAGATCGCGGCACCGGCGCCGACGTTGATGGACGAATCCTTCAGCGTCTCGACGATGAACTTGACGTGGTCGGGCTCGAGGCCGCCGTGCAGCGGCAGGGCCAGCGCGCGGTCGGCGATGCGCTCGGTCAGGGGCAGCGCGCCGCGCTTCCAGCCCTGCTGCATGTAGTGGTGCTGCTGGTGCAGCGGCTGGCAGTACATGACCGTCTCGACGCACTCGGTGGCCAGGTCCTCGACGATCTGCGCGCAGGCGCTGGCGGTGAAGCGCTTGCCCAGGTGCACGAGGTAGAGCATCCAGTGCACGCTGTCGACGCCGGGGGCCACGTAGGGCGGCTTGATGCCCTCGAAGCTGAGCATCTGCGCGAGGTAGCTCGCCTCGACGTCCTTGCGCCGCGCCAGGATCTCGTCGATGCGCGAGAGCTGCGCGACGCCGAGCGCCGCGGTGGGCTCGCTGATCGAGGCCTGCAGCGGCACGCGCGAGCCGACCGAGACCGAGCGGCGGTCGCCGATCGAGCGCGAGCGCAGGTAGCGCAGCTCCGAGGCGAGTGCCGCGTCGTCGGTGACGACCATGCCGCCCTCGCCGCAGCACAGTGCCGAGGGCTGCGAGAAATCGAACACCGACAGATCGCCGAAGCTGCCCACCACGCGGCCGCGGTAGACCGAGCCGATCGCCTCGGTGGAGTCTTCGATCAGCGCGAGGCCGTGCGTCTCGGCCAGCTCGCGCAGGCCGGCCCAGGCGGCCGGGTGGCCGTTGACGTTGCCGGCGAGGAGGGCGCGCGTGGCCGGCGTGACCTGCGCCGCGGCGCGCGCCGGGTCGAGGCAGCCCGACCAGTAGTCGATGTCGGCGAACACCACGCGCGCACCGCACAGCGTGACGGCGTGCGCCACCTGGTGCCAGCCGTAGGGCGAGGCGATCACCTCGTCACCCGGGCCGATGTCCAGCGCGCGCAGCGCCAGCCAGGTGCCCAATGTGCCGCTGCCCACCGCCACCGCATGCGCACGGCCGACCCAGCGTGCGAAGCCGGCCTCGAAGCGCTCGACCATGCGGCCGGCCGACAGGCGCGGTGCACGCAAGGCGGCCTGCACGAGATCGGATTCGAGCTCGCTCAGGTCGGGCTCGGAGAGCAGCAGCCAGTCGTCGGGCAGGTCACTCATGCTGCGGTCGCGCTCAGGCGCGCTCGGCGATGAAGAAGCCGCAGGCCTGGCCGGCGTCGCGGGTCACCGACCAGCAGTGGCCGTCACTCGCGCCGAGGTAGAGCTGGCGCTTCGTGCCGACCGCGGCCGGTGTCTCGCTGCGCATGTCGAAGGCATCGACGACGACCACGCGCAGATCCGCGAAGCGCGTGCGCAGGGCGGCGGCGGCCTCGCGCACGCTGGACGCAGCGTCGGCGATGACCATGGCCTCGGTCAGCGTGGCCGCTTCCATCTCAATCTCCGGAGAGGCGCCGGGCCTCGACGGTGATCGGCAGCGAGGTGCCTACCGCCATCTCCGGCAACGCGAGCAGCCAGCCGTTGGCCAGCGTGATCGTGCCGCCCCACAGGCCTTCGAGCTCCTGCGCGACGATCGGCTCCTCCAGGTCCTTCTTCGGCACGTAGGCCGACAAGGCGCCGGTCGAGGTCTTGCGGATCATCACCTTCATGGTTCTTCCTTGGGGTCAGGCAGCCAGCGGCTGGGGGTCGAGCAGGGGAACGAGGGCGCACTGCACGGCGTCGAGCGCGGCATCGATGTCGGCCGCGGTGGTCTCGCGGCCGAGCGAGAAACGCACGCCGCCCTTGGCCTGTGCCGGGCTCTCGCCCATCGCCAGCAGCACGTGCGAGGGCTGCGTGCCGCCGGCGCTGCAGGCAGCGCCGGACGAAACGATCACGCCGGCACGCTCGAGCCGCGTGAGCACCGGCTCGGCAGCGAGGTCGGCGAAACGCAGGCAGGCGGTGTTGGGCAGGCGCTCGGCCAGCGCGCCGTAGAGATGCGTGCCGGGCAGGCCTCGCAACAGGCCCTGTTCGAGCCGCTCGCGCAGCCCGCGCATGCGTTCGATGTCGGCGGCCAGCGTGGCTCCCGAAAGCTCGCAGGCGGCCGCGAAACCGGCGATGCCGGGCAGGTTCTCGGTGCCGCCGCGGCGGTGCCGCTCCTGCCGGCCCGAGATCAGCGGCGCCAGCGGCAGGCCCTTGCGCACCAGCAGCGCGCCCACGCCCTTGGGCCCGGCGAGCTTGTGCGCCGACACCGACATCAGGTCGGCGCCGCTGGCGGCGAACGACAGCGCGGCCTTGCCGGCGAGCTGCGTCGCGTCGACATGCAGCCAGGCGCCCTGCGCATGCGCGAGCTCGGCCAGCGCGGCAATGGGCATGCACACGCCGGTCTCGTTGTTGGCGCCCATCACGCTGACCAGCGACACGTCGTCGCGGATCAGCGCGCGGGCGTGGTCGAGGTCGAGGCGGCCCTGCGCATCGACGCGGATGAGGTCGACCGGCACGCCCTCCTCGGCCAGGCGCTGCGCGAGCGCGAGCAGGCCCGGGTGCTCGACGGCCGACAGCACCAGCCGCCGGCGCAACCGCCCCCGGGCGCCGGCCAGCGCGCCGAGCACGGCCATGTGGTTGGCCTCGGTGGCGCCGCTGGTGAAGACCACTTCGGAAGCCTGCGCGCCGAAGAAGCTCGCCACCCGCGCCCGTGCGTCGGCAAGCAGGCGTTTCGCGGCCTGCCCCGGCGCATGGGTGGACGAGGGGTTGGCCCAGGTGTGCTGCATCGCATCGACCATCTCGGCGATCACTTCGGTCGCGGGCGCCGTGGTCGCATTGCAGTCCAGATAGATCGCCGCACTCATTGCCAGAACTCCCGCTTCGGGTCGGCGCAGAGCCGGCCGAGCGCCTCGTCCAGGCGCAGGCCCGACGCCTTGAGGACCCAGCAGCCTTGATCGTGGTCGCGGGCATGCAGCAGCCACTGGCCGTTGCTGCCCGGCACCAGCCAGGCGATGGCGATCTCGCCGCCGGCGGCGTCGACGCTGCGCGAGCAGTTCGGGCTGACCACCTTCCAGCCCAGGCCTTCGCGCTCGACGCGCGGCTTCACGTACTTGTAGCGCTGGCGCCGCGCGAGCGCCCGCGCGATGCGGGCGCGATCGAGCGCCAGCACTTGCGGTGAACTCTGCAGCACGGCACTCACGCCAGCGCCTCCGCCATCGGCGCGATCTCTTCTTCCAGGCAGCCGAGCACGACCACGCCGAAGTCGACCAGGTAGATCGGCACGTTGGCCTCGTCGTGGTGGCCGACCTGCACGATCTCGCCGGGGCCGCCGGCGACGACGAGCAGGATGTCGTCCTGCGGCGCATCGGGCAGGCTGCCGTCGTTGTAGAGGTCGATCGCGGCCACCACCGGCTGGCCCCATTGGTACTTCGGTTCGCGCGCGTCGATCATGGTGAGGCTCCTCAGCGAAGGGAATCGAGCTGCGCCGCGCGCTCGCCGAGCTGGGCGAGCACCTCCTCGGGCAGGTGGTCGAGCGTGCAGAGCTCCTTGGCGCGCATGCCCACGCGGTGGCCGCTGCCGGTGAACTCGACGGCGTAGATGTAGAACTGCTGCAGGAAGGTGCCGATCGAGCGCACGAAGCCGACCTCGCCCTTGTGCACCAGCACCTCGCCGATGTCGCGGCCGTTGTAGGTGCCGTCGTTGCGCACCACGCTGCGGCTGACCACGCGCTCGCCCATCTCGAAGCGCGGCGGGTAGGCGATCTCGATGACGTCGTCGTCGCGGGCGATGTCAGCCATGGACGGGCTCCTGTGCGTCGTTGCGCTCACGCGCGCGCTCGCGCACCTCGGGCTCGGCGTCGTTGCGCAAGCGTTCGAGCGCGGCGCCCTCGGCGCGGCCGGCAGCCTCCCAGCGCACTGTCCAGTCGGCGTCGGCGGCCAGGCTGTCGAGCAGCGACACCGGCAGGCGCTCGGCGACGATGCGGCGCACCTCGGGGGCCGCGTCGGACGCCATGCGCCACAGCGCCGGCATCGGGATGCGGCGTGCCACCTCCTGGCGCACCTGCAGGTCGGCGTCGTGCATCAGCAGCGTCAGCAGGCCCTCGGGGGCGCGGCGCGCGACGATGGCACGCACCTGGTAATCGGGGTCGCGCGCCAGGCTGGCGAGCTCGGCCGCATCGATGCGCTGGGCGACGCGGATGCGCACCTCGCGGTGCGGGTCCTCGCGCAGCGTGAGCAACAGCCGCTGCGGCACGCGCAGCGCGACTTGCAGCCGCACCGTCTCGTCGGGGTCGTTCATCAGCGCGGCGAGGCGGAAGATGTCGGCGTAACGCGCCGCGATGGCCCGCACCTCGAAATAGTCGTCCGCCAGGTGCGCGTTGGCGAGCTGCGGGTGGCTGCGGAAGAATCTGTCGATGCGCCGCGCATAGACGTCGCGCATGCAGCTGCGGCCGGGCTCGCAGGCGCTGCGCGCACGCAGCACGGCGTGTTCGCAGTTCGCGCAGGTGGCCTCGGTGATCGGCGCGCCGTGCCAGTCGATCGCCGGGATGTCGCTGCTGTCGGCGGTCTGCATGGTGCGATGCCCTCAGGCCGCGGCCGGCAGGCGCGCCCAGGCGGCGGCGCCGGTGGCCTGCACGTAGACCGGCTCGTCCTCGACGTCGCCCTCGCCGGCCAGCGCGCGCAGGCGCACTGCCTCGAGCAGCGCGGCGCCGACGCAGTCGTCGGGATCGAGCGCGCGCAGCAATGCCAGCGCGTCGCGCGCCTCGACGGCATCGTCCAGGCGCAGGCTCAGGTAGGCATAGCCCTTGAGCACGAAGAGGAAGAAGCGGGTCGGCGCGTCGTGGCGCGCGCCGGGCAGCGCCCGTTTCGGCACCTCGCGCCACACCAGCGGCAGGCCCAGCGCCTGCGCACCCACCACCAGCGCGCGCCGGGCCACGTCGCGCGCCATCGGCAGGCGGTGGCCGTAGAAATGGTGGCGGTAGAACGCGATCAGCACCGCCGGGTGATCCGGCGCGAGCGACTGCGCGCGCATCAGCGCGGCCATCGCGCGCACCGGGTCGCTGCGCTGCGCGCCGGCCTCGCCCAGCGCCGACTCGACGGCCGGCGGCAGGCCCTGGCCGAGCACCGCAGCGTCGAAGTCGGCGTCCATGGCCCGCGCGCCTTCCGGGATCAGAGCCGCTTGATCGACGAGAGCGACACCGTGGCCTGCGCCGGCGGCTTGCTCTCGCCGGCGGTCGAACAGCCGCAGGCTTCCGCGTTCGGGTTCACGAAGGTCAGGCCCGATTGCAGCGGCGTGTCGGCGAAGTCGACCGTCACGCCATCGAGCAGCAGGCGGCTCTCGGCGGGCAGGAAGACACGCAGGCCGTTGACGGCCAGCTCGCTGTCGCCGCCCTGCGGGGCCGGCTCGACCGTGAATTCCGAGGTGTAGCCCGAGCAGCCGCCGGGCGCGACCGTGAGACGGAAGCCGCCTGTGGGCGTGGCGGAGAAGCGCACCATGCGGCGCATGAACTTCTCGGCAGCCGGTGTGACCGTGACCTTGGGTTGCAGCATGGCGCTCATACTTTCTTGATGCAGCCGTCGACCGGGCACACCGCGATGCACTGCGGCGCGTCGAAGTGGCCTTCGCATTCGGTGCACTTGGCCGGGTCGATGACGAAGGTGCCGCCCTTCTCGCGGATGGCGACGTTGGGGCATTCCGGCTCGCAGGCGGAGCAGGCGGTGCACATGGAGGCGATGATCTTCAGGGCCATGACGGTCTCCTCGGGTCGGACGTTGAACTAGGCGGCGGCGGTGAACGCGCCCTGCCGGATGCGCGCGTCACCGCGCGGCTCGTGGGTGATCTCGCCGCGCGCGATGCGCTCGCGGTAACCCGCGAACCACGACAACGCGGCCTTCTCGATGAACTCGTGCGCGTATTCGTCGACCGGCTCGATGCCGGCGGCCGTCAGCTCGTCGCGCGGGCAGGCGCCGATCTTCGAGACCAGCACCGCGTGGCAGTCGTTGATGGCACCGACGATGGACGGCAGCTGCTCGTCCTCGCCATAGCCGCCCTGGCAGTACAGGTCGACACGGCGGTGGCCGACGAACAGGGCTTCGGCCTTGCTCACCTCGAAGATCTGGAACTCGGTGGCGTGGCCGAAGTGCTGGTTGACCTTGCCGTGGCCTTCGGTGGCGACGGCCACGAGCACCTTCATGTCGGCATCGACGCCGTCGTCGGCCGCGACGGCGTCGAGCGCCGCGACCTTGGCCTCGTGCTGCGCCTGGCGCTCGGCTTCCACCTTCTCCTGGTAGGCGCGGCGCTTGTCGAGGTCGTAGACGACCTCCATCGCATCGATCTTGTCGAGCGTGAACTCCTCGCTGCGGTCCTCGCCGAGCAGGCCCACCGCGTCGGCGCGGCACTGGCGGCAGTGGCGCATCATCGCCATG
>CAZVLY010000016.1:0-1275 GCA_964628175.1 uncultured Piscinibacter sp. | reverse complement strand
ATCAGCGCGGCATTGCCGGCAATGCCGCATCAGATTCGCGCCGCCCATGCAGGCGTCCTGCACGGCCTTCAGCTCCTGCGCGCTCGGTCCGCGCTGGCCGGTCAGGCCGAACACCGTGCCGTGCTCGGCCTCGCTGATCAGCGGCATGATGTTGTGCAGGAAGGCGCCGCGCTTCTTGACCTCGCGGTTCACCTCGTAGAGGTGCTCGTCGTTGATGCCGGGGATCAGCACCGAGTTGATCTTGGTGAGCACGCCGCGCGCGGTGAGCATCTCCAGGCCGAGCATCTGCTGGCGGTGCAGGATGGTCGCGGCCTCGATGCCGGTGACGCGCCGGTGCTCCCAGAAGATCCACGGGTAGATCTTCGCGCCGACCTCCGGGTCCACCATGTTGATGGTGATGGTGACGTGGTCGATGTTGTACTTGCAGATCTCGTCGACCATCTGCGGCAGCGCCAGGCCGTTGGTCGACAGGCACAGCTTGATGTCCGGTGCCTGCTCCTGCAGCATGCGGAAGGTGTCGAAGGTCTTCTTCGGGTTGGCCAGCGCGTCGCCCGGGCCGGCGATGCCCAGCACCGTCATCTGCGGGATCTCGCTGGCCACCGCGACGACCTTCTTCACCGCCTGGTCAGGGGTGAGCTTCTGGCTCACGACGCCCGGGCGCGACTCGTTGCTGCAGTCGTACTTGCGATTGCAGTAGTTGCACTGGATGTTGCACGCCGGCGCGACGGCCACGTGCATGCGGGCGTAGTGGTGATGCGCCTCTTCGGAGTAGCAGGGATGGTTCTTGACCTTCTCCCAGATCTCCGCGGGCATGTCGTCGGGGCCGCCGGACGAGCCGCAGCTCGCCTTGCCCTCGCCGCCGCTGGTGGAGCAGCCACCGCTCGCGGCGGTCTCGAGGATCTGGCTCACAGCCTGGCGGCCGCGCTTGAGATCGCCGATCGATACGAACGCTGTGTTGCTCATCGCGCGGGCCCTCGTCGCTTGGTGGATTCGAGGCCACCATTGCGAGACCCGTGCCAGTGCACGAAGCGTTGTGAATCAGGGACTTAGCGCGCTGCGCACGACGGCGAAGGCTGTGTCCTTTGCGACAAACCGAACAGGTCGGCGCGCGCGGCGCCGACCCGGGTGTCGATCAGAAGCTGCGGCGCGGCGTGTTCGGCTGGCCGTTGCGCACCAGGTGCCGGAAGGTGATGCGGCCCTTGCTCAGGTCGTAGGGCGAGAGCTCCAGCGACACGTTGTCGCCGGCCAGGATGCGGATGTGGTTCTTGCGCATCT
>CAZVLY010000015.1:16630-28263 GCA_964628175.1 uncultured Piscinibacter sp. | reverse complement strand
AGCAGTGCGTGCGCGACGCCCGCATCGCGATGATCTACGAGGGCACCAACCAGATTCAGGCGATCGACCTCGTCGTGCGCAAGCTGGTGGCCGACGGCGGGCGCAAGTTCGCGGCCTGGCTGGCGGCGCTGGCGGCAGGGGTGCCGGCCGGGGCGCGCCATGGCCCGGCGGCGTTGGAGCAACTGCAGCGGCTCGGCGAACTCGCGGCCGACGTGGTGACCGCCTCGCGCGACGACGCCGAGCTGCCGTTCCGCGTCGCCGACGATCTGCTGCGCGCCACCGGCCTGGCGCTGGTCGCCCACGCCTGGGCGCGTGCCGAGACGGTGTCGAGCCGGCCGGAGCACGCTGGCGACGCCTTTCACCGCGCCAAGTGCGAGAGCGCGGCGCACTGCTTCACCCACCTGCGCCCCGAGTTCGACCATGCGCTGGCGCAGGCGTGGGCCGGCTGGTTGCCGCTGGCCCGGCTGGCCGCGCCCGAGGCGGCATGACGCACTCTGGCATGGCCGACAGCCACGGGCTCGACCATTCGCGCCTGACCACGCTGGTGGGTTATGCCGCCAGCCGCGCCGCGATCGAGCTGCGCAAGGACTTCGCCCGCCACCTCGGGCCGCTCGGGCTGAAGGTGGTCGACTACTCGATCCTCATGCTGGTGGCCTCCAACCCCGAGGTGAACCAGAAGCAGCTCGGCGAGGCACTGGACATCTCCGCGCCGAACATGGCGATCACGCTGGACCGGCTGGTCGAGAGCGGCTGGGTGGAGCGCGTGCGCAGCACGCAGGACCGCCGCGCCATGCTGATCCACCTGACCACCGCCGGCCGCGCGCTCGTCAAGCGCGCCGAGGCGATCGCCGCGACGATGGAAGAAGGCACCCTGGCCGCGCTCTCTCCGGCCGAACGCGCGCTGCTCGTGGAGCTGCTGCTCAAGGTCGGCCTGAAGCAGGCGGCGCGCCGGCGCAGCGTGCGCGCCGAGGCCGCTTCAGGCTGATCGGTCCGGCCGCAGGTGTTCGGCCACGGCCTCGGCGACCGCCGCGTCGTCGAGGATGCGCCGGTGTCCCAGGCCCGCGTGCGATGCGAGCCGCAGCGACGGCATGTGCTTGGCGAGCCGCCGGCTGGCGCCGAACGGCGCGACACGATCCGCCTCGTCGTGCAGCACCAGGCTGGGCTGCTGCACCCGCGGCCCGAGCCAGCCGGGCTCGTACTCGCCGAGGTTGACCTGCTCGCGCAACTCGATCTGCGAACGCATGCGCGCGCTGATGCCTTCGGGCAGGCCGAAGCTGCCGGCGAACCAGTCGAGGAACTGCGCCGGCGGTGCCGAGGGCGCGATCAGCGCAAGGCGCTGCACCGGCAACCCGCGTGCCGCCGCATGCAAGGCGGCCAGCGCCCCCAGCGAATGGGCCACGACGCCGTGCAGCGGACCCAGGCGCGACGCCGCGGCGAAGAGCGCGCGGCCGAACTGCGGCAGCGTCGAGCGCCAGCCGCCGCTGCGGCCGTGCGCGGGCAGGTCGAGCAGCACCGGATCGAAGCCTTTCGCGGCCAGCGTGTCGGCCAGACGGCGCATCTGCGCCGCGCTGCCGGCCCAGCCGTGGACGAGCAGCACGATGGGGCGGCCCGGCGACAGGTCGGTGCGCCGGTGGCTGGCCAGCTGCACGCCTTCGAAGGGCCAGTGCGTCAGCTGCCAGGGTGAGGGCAGCGGCCGACGCGCCGCGAGCTTCCAGGGCAGCGGGGTGAAGAACAGCCGCAGGGCGCCGCGCGTGCCCCAGGCCGGCACGACGCGGTCGGCCAGGCGCAGCGTGGCGCCCAGGGCGCGGGCCGCCGGGCTGGCGGCATAGAAGGCGGCGGCCGGGTTGGCGGCGGCGGGAGTGGGCGCGGCCATGCTCAGAACAGCACCAGGTCGGTGTTGCGGCGCGGCAGGCCACGCCACAGGCGCAGCAGGGCCCAGGCGGCGGAGACGATGCCGGCCAGCACGGCGGCTCCGAGAACGATGATCAGCATGGTGAGGATCCTTTCTTCGCACGAGCGTGCGAAATATGGGCGCGGCTCGTGGCCACGGGATGGGACGTGTCCTTCATGGTGGCGCGGGGTTCAGTGGCGCGCCCGGCGCTCGGGCGCGGCGATCTGCGTGGCGATCAGTCGCTCGTAGGCGCACCAGGCGCGGTCGGCGGCGCGCGGGTCGCGCAGGAAGCGCGCCTCGCGCATCAGCGCGACGAACAGGCCGTCGAGCTCGTAGACGAGCTGCTCGGCATCGGTGTCGGGTTTCAGGTGGCCGGCTTCGATGGCCTGGATCACGGTGCGCTTGAGCGCCGAGCGCCAGCGGCGGGTGCCGTCGAGCAGCAGCTCGCGCAGGGGCCCTTCGCGGTCGTCGTACTCGAAGGCGCCGGCGCAGTAGAGGCAGCCGGTGCGGATCTCGACGTCGCGGGCGCGCTGCAGCCACAGCCGCATGATCGCGTTCAGGCGCGGCAGGCCGCGCGGCTCGCGCATCGCGGGCACGAACACGTCCTGCAGGAAGCGGCGGTCGTACTCCTCGACCACCGCCTTCTGCAGCGCCTCGCGCGAGCCGATGCGCGAGAACACGCCGCTCTTGGACAGACCCAGGCGCTTGGCCACCTCGCCGACGGTCAGGCTTTCCAGCCCGTCGGATGCGGCCATCTCGAGCGCGGTGTCGAGGATGGCCGCGAGCGTCAGCCCGCTGCGCTGCGTCTTCGCCTCGACCGTGATGGAACTGTCCGTGACCATGGCGGACACTTTAGCACGGTCGTGCGAAAGTGCAAGTCCGGGCTTAGCCCCAGACCTCCTGGGCAGTCTCGACGACCAGCCGCAGCTTGTTGCGCTGCGCCTCCACGGCGATGTTGTTGCCGTGCACGGTGCTGGAGAAGCCGCACTGCGGGCTCAGGCACAGCTGGTCCAGCGGGGCGTACTTCGAGGCCTCCTCGATGCGGCGCTTCAGCGCGTCCTTGCTCTCCATCTCGCCGAACTTGGTGGTCACCAGGCCGAGCACGACGATCTTGCCCTTGGGCAGGTAGCGCAGCGGGCGGAAGTCGCCCGAGCGATCGTCGTCGTACTCGAGGAAGAAGGCGTCGAGGTTCATCTCGGCGAGCAGCGCCTCGGCCACCGGCTCGTAGTTGCCGGCCGCCGCGTGCGTGCTCTTGAAATTGCCGCGGCACAGGTGCATGGCCAGCGTCATGCCGGCCGGCTTGTGCGCCACCACCTTGTTGATGAACTTCGCGTAGCGGTGCGGCAGCTCGTTGGGGTCGTCGCCGCGTTGGCGGGCCGCCTCGCGCATCTTCTCGTCGCAGAGATACGCCATGTTGGTGTCGTCCATCTGCACGTAGCGGCAGCCGGCGTCGAACAGGCTCTTCAGCTCGTCGCCATAGGCCTTGGCCACGTCGTCGTAGAAGAAGGGGTCGAGCTCCGGGTAATGATCCTTGCTGATGCCGGCGCGGCCGCCGCGGAAGTGCAGCATGGTCGGGCTGGGGATCGTCACCTTCGGCGTGAGGCCCGCGGCGACCTGGCTCTTCAGGTACTCGAAGTCGGCGCGCTGGATGTCCTTCACATGCTCGACCTTGCCGACCACGCGCATCACCGGCGGCGCCAGCTCCTCGGTGCCGTCGGGCTTGCGGATGGTGACCGGGATGTCGGTCTTCACGCCGCCGAGCTGCTCGAGGAAGTCGATGTGGAAGTAGGTGCGGCGGAACTCGCCGTCGGTGATCGACTGCAGGCCCACGTCCTGCTGGAATTGGACGATCTCGGTGGTCGCCTTGTCTTCCAAGGCACGCAACTGGGCGGCGGTGATCTCCTTCTTCACGAAGAACTGCTCGCGTGCGTCGAGCAGGTACTTCGGGCGCAGGAAGCTGCCGACATGGTCGGCGCGGAACGGGGGCGTGGTGCGGGCGGTCATCGGGTGTCTCCGTGAGTCGGGGTGGATGAAATCATGACAGGGCAGGCGACGCTGCCGGGGCGGGGTCGAACAGCTGCCCGTAGCGGAAGCCCACCCACGCGTGCTCGCGCATCAGCATCTCGACGCGCGCCGATTCGCGCTGGGTGAGGGCGTCGAACACCAGCTGGTGCTGCAGCTGCGCGATGCGCAGCTTCTGGTATTCCGAGGGCAGGGCGGCGCGGTCCAGCGCCAGCGAGTCGGCCGAGGCGAAGGGCAGGTGGTTGTTGCGCGCGATGGCGTCGGCGATGACGCGGCTTTCCTGCGCGTCGACCAGCGCGTTGTGGAAACGCTTGTTCAGGCGGCCCCAGCGGCCGATGTCCTCGTCGACCAGGAAACCCTTGGCCAGCACGGCCGCGCCTTCGGCGATGCAACCGGCGAGCGTCTCGCGCACCGCGTCGGACATGCCGCGCTCGGCCAGGTGGC
The DNA here is from genome assembly GCA_964628175.1 of uncultured Piscinibacter sp. Lineage (GTDB taxonomy): Bacteria > Pseudomonadota > Gammaproteobacteria > Burkholderiales > Burkholderiaceae_C > Piscinibacter. The sequence continues at coordinate 23,906 of CAZVLY010000015.1, read as the reverse complement.
GCGCTGCCAGGCCCTCCAGCGTGCCGCGCACCTCGATGGCCGAACGCACGTCGGCCTCGGAGAAGCGGCGCACCACGTAGCCGCGCTTGCCGGCCTTCTCGAGCAGGCCTTCCTGTTCGAGTGCGCGGAAAGCCAGCCGCACCGGCGTGCGCGACACGCCCAGCGACTCGGCGACAGGAATCTCCACCAGGCGTTCGCCAGCGGGCAGCCGGCCGTTGACGATGAGCTGCCGCAAGGTGGCCACGACGCTGCTCGAATCAGGGTTGGAGGCTTCGATTGGATCCATAAATGGCTTTCTATTGCGCCACAGAGACGGTTTGTCGCACAATTGGATCCAATCGGCAAGTGCCTCGCAACAGGAGACGGCGATGTATCCCAAGAACGCATGGTATGTGGCCTGCACCCCGGCCGACATCGACGAGAAGCCGCTGGGCCGCACGGTCTGCGGCGAGCGCATCGTCTTCTTCCGCGGCCCCGAGGGGCAGGCCGTCGGCCTGGACGACTGGTGCCCGCACCGCGGCGCGCCGCTGTCGCTGGGCCGCGTGGTCGAGGGCAAGCTGGTCTGCGGCTACCACGGCCTGGAGATGGGTTGCGAGGGCAAGGCCATCGCGATGCCGGGCCAGCGCGTGCGCGGGTTCCCGCCGGTGGCCCGCTACCCGGTGATCGAGCGCTACGGCTTCGTCTGGGTGTGGCCGGGCGAGGCCGCGAAGGCCGACCCGGCGCTGCTGCCGAACCTCGCCTGGGCCGAGGACCCGGCCTGGGCCTTCGGCGGCGGCATGTTCCATGTGAAGTGCGACTACCGGCTGATGATCGACAACCTGATGGACCTGACCCACGAGAAGTACGTGCACTCCACCAGCATCGGCCAGCAGGAGCTCGACGAGGTGCCGGCGCAGACGACGTCCGAGGGCGACGTCGTCATCACCCGGCGCGAGATGCCCGGCGTGAAGGCGCCGCCCTTCTGGCAGGCCGCGATGCGCGGCAACGGCCACGACGACCAGGCCACGGTGGACCGCTGGCAGCGCTGCCGCTTCGTGCCGCCGTCGTCCGTGCTGATCGACGTGGGCGTGGCGCTGGCCGGGCAGGGCGGCTTCGAGGCGCCGGCGGCGGCCAAGACCTCGGGCATCGTGGTCGACCTGATCACCCCCGAAACCGAGACCTCGATCTGGTACTTCTGGGGCCTGGCGCGCAACTTCCGGCCCGAGGACAAGGCGCTCACCGCCTCGATCCGCGAGGCGCAGGGCAAGGTCTTCATGGAAGACCTGGAGATGCTCGAGTCGCAGCAGCGCAACCTGCTCGAGCGGCCGCAGCGCAAGCTGCTCTCGCTGAACACGGACCTGGGAGGTGTGCAGGCGCGGCGCATCATCGACCGGCTGGTCGAGCAAGAGAAGTCGGCGGCATGAGCGGCGCGACGCTCTCGGTGCGTGTCGCGCGCAAGTCGGTCGAGGCCGAAGGCATCTGCAGCTTCGAGCTGGTCGGCACCGACGGCAAGCCGCTGCCGGCGTTCTCGGCCGGATCCCATGTCGACGTGCAGCTGCCCGGCGGGCTGACCCGCCAGTACTCGCTGTGCAACGACCCGACCGAGACGCACCGCTACCTGATCGCCGTGCTGCGCGACCCGGCCTCGCGCGGCGGTTCGACCGCCATGCACGATGCCGTCCAGCCAGGCGACGTGCTCACGATCAGCACGCCGAAGAACCACTTCGCCCTGGCCCACGAGGCCGGCAGCCACCTGCTGCTGGCCGGTGGCATCGGCATCACGCCGCTGCTGTGCATGGCCGAGCGGCTGGCCAACGTCGGCGCGGCCTTCGAGATGCACTACTGCACGCGCTCGCAGCCGCGCACGGCCTTCGTCGAGCGCATCGCGGCATCGGCCTTCGCGTCGCGCGTGCAGTTCCACCACGACGACGGTGCGCCGGAGCAGCGCCTGGACATCGCTGCGCTGCTGGCCGAGCGGCCCGCCGGTCGCCACCTCTACGTGTGCGGGCCCAAAGGCTTCATGGACGCGGTGCTCGGCGCCGCGCGCGCGCAAGGCTGGCCCGAGGGACAGCTGCACTACGAGTTCTTCGCCGCCGAGGTCGCGCCGGTGGCGGGTGACGCATCCTTCGAGGTGCAGCTGGCCAGCTCCGGCCGCATCGTCGTCGTGCCGGCGGATCGCAGCATCGTCCAGGCGCTGGCCGAGGCGGGCGTGACCGTGGCCACGTCCTGCGAACAAGGCGTCTGCGGCACCTGCTTGACGCGTGTCATCGAGGGCGTGCCCGAACACCGCGACCTCTACCTCACGCCCGAGGAGCAGGCCGCCGGCGACCAGTTCCTGCCCTGCTGTTCGCGCTCGCGCTCGCCGCGGCTGGTGCTCGACCTGTAGCGCGGCCGGCGTGCGAATGCGGGCATGCCGGTTTGCGATAGCAGCTAGTGGATCATCCTCGTTGTCCGGGGGGCGGCCATGCCGCACCATCGCGCCGCACAATGTCTGGCTGCGCCGTGCGGGCCCTCAGGGTTCCCCCGCGGTCGGCGATGATCACGGTTTGACTGGCCCGGCCGGGCCCTGCCCGCGCCCTTCTCTGGAGACAGTTTCATGCACAAGCGCACCACCCTGCGTGGCCTGGCGGCCGCCACCCTCACGCTGGGCCTCGGCCTGGCCGCGCAGACGGCCTCGGCGGCCGACACCGGCCCGATCAAGATCGGCCTCGTGCTGCCCATGACCGGCCAGCAGGCCTCGACCGGCCGGCAGATCGATGCCGCGGTCAAGCTGTACATGGCGCAGAACAACCCCGTGATCGGTGGCCGCAAGGTCGAGGTGATCGTCAAGGACGACGCCAGCACGCCCGACCAGACGCGCCGGCTGGCGCAGGAACTGGTGGTCAACGACAAGGTCGTGGCGCTGGCCGGTTTCGGCATCACGCCCTCGGCCATGGCCACCGCGCCGATCGCCACGCAGAGCAAGACGCCGATGGTCGTGATGGCGGCAGCCACCTCGGCGATCACCGAGGCCTCGCCCTACGTCGTGCGCACCAGCTTCACGCTGCCGCAGGCGGCGGTGGCGATCGCCGAGTGGGCGAACAAGAACGGCATCAAGAAGGTCGTCTCGCTGGTCAGCGACTACGGCCCTGGCATCGACGCCGAGAAGTACTTCGCCGACCGCATCACGCTCAACAGTGGCCAGGTGGTCGACAAGCTGCGCACGCCGCTGCGCGCACCCGACTTCGCGCCCGTGCTGCAGAAGGTGCGCGACGCCAGCCCGCAGGCGCTGTTCGTGTTCCTGCCCTCGGGCCAGGGCGCGGCCTTCATGAAGCAGTTCGCCGAACGCGGCCTCGACAAGGCCGGCATCCGGCTGATCGGCACCGGCGACATCACCGACGACGACCAGCTCAACGACATGGGCGACGTGGCGCTGGGCGTGGTCACCTCGCACCACTACGCGGCCAACCACAAGTCGCCGACGAACCAGAAGTTCGTCGAGGCCTTCAAGAAGGCCAACAACGGCATGCGGCCGAACTTCATGGCGGTGGGTGGCTACGACGGCATCCGCGTCATCGTCGAGGGCCTGAAGGCCAGCAAGGGGGCCGGCGGCGACGCGCTGCTGGCCGGCATGAAGGGCCAGATCTTCGAGAGCCCGCGCGGCCCGGTGCTGATCGACGCGCAGACGCGCGACATCGTGCACGACATGTACGTGCGCAAGGTCGAGAAGGTCGGCGGCGAGCTGCACAACGTCGAGTTCGATGCGATCAAGGCGATGAAGGACCCCGGCAAGTCCAAGTGATCCCCCCCGGAGCGCCTCACGGCGCTCCCCCCCATGGGGGCGCCGCCAGCGGCCCGGCCATGCCGGTTCCGCGGCGGCTGCTCGAAAGTTCTTTCCTCCCACCATGCTGACTCTTCTCTTCGACGGCATCGCCTACGGCATGCTGCTGTTCGTGCTCGCCGTCGGGCTGGCGGTGACGCTCGGGTTGATGAACTTCGTCAACCTGGCGCACGGTGCCTTCGCGATGGCCGGCGGCTACGTCACCGTGCTGCTGATGGACCGCGCCGGCGTGCCTTTCCTGGCCACGCTGCCGCTGGCCTTCCTGCTGCCGGCGCTGGTCGGTGCGGTGGCCGAGCGGCTGCTCTACCGGCCGATGTACAAGCGGCCGCACCTCGACCACGTGCTGTTCTCCATCGGCCTGGTCTTCATGACCGTCGCCGCGGTCGACTGGCTGGTCGGCTCGCAGCAGCAGATCGTCAAGCTGCCGCTGTGGCTGCAGGGCCGCTTCGAGATCGCCAGCGTGGGCATCGGCAAGTACCGGCTGTTCATCATCGTGGTGTGCCTGCTGCTCACGCTGATGCTGCAGTGGGTGCTCGGCCGCACGCGCTTCGGCAGTCGGCTGCGCGCCGCGGTCGATGACCCGCGCGTCGCCGCCGGCCTGGGCATCGACGTCAACACCGTGTTCAGCGTCACCTTCGCGGTCGGCTCGGGGCTGGCCGGCCTGGGCGGTGCGCTGGGTGCCGAGGTGCTCGGCCTCGACCCGAGCTTCCCGCTCAAGTTCATGATCTATTTCCTGATCGTCGTCTCGGTCGGCGGCACCACCACCATCACCGGGCCGCTGCTGGCGGCGCTGCTGCTGGGCATCGCCGACGTGATGGGCAAGTACTACGTGCCGCAGCTCGGCGCCTTCGTGGTCTACCTGCTGATGGTGATCATCCTGTTCTGGCGCCCGCAGGGCCTGTTCGGCCGGGGGGCCACACGATGAGCGCCGCACAGTCGATCGCCGCCGACCGCCGCTGGCGGCCCTGGGAGCTCGCGCTCATCGCGGCGCTGGCGGTCTCGTGGTTCGCCGCCGGCAACGAGCACTCGCTGCTGGGCAACGAGATCGCGATCTTCGCGCTGTTCGCGCTCTCGCTCGACCTGATCCTCGGCTACGCCGGCATCATCTCGCTGGGCCACGCGGCGTTCTTCGGTGTCGGCGCCTACACCGCGGCGCTGTTCGCCAAGCACGTGATGCCCGACCCGCTGGTCGGCCTGGTGGTGGCCACCGCCGCCGCGGCGCTGCTCGGCGCCCTGTCCAGCGTGCTGGTGATGCGCGGCTCCGACCTGGCGCGGCTGATGATCACGCTGGGTGTGGCCGCCATCCTCTACGAGCTGGCCAACAAACTCGACTTCACGGGCGGTGCAGACGGACTGCAGGGCGTGAGCATGGGCTCGCTGCTCGGGCGCTTCGAGTTCGACCTCTACGGCCGCACGGCCTTCGCCTACTCGCTGGTGCTGCTGGTCATCTGCCTGCTGATCGCGCGGCGCATCGTCGCCTCGCCCTTCGGCTGGTCGCTGCGCGCGATCCGCGACAACCGCCTGCGTGCCGCCGCGATCGGCCTGAACGTCGACCTGCGCCTGGGCGCCGTCTACACCCTCGCCGCGGCGATGGCCGGCACGGCCGGGGCGCTGCTCGCGCAGACCACCGGCTTCGCGTCGCTGGACGTGCTCGACTTCCACCGCAGCGCCGACGTGATGCTGATGCTGATCATCGGCGGCACCGGCTGGCTGTGGGGCGGCGTGCTCGGCGCCATCGGCTTCAAGCTGATGCACAGCCTGCTCTCGGCCTGGACGCCGCAGTACTGGACCTTCTGGCTCGGCCTGTTCCTCGTCGTGCTGGTGATGGTCGGGCGTGACCGCTTCTTCAAGCCCTGGACCTGGTTCAGGAAGTCATGAGCACCGTCCTCGAAACCCGCAACCTGGTGAAGCGCTTCGGCGGCTTCGCGGCCACCAACGACGTGTCGCTGAAGGTCGAGAAGGGCGCGCGCCAGGCGCTGATCGGTCCGAACGGCGCAGGCAAGACCACGCTGATCAACCTGCTCACCGGCGTGCTCGAGCCGACCTCCGGCACGGTGATGCTCGAAGGCGAGGACATCACTCGGCTGCCCTCGCACCAGCGGGTGCGCCGCGGCATCGTGCGCACCTTCCAGATCAACCAGCTGTTCAACGAGCTGACGCCGCTGCAGTCGCTCGCGCTTACCGTCTCGAACCAGCTCGGCATCAGCGGGCGTTTCTGGCAGGCGCTGGGCCGCGACGAGCGCGTGGCCGCTCGCTGCGAGGAACTGCTCGCGCAGTTCCACCTCGACGACGTGCAGGACCAGAAGGTCGCGCTGCTGGCCTACGGCAAGCGCCGTCAGCTCGAGATCGCCACGGCGCTCGCCTGCGCGCCGCGCGTGCTGCTGCTCGACGAGCCAGTGGCCGGCGTGCCCGAGGGCGAACGGCAGGAGATCTTCGACATCGTCAATGCGCTGCCCGCCGAGGTGACGGTGCTGCTCATCGAGCACGACATGGACCTGGTCTTCAACTTCGCGCGCACGGTGTCGGTGCTGGTCAACGGCGCATTGTTCGCCGAGGGCGACGTGAAGAGCATCTCGACCGACCCGCGCGTGCGCTCGGTCTACCTCGGGGAGGGCACGCCGCATGGCTGAGCTGCTGCGTGTCGAAGGGCTGAAGTCGGGCTACGGAGAGGCCGTGGTCGTGCAGGGCGTCGACCTGGTGCTGGAGAAGGGCCGCTCGCTGGCGCTGCTCGGGCGCAACGGCACCGGCAAGACGACGCTGCTGAACACCCTGGTCGGCGCGACTCGCCGCCACGCCGGGCGCATCGTGCTCGATGGAGAAGACATCAGCACGCTGCCTTCGTTCAAGCGCGCCGCCGCCGGCATCGGCTGGGTGCCGCAGGAGCGCAACATCTTCAAGTCGCTGACGGTCGACGAGAACCTGACCGCGGTGGCGCGGCCGGGGCCGTGGACGGTGGCGCGGGCCTACGAGATGTTCCCGCGCCTGGCCGAGCGCCGCACGAACATGGGCAACGAACTCTCCGGCGGCGAGCAGCAGATGCTCGCGGTGGCGCGTGCGCTGGTGCTCAACCCCAAGCTGCTGCTGCTCGACGAGCCGCTCGAGGGCCTCGCACCGATCATCGTCGAGGAGCTGCTGCGCTCGATCGCGCGCGTGGTGCGCGACGAGGGCATGTCGGCCATCATCGTCGAGCAGAACCCGCGCATGATCCTGCCGATCACGCACACGGCCGTGGTGCTCGACCGCGGCGCGGTGGTGCACCGCGGCGAGAGCGACGCGCTGCTGGCCGACCCGGCGACGCTGGACAAGTGGCTCGCGGTGGCGAGCCACTGATCAGGCGTCGACCGGCAGCGGTGCCGGCGCCACCACGTTCGAGACCGAAGTCACCCCCGCCTGACCCCATGGACGCCACCGCCACCGCCGAACACGCCCTGCGCGAGGGCGATCTGGCCCGCGCCCTGCAGCAGTTGCAGGCCGGCG
>CAZVLY010000015.1:0-16620 GCA_964628175.1 uncultured Piscinibacter sp. | reverse complement strand
GGCGCCTTGATCTCTTCCATGCAGATCATCGAACGAACGTCGTCCACGCCTGGCACCTGCATCAGCCGGTCGGTGAGGAACTGCGACAGGCTCTTGAGATCCCGCGCCACCACCTTGAGCAGATAGTCGCTGTCGCCGGACACCGTGTGGCACTCGAGGATCTGCGGAAAGGCGCGGATGCTCGCCTCGATCTCGCGCACGCGCCCGAACTGCTCGCCGGCGATGTTCAGGCTGACGTAGGCCATCACGCCCAGGCCGATGGCGTCGGGTTGCACCTGCGCCGCGTAGCCGCGGATGACGCCGCGCTCCTCCAGCGCGCGCACCCGGCGAAAGCACTGCGGTGCCGACAGGTGCACCCGGGCGGAGAGATCGACGTTGGTGGCCCGGGCGTCGGCTTGGAGGGCCTCCAGAATCTTGCGGTCAATGGCGTCGAGGGTGGTTGATTCCATGGCCATGGCAGTCATGAGTGAAAGAAGCATGCGCCAGAAGCCGATAGCATGCAAGTCTTCGAACGCACATTGCGTGCGATGGGGCCTACAGTGGCTGGCATCACGGATTTCCTGCGAGACCTCGCCATGAGCACCACCGCCCGCGCCGCCGCACTGCGTTCGCGCACCGCCACCACCGATCCGATCGAGCTGGAAGCCCGCCATGGCGCGCGCAACTACCACCCGCTGCCGGTGGTGATCTCGCGCGGCGAGGGCGTCTGGCTGTTCGACACCGAGGGGCGCCGCTATCTCGACATGATGTCGGCCTACTCGGCGGTGAGCTTCGGCCATGGGCACCCGGTGCTGGTGAAGGCACTCACCGAGCAGGCACAACGCCTGGCGATCACCTCGCGCGCCTTCCACACCGACCGGCTGGGCGCCTTCCTCGAGGCGCTGACGCGCGCCACCGGCATGGACCGCGCGCTGCCGATGAACTCCGGCGCCGAGGCGGTCGAAACGGCGATCAAGGCGGCGCGCAAGTGGGCCTACAAGGTCAAGGGCGTGCCCGAGGGCCGCGCGCGCATCCTGGTGGCCGAAGGCAACTTCGCCGGGCGCACCACCACCATCGTCGGCTTCTCCAGCGAAGCGCAGTACCGTGATGGCTTCGGGCCCTTCGCGCCCGGGTTCGCCAGCGTGCCCTTCGGTGACGCGGCGGCGCTGGAAGCGGCGATCACGCCCGACACCGCCGCCTTCATCGTCGAGCCGATCCAGGGCGAGGCCGGCATCGTGGTGCCGCCGGCCGGCTACCTGCGTGCCGTGCGCGAGATCTGCACCCGCCGCGACGTGCTGATGATCTGCGACGAGGTGCAGACCGGCCTCGGCCGCACCGGCGCGATGCTCGCCTGCGACCATGAAGGCGTGAAGCCCGACGGCCTGACGCTGGGCAAGGCGCTGGGCGGCGGGCTGCTGCCGGTGAGCGCCTTCCTGGCGCGCGCCGACGTGATGGCGCAGTTCACGCCGGGCGACCATGGCAGCACCTTCGGCGGCAACCCGCTGGCCGCAGCCGTCGGGCTGGCGGCGCTGCAGACGCTGGACCACGAACACCTCGCTGAACGTGCGCTGCGCGAAGGTGCGCACCTGATGGCCGGCCTGCGCGCCTTGCGCCACCCGGCGATCACCGACATCCGCGGCAAGGGTCTGCTGGTGGGTGTGCAGATCGATCCGGCCTTCGCCAGCGCGCGCGCGGTGTGCGAGGCGCTGATGGGCGAGGGCGTGCTCACCAAGGACACCCACCACACCGTGGTGCGCCTGGCGCCGCCGCTGGTGATCGAACGTTCGCAGGTGGACGAGGCGGTGGCGGCGCTCGGTCGGGTCCTGGCCCGCCTGGGCCAGCGTGCGACCGCTCGGGTGGCCGAGCCGGCGTAGCGCAGAGCCGACGTCGTCAGGCCAGCGTGGCCGGGTCGACGTTCGCGCCGCAGATGATCAGGCAGACCCGCTGCGCTTCATCCGGCCGCCACGCGCCGCTGCGCAGCGCGGCCAGCGGCAGTGCCGCCGCCGGCTCGACGGCCAGCTTGAACGAGTTCCACAGCAGTCGCTGCGCATCCCGGATGCTCGTGTCGTCGAGCAGCAACGAGGCCATCGGATGGCGCTGCGCCACCTCCCAGGCCAGGTTGCCGATGCGCCGAGCGCCCAGCGCATCGGCGGCCAGGCCGCTCACCTCCACGTCCACCGGCGCGCCGGCGGCCAGCGCGCGGTGCAGCGTCGGTGCGCCCCGCGGCTCGAGCGCGACGAGCTGCGTGCGCCCGGCGAACCATGAAGCGATGCCGCCCAGCAACCCGCCGCCGCCCACGCTGACCAGCAGCGCATCGGGCACGCCGAGTTGCTGCTCGATCTCGCGCGCCAGCGTGCCGGCGCCAGCCAGCACTTCAGGCTGGTCGTAGGCGTGCGTCATCAAGGCGCCGGTCTCGCGCTGCCGCTGCTCGCAGGCAGCCAGCGCGTCGGCGTAGACCGCACCGGTGACGACGACGCAGGCGCCCAGGCCCTCAAGCCGCTCGCGCTTGGCCGCCGAGATGACCGTCGGCACGAAGATCTCGGCCGGCACGCAGAGCGCACGCGCCGCGGTGGCGGCGGCGATGCCGGCGTTGCCGCCCGACGCCGCGATCACGCCGGCGGCGGGGATCGGGTTGGCGAGCAGCCGGTTGAACATGCCGCGCGCCTTGAAGCTGCCCGAGACCTGCAGCTGCTCGAGCTTGAGCCACACCTCGAAGGGCGGCCCGTCGACCTGCAGCGCGCGGCTGGGCAGCACCCAGCTCGGCGTGCGGCGCACGTGCGGCGCGATGCGTGCCGACGCCGCCTCGATGTCGGCGATGCCGATCACACGCGCTCGACGATCAGTGCGATGCCCTGGCCGACGCCGATGCACATGGTGCACAGCGCGTAGCGGCCGCCGATGCGGTGCAGCTGGTTGATCGCGGTGGTCACCAGCCGCGCGCCGCTGGCGCCCAGCGGGTGGCCGAGGGCGATGGCGCCGCCGTTCGGGTTGACGCGCGCGTCGTCGTCGGCCAGCCCGAGATCGCGCAGCACGGCCAGGCCCTGCGCTGCGAAGGCCTCGTTGAGTTCGATGACGTCCATCTGCGCCAGCGTCAGGCCGGTCAACGCCAGCACCTTGCGCGTGGCCGGCGCCGGGCCGATGCCCATGATGCGCGGGGGCACGCCGGCCGTGGCCATGCCGACCACGCGGGCGCGCGGTGCCAGGCCGTGGCGCGACAGCGCGCGCTCGCCGGCCAGCAGCAGCGCGCAGGCGCCGTCGTTCACGCCCGAAGCGTTGCCTGCCGTCACCGTGCCGTCGGGGCGCACCACGCCCTTGAGCTTGGCCAGCGATTCCAGGCTGGTCTCGCGCGGGTGCTCGTCCTTCGTGACGACGAGGACCTCGCCCTTCTTCTGCGCGATCGTCACGGGCGTGATCTCGGCATCGAAGAAGCCGGCCTGCTGCGCCGCCACCGCCTTGAGCTGCGAGGCCAGCGCCATGCGGTCCTGCGCGGCGCGTTCGATCTTGTAATCGGTGGCCACGTTCTCGGCCGTCTCGGGCATCGAGTCGACGCCGTGAAGCTCCTTCATCAGCTTGTTGACGAAGCGCCAGCCGATGGTGGTGTCGTAGACCGCGTTGCTGCGGCTGAAGGCGCTCTCCGCCTTGGGCATCACGAAGGGCGCGCGGCTCATGCTCTCCACGCCGCCGGCGATCATCAGCTCGGCCTCGCCGCTCTTGATGGCGCGCGCGGCGGTGCCCACCGCGTCCATGCCGGAGCCGCACAGGCGGTTGATGGTGGCGCCCGGCAGCTCGATCGGCAGACCGGCGAGCAGGCTGGACATGTGGGCGACGTTGCGGTTGTCCTCGCCGGCCTGATTGGCGCAGCCGAAGATCACGTCGGTCACGGCCTGCCAGTCGAGGTTCGGGTGGCGGGCCATCAGCGCCTTCAGCGGGATGGCGCCGAGGTCGTCGGTGCGCACGGACGACAGGGCGCCGCCGTAGCGGCCGATGGGCGTGCGCAGTGCGTCGCAGATGAAGGCGTGGGTCATGCAGTGTCTCCGTTTCGATGAATCAGGCGATCAGCGCGACGCCGGTGAGGCGCTGCAGCTCGGCAGGGGTCAGGCCGTCGACGAGGTCGACGACCCGCAGCCCCTGCGGCGTCACGTCGATCACGGCAAGGTCGGTGTAGATGCGGCTCACGCAGGCGATGGCGGTGAGCGGGTAGCTGCACTGCGCCACGATCTTGCTCTCGCCCGACTTGGTCAGGTGTTCCATCATCACATAGGTCTTCTTCGCGCCGAGGGCCAGGTCCATCGCGCCGCCGACGGCCGGGATCGCTTCCGGCGCGCCGGTGTGCCAGTTGGCCAGGTCGCCGCGGGCCGACACCTGGAAGGCACCGAGCACGCAGATGTCGAGGTGGCCGCCGCGCATCATCGCGAACGAGTCGGCATGGTGGAAGAAGGCGCCGCCAGCCAGCAGCGTCACCGGCTGCTTGCCGGCGTTGATCAGGTCGGGGTCCTCTTCGCCGGGCGCGGGCGCCGGGCCCATGCCGAGCACGCCGTTCTCGCTGTGCAGGAACACCTCGCGGTCCGTCGGCAAGTGGTTGCCCACCAGCGTGGGCAGGCCGATGCCCAGGTTCACGTACGCCCCTTCAGGGATGTCGCGTGCCACCCGGGCGGCCATCTGGTCACGGTTCCATCGCTTCATCGCGGCACCTGCACGACACGCTGCACGTAGATCCCGGGCGTGACGATGTGCTCCGGGTCGAGCCCGCCCAGCGGCACGATCTCGTGCACCGAGGCGATGGTGAGCGTCGCGGCCGCGGCCATGATCGGCCCGAAGTTGCGCGCCGTCTTGCGGTAGACGAGGTTGCCCCAGCGGTCGCCGCGCTCGGCCTGGATCAGCGCCACGTCGGCATGGAGGGGCGACTCGAAGACGTGCATGCGACCGCCGATTTCGCGCGTCTCCTTGCCCTTGGCGAGCTCGGTGCCGTAGCCGGTGGGCGTGAAGAAGCCGCCGATGCCCGCGCCTGCTGCGCGGATGCGCTCGGCCAGGTTGCCCTGCGGCACCAGTTCGAGCTCGATGCGGCCGGCGCGGTACAGCGCGTCGAACACCTGCGAATCGGCCTGGCGCGGGAACGAGCAGACGATCTTGCGCACCCGGCCGGCCTTGAGCAGCGCGGCCAGCCCGGTCTCGCCGTTGCCGGCGTTGTTGTTGACCACGACGAGCTCGCGCGCGCCCTGCGCGATGAGCGCGTCGATCAGCTCGGCGGGCTGCCCGGCGCCGCCGAAGCCGCCGATCATCACCGTCGCGCCGTCGCGCACCCCCTGCAGCGCTGCCTTCGGGTCGGCGACGCGTTTGTCGATCATGGATCCGGCTCTCGCAGACTGACAGTTGTTCGGATATAGAACCTTGGTTCTATTAAAGAACATTCTAGGAGGACGGGGCATTCTGCGCAAGACCGGCGCTCAAGTGGCTCCCTGGCATGCCGAAACAACACGCAAGCCCCGTGGGGGCTGCTGTCCCGGTCCACCCATGTCCACTGCCACCGCCCACGAAACCATCGACGTCGCCGCGCTGCGCGTGGGCATGTTCGTCCATCTGGACCTGGGCTGGCTCGCGCATCCGTTTCCGCTGAGCAGCTTTCGCATCGCCTCCGAGGACCAGATCAACACCATCCGGGCGCTCGGCCTGAAGCGCGTGCGCTGGTGCAGCCAGCAGAGCGACCTCGACGAACCGCCGCCGGCGGCGGTGGATCCGGCCGCTTCGGTGAGCAAGGTCGCGGCGCCGCCTGAGTCACCGGAGGTCAAGGCGCGCAACGAACTGCGCCGCCGACTGGCCGAGCAGCGCGCTGGCCTGCTGCAGTGCGAACGCCAGTTCGCCGAGGCTGCCCGCGAACTCAAGCACGCGGTCGACCTCGTCGCCACCAAGCCGGCCGAAGCCGCTGCCCACGCCACGGCGCTGGCGCGGGCGCTGGTCGACAAGATGCTCGGGCAGCACGACCTGTGCATCCGCTTGCTGTCCGACGCCGCCAGCGACAAGCCCTCGGCGCACGCGCTGAACGTCACGCTGATCTCGATGCTGATGGGCCGCACCTTCGGCCTGGCGGAGGCGGACATGATCGATCTGGGCGTCGGCTCGCTGATGCACGACATCGGCAAGCTCGACCTGCCCGACCGCGTGCGCCACCGAGAAGAGCACTTCACGCCGGCCGAGCAGCGGCTGTACGAGGAGCACGTGGCCATGGGCATCGTGCAGGCCCGCAAGATGGGCCTGAGCCCCGGCGCCTCGCTGGTCATCGCGCAGCACCACGAGCATGCCGATGGCAGCGGCTTCCCACTCAAGCTCAACACCGATCGCATGTCGGCCCTGTCGCGCATCGTCGCGCTGGTGAACCGCTACGACAACCTGTGCAATCCGAACATCACCGCCAAGGCGATGACGCCACACGAGTCGCTGTCGATGCTGTTCGCGCAGTCCAAGAGCAAGTTCGACACCGCGATCCTCGGCGCGTTCATCAAGATGATGGGCGTCTACCCGCCGGGCTCGACGGTGCAGCTCACCGACGACCGCTACGCGCTGGTGGTCTCGGTCAACTCCAGCCGCCCGCTCAAGCCGCGTGTTCTGGTGCACGAGCCCAAGGTGCCGCGCGACGAGGCGCTGATCCTGGACCTGGAGCGCACCGAAGGCCTCGGCATCCGCCGCAGCCTGCGCCCGCAGCAACTGCCGCCGAACACGCTGGCCTACCTGTCGCCGCGCCCGCGCGTGGCCTACTTCTTCGAGCCGGCACGCGACAGCGAGCTCGATCCATGACCGTCAGCGCCGACTGGCACACGCTGATCGACGCCATGCCGCATGCGGTGTGGATGGTCGACGCCGGCACGCTGCGGGTGGTCGCGGCCAACGGCCCGGCCGCGACGCTGCTGGGCTGCGGACGCGAGCAGCTGATCGGCAACGCCGCACTGACGCTGGCCGCCACACCGGAAGACCTGTGTTACTGGGAGGAAGCCGCCTCCGGCCAGCTCGAGCCGCTGTCGTCCGACACCTTCGTGCGCCGCTTCGACGGCACGGCGGTGCCGGTGAGCCGCCGCATCGAGCGCATCGAACTCGGCGGCACCGGCTACTACCTCGTCGCGCTGCACGACCGCAGCGCGCAGGTGCGCGCCGAGCGCGAACTCGAGCTCGCCGCCGCCGAGCTGGCGGCCACGCTCGAATCGACGGCCGACGGCATCCTCGTCACCGACCTGGCCGGCCGCATCCGCCACTGCAACCGCCGCTTTGCCGACCTCTGGGGCGTGCCGCAGGACTTGCTGACGAACCGCGAAGACGACGCCCTGCTCGACTGGATGCGCCACAGCGTCACCGACCCGGCCACCTACATGCGCCGCCTGGCCGCAGTGGAAGAGGCGACCATGCTGCAGGCCAGCGATGTGCTGGAGCTGCACTCGGGCAAGGTGATCGAGCGCATCACGCTGCCGCAATGCAGCGGTGGCCGGCCGATCGGCCGGGTGTTCTCGTTCCGCGACATCACCGATCGACTCGCCGCCTCGCAACGCATCGAGACGCTCTCGCACACCGACACGCTCACCGGCCTGCCCAACCGCGTGCTGCTGGGTGAGCGCATCGAGCGGGCGCTGGCGCTCGCGCAGCGCGAAGGCGCTCCGTTTGCCCTGCTGCTGCTCAATCTCGACCACTTCAAGCACATCAACGACACGCTCGGCCACGCCTTCGGCGACCGCGTGCTGGTCGAGGTGTCCGAACGCCTGGCGGCCGGCGTGCGGCAGATCGACACGGTGGCGAGGCTGGGCGCCGACGAATTCGTGCTGCTCGCGCAGCGCTCCGATGCGGCCGGCGCCGAGGCCGCGGCCCGCCGCGTGATGGAGGCGCTGCAGCGTCCGTTCACGCTCGACGGCATGAGCTTCACCGTGACGGCCAGCCTGGGCATCGCGCTGCACCCGGCCGACGGCGCAGACATGGACAGCCTGCTCGGCCGTGCCGACGCGGCCATGCGCGAGGTCAAGCAGGCCGGCCGCGCAGGCTTTCGCTTCCACACGCAACGCAACCAGGCGGGCGATGCCGACCTGCGCACGCGCATGCAGATCGACCACGCGATGCGCCAGGCACTGACGCAGCAGCGTTTCCGGCTGCACTACCAGCCGCAGATCGATCTGGCCACCGGCACGGTGATCGGCGCCGAGGCACTGATCCGCTGGCGCGACCCCGAACTCGGCGAGGTGCCGCCCGGGCGTTTCATCCCGGTGGCCGAAGAGAGCGGCTTCATCGTCGCCATCGGCGACTGGGTGCTGCGCCAGGCCGTCGCCCAGGCCGCGCAGTGGCACGCCGGCGGCATGCCGATGCGCATGTCCGTGAACGTGTCGGCGCTGCAATTCCGCCAGCCCGGCTTCGTCGACGGCGTGGCCAGCACGCTGCGTGCCGCCGGCCTGCCCGGCCGGCTGCTCGAACTCGAGCTCACCGAGTCGATCCTGATCCAGGACGTGGAGGACACGCTGGCGCGCCTGCATGCGCTGGCCGAAATCGGCGTCCTGCTGGCCATCGACGACTTCGGCACCGGATATTCCAGCCTGGGCTACCTCAAGCGGCTGCCGATCGGGCGACTGAAAATCGATCGCAGCTTCGTGATGGACTTGCCTGGTGACACGAGTGACGCCAGCATCGTCAACGCCATCATCAATCTCGGCCGCGCGCTGGACATCCAGGTCATCGCCGAGGGTGTCGAAACGGAAGCCCAGCGCCAGTTCCTGCGCCAGGCGGGCTGCCACGAGTACCAGGGCTATCTGTTCGCGCCCGCGCTGGACGTGAAGAGTTTCGAGGCGCTGCTGGCGCCCGCCGCCGATCGCCGCGTGGTCCCGCTGCCGCGCCGACGCGCCGCCCGCGTCCAGCCCGGCGCCGCAGTGCGGGATTGAGCAGGCTCCTCGCCAAGCGCCCCGCGAGTTTGTAGAGTCCCGGCGCAAGGAGCTTGCGCATGGGTACCCTGGACGCCGCCGTCGAACGCCGGCTTGCTGGTCTCGATCTGCCCCTGGCCGTGGCGTTGCCCGGCGGGCGCCGCTTCGGGCCGGCGCGCGCCGCGGTCACGCTGCGCCTCGAACGCCTGTCGTCGCTGGTGCACTTGGCCACCGGGCAGGTGGGACGAGTCGGCGAAGACTACGTCGAGGGTCGGCTCGACATCGACGGCGCGCTGCGCGACATCGTGGCCATTGCCGCACAGATGATCGGCGAGGATCCGACGCAGGTCGACACCCGCGCCGCACCGCTGGTCTGGTGGCGGGAGCTGATGCGAGGCGTGCGATCACGCCGCCGCCACCTGCCGGAGTCCGACGCCCAGCAGGTGCAGTTCCACTACGACGTGTCGGACGACTTCTACGCGCTGTGGCTGGACCCGCGGCGCGTCTATTCCTGCGCCTACTACCGCGAAGCACGCATGACGCTCGCGCAGGCGCAGGAGGCCAAGCTCGACCACATCTGCCGCAAGCTGATGCTGCGCGAGGGCGATCGTTTCCTCGACATCGGCGCCGGCTGGGGTGGCCTGCTGCTGTGGGCGGCCGAGCGCTACGGCGTGCGCGCCCACGGCATCACGCTCAGCCGCCACCAGCACGCACACGTGAACGGCCTGATCGAGGCGCGCGGCCTGCGCGGCCGCGTCAGCATGAAGCTGCTCGACTACCGCGACCTGCCCGAGGACGAGCCCTTCGACAAGATCGCCTCCGTGGGCATGTTCGAGCACGTGGGCCTGGCGCAACTGCCGCAGTACTTCGCCAAGATCCACCGCCTGCTGCGTCCGGGCGGGCTGCTGATGAACCACGGCATCACCGCCGGCGGCACGCGCAATGACCGGCTCGGCGCGGGCCTGGGCGACTTCATCGACCGCTACATCTTCCCCGGGGGCGAGTTGCTGCACATGTCGCAGGTGCTGCGCTCGATGGCCGAGCAGGGCCTGGAGCCGCTGGACGTGGAGAACCTGCGCCCGCACTACGCGCGCACCCTGTGGGCCTGGAGCGATGCGCTCGAGGCCCAGCTCGACACGGCGCGCAGCATCGCCGGCGAACGCGTGGTGCGCGCCTTCCGGCTCTACCTGGCCGGCAGCGCCATGTGTTTCGAGCAGGGCTGGATCGCGTTGTTCCAGATGCTCGCGTCGCGGCCCGGCGGCGACCCGGCCGGCGGCCCGTTGCGCGGAGCACAATCGGACTACCCCTTCAACCGCGCGTACATGTACGAACCCCATCCATGATCTACAAGTTCAAATCCAAGGCAGCGGGCGACCTGATCATGATGGGCCCGTCGGGCGACCAGGTGCTGCGCATCATCGGCAAGGAGCCGGCGGCGCAGGGCATCATCGAGCCGGCGGCCATGCCGGCGGCGATGGCGGCGATCGAGCGGGCGGTGGCCGAGGACGACGAAGCGCGTGCACGCGCCGAAAGCGAGGCCCAGGCGGAAGGCCGCACGCTGCCCCCGCGCGAGGGCGTTTCGCTGCGCCAGCGGGCCTGGCCGCTGATCGAGATGATGAAGCGGGCCCATGCCGACGGCAAGGACATCGTCTGGGGCGTCTGAGGACAAGCACATGCGACTGTGGAGCAACAGCTGGGTCGATGGTGAACGCATTCCGGCCCGCTACGCGGCCGGCCGGCTGCTGGACAGCGGCGTGGGCTTCTCCGACAACCTGAACCCGCACTTCGCCTGGAGCGAGGTGCCGGCCGGCACGCGCTCCTTCGCGCTGATCTGCCATGACTTCGACGTGCCCAGCCGCGGCGACGACGTCAACCGGACCGACCGCGAGGTTCCCGAGGACCTGCCGCGCGTGGACTTCTTCCACTGGGTGATGGTCGACCTGCCCGCCAGCCTGGCGACGATCGCCGAAGGCGAGTTCAGCCGCGGCTTCACGCCGCGCGGCAAGGGCGGCCCGGCGACGCTGCACGGCGCGCGCCACGGCCTGAACGACTACACCGGCTGGTTCGCCGGCGACGCCGAGCGGGGCGGCGACTATTTCGGCTACGACGGGCCGTTCCCGCCATTCAACGATTCGCTGGTGCATCACTACGTCTTCACGCTCTATGCGCTGGACGTGGCGCGCGCGCCGATCGAGGGCGCGTTCACCGGCGCGCAGGCCCGCGCGGCGATCTACCCGCACGTGCTGGCCGAGGCGATGCACTCGGGCACCTACACGCTGAACCGTCGTCTGGCCGGCTGATCATGCACGCCATGACCGATTCCGCGGCCGGACAGCTCACCCGCATCGTGGCCATCCGGCATGGCGAGACGGCCTGGAACGTCGACACGCGCATCCAGGGCCAGCTCGATGTGCCGCTCAACGACAAGGGCCTGTGGCAGGCGCGGCGCCTGGGCCAGGCGCTGGCCGACGAAGGCATCGGCGTGGTCTACAGCAGCGATCTGCAGCGTGCCCTGCAGACCGCGCAGGCGGTGGCCGCGGCCTGCGCGCTCGACGTGGTCACCGACACCGGCCTGCGCGAGCGCGCCTTCGGCGTCTTCGAGGGGCTGACCTGGGCCGAGATCGAGCGCGATCACCCGATCGAGAGCGAACGCTGGCGCCGCCGCGACCCCGACTTCGGCCCGGTGGGCGGTGAGGTGCTGTCCGACTTCTACGAACGTTGCGTGGGCTGCATCACCGCGCTGGCGGAACGCCACCCGGGCGAGGTGGTGGCCATGGTCGCCCACGGCGGCGTGCTCGATTGCCTGTACCGCGCCGCCACCCGGGTGGACCTGCGCGCGCCGCGCTCCTGGCAACTCGGCAACGCGAGCATCAACCGCCTGCTGCACACGCCGCAGGGCCTCACGCTGGTCGGCTGGGCCGACACCGGCCACCTCGACGGCGCGGTGCACGACGAATTCAGCGACGCCGGCGTGAACCGCGCCGCACTCGGGAGCGCAGCATGAGCCTGGCACAGGCCGCACGGGTCGGCGACGTGGTGGCGGCCATCGACACCCCGGCCCTGGTGATCGATCTCGATGCGATGGAGCGAAACATCCAGCGCATGGCCGAGTTCGCGCGCGCGCACGGCATGCGCCTGCGGCCGCACGCCAAGACGCACAAGAGCGCGGCCATCGCCCGGTTGCAGATGGCTGCCGGCGCCGTCGGCGTGTGCGTGCAGAAGCTGTCGGAAGCACAGGCGCTGGCCGAGGCCGGCGTGAACGACATCTACATCAGCAACGAGGTCATCGACCCGGCCAAGCTCACGGCCCTGGCCGCACTGGCCGGCCGGGTGCGGCTCGCGCTGGCTGTCGACTCGGCCCCCGGCGTCGACCGGCTCGCACTGGCGCTGAAGGCGGCGGGCACGATGCTCGACGTGTTCGTCGAGGTCGACGTGGGCCACGGCCGCTGCGGCGTGGCCCCGACGGCGGCGGTGGGCATCGCGCACCAGGTGGTGTCGCACGGCCTGCGCTTCGCCGGGCTGCAGGCCTACCACGGCCGCGCGCAGCACCTGCGCACGCCGGCCGAGCGCGAAACGGCGATCCGCCATGCCGTCGGGCTGGCGCGCGCGGCGCAGGCGGCCATCACCTCCGCCGGCATCGCGTGCCCGCTGGTCACCGGCGCCGGCACCGGCACCTTCATGCTCGAGGCCGCCAGCGGCCTGTACGGCGAGCTGCAGTCGGGCAGCTACGTCTTCATGGACCGCGACTACGCCGACAACCACGGTGCGCCACACGCGCCAGCCTTCGAGCACTCGCTGTTCGTGAAGAGCCAGGTGATGAGCGCGGGCACCTCGCACGTGGTGGTCGATGCCGGCCACAAGTCGCACGCGATCGACTCCGGGCTGCCGCGCGTGCGCGGCCTCGACGTGGAGTTCGTCAACGGCGGCGACGAACACGGCATCCTGCGCCGGCGCGGTGCCGATGCGCTGCCGGCGCTGGGCGACACGGTCTGGCTGATCCCCGGCCACTGCGACCCGACCGTCAACCTGCACGACCACTACGTCTGCGTGCGCGGCGGGCTCGAGGCCGGGCGCGTCGAGGCGCTGTGGCCGGTGGACGCGCGCGGCTGCATCCGCTGAGCCCATGGCATTGACCGGCCCGCAGGTCATCGTGCTGGCCACGCCGGTGTTCCTGGCGCTGATCGGCCTCGAGTACGCCGTTGGCCGCGCCCGCGGACGCAACACCTACCGCCTCAACGACGCGCTGAACAGCATCGGCCTGGGCATCATGAGCCAGATCACCGGGCTGTTCGTCGCGGTGTTCACTCTGGGTATCTACACGGCGGTGCACCGGCATCTGGCGATCTGGTCGCTGCCGAAGGATTCGGTGGCGGTGTGGCTGGGCGCGCTGATCGCCTACGACTTCTTCTACTACTGGCACCACCGCGCCGGGCACCGCATCGCGCTGTTCTGGGCCTCCCACGCGGTGCACCACCAGAGCGAGGACTACAACCTGTCCACCGCGCTGCGCCAGACCAGCGGCGGCTGGGTGGCCGGCTGGCTCTTCTACCTGCCGATGGCAGTGGCCGGGGTGCCACCGCTGGTGTTCGCCGTCGTCGCGCTGATCGACCTGCTCTACCAGTACTGGGTGCACACGCAGCAGATCGGCCGGCTCGGCTGGTTCGACCGCTGGTTCTGCGCGCCCAGCAACCACCGCGTGCACCATGCGGTGAACGACCGCTACCTCGATCGGAACTACGGCGGCATCCTGATCGTCTGGGATCGCCTCTTCGGCACCTTCATCGAGGAAGACGACGCCGAGCCCTGTGTCTACGGCACCCGCTCGCCGCTGCGCAGCTGGAATCCGTTGTGGGCCAACCTGCAGGTCTACTGGGATCTGGCGAAGGATTCCTGGCGTGCCGCATCCGCGACCGACAAGCTGCGCGTGTGGCTCAAGCCACCCGGCTGGCGGCCCGCGGACGTGGCAGCGCGCTGGCCCAAGCCGGCCTTCGACATCTGCGCCGTGCAGCGTTTCGACCCGCCGCTGCCGCGCCGCGCCGCGCTGGCGGCCAGCGCGTTGTTCGTGCTGCTGCTCGCCGCGACGGCGCTGCTGCTCTGGCACGCGCACCAGGTGCCCGGCGCCCTCTTGTGGGGCGGCGCGGCCGCCATCGTGGCCGGGCTGTGGGCCGTGGGGACGCTGTGCACGCCGCGTGCGGCAGCGAGCCTGGGCAATCCCTGAGAGCGCTAACCCTCGCGTGGCGTGTCGCGCGCTCGCCGGCTGCCTACACTCCGCCGTTCGATGGGCTGAAGCCCGTTCAGCCGATCGAACCTGCGCCCGCCCGCCCACATGCACCTCCGCCCCCTCGATCCCGCATCGCGCCCGAACGCCGGCCTCTCGCCGGCGCTGGTGCCGGCGGTGTCGCGGGCGCTGACGCTGCTCGAGCGCCTGGCGCAGCAGCGCGAGCCGATGAGCCTGGCGCGGCTGGCCAGTGAGCTCGAGCTGCCCAAGAGCAGCGTGCACGGCCTGTGCAACACCCTGCTGCGCTTCGGCTACCTGCACCGGCAGGACGACGGCGCCTTCCGCATCGGCCCGGGGGTGATGCCGCTGGCCGAGGCCTTCGTCGCCGGCACCGGCATCACGCAGGAGTTCAACGCGCTGTGGCTGGACGCCGAGCCCGACGAGACCATCATCCTGTCGGTGCTCAACGGCCCCGACGTGGTCTACATCGCCGCGCGCAACGGCCGCCGGCCGCTGGGCCTGGCCTTCAACGTCGGCATGCGCCTGCCGGCCCACCTGGCCGCCACCGGCAAGGCGATGCTCGCCTTCCAGGCGGTCGAGGCGGTGCGCAGCCGCTTCGGCAGTGCCGCGCTGCTGCCGATGAACGGCGGCGGGACGAAGCCGGTGGCCGATCTGCTGACCGAACTGACGCTGATCCGACAGCGCGGCTACAGCATCGACGACGAGGGCGTGCGCGCCGGTGTCTATTGCTTCGGCGCGCCGGTGTTCGATGCCGCCGCGCAACCGGTGGCCGGCATCGGGGTCTGCCTGAACAAGGTGATGCTCGGCGACGGCGCCGGCGAACGCCACCGCGACGCGGTGCTGCGCGCGGCGCGCACGCTGACGCAGCGCCTGGGCGGCCGCCAGCCGCGCATGGAACAGGGCTGAGCCATGGCCGACGACTTCATCCTGCAGACCCACGATCTGACGAAGGAGTTCAAGGGCTTCGTCGCCGTCAACCAGGTCAACCTGAACGTCCGGCGCGGCAGCATCCATGCGCTGATCGGCCCCAACGGCGCGGGCAAGACCACCTGCTTCAACCTGCTGACCAAGTTCCTCACGCCGACCGCCGGCCGCATCGTCTTCGACGGCACCGACATCACCGGCGAGAGCTCGGCGCACATCGCGCGGCGCGGCGTGATCCGCTCGTTCCAGATCTCGGCGGTGTTCCCGCACCTGACGGTGCTGGAGAACGTGCGCGTGGCGCTGCAGCGCCAGCTCGGCACCTCGTTCCACTTCTGGCGGCCGGAGCGCTCGCTGGACAGCCTCAACGACCGCGCCCTGCAGCTGCTCGACGCGGTCGACCTGGCCAAGTACGCCGGCCTGACTGCCGTGGAGCTGAGCTACGGCCGCAAGCGCGCGCTGGAGATCGCCACCACGCTGGCGATGGAGCCGAAGCTGATGCTGCTGGACGAGCCCACGCAGGGCATGGGCCTGGAAGACGTGGACCGCATCAAGCAGCTGATCAAGAAGGTCGCGGCCGACCGCACCGTGCTGATGGTCGAGCACAACATGAGCGTGGTGGCGAGCATCGCCGACACCATCACCGTGCTGGCGCGTGGCGCCACGCTGGCCGAGGGGCCGTACGAGCAGGTGTCGAAGAACCCGGCGGTCATCGAGGCCTACATGGGCAGTGCGAACGTGGAACTGAAGGGAGCCCACTGACATGGCCTCGCGGTTCCTCGAAGTGAACGACCTGCACGCCTGGTACGGCGAATCGCACGTGCTGCATGGCGTGAACTTCCACGTCGACGAGGGCGAGGTGGTCACGCTGCTCGGGCGCAATGGCGCCGGGCGCACCAGCACGCTGCGCGCGATCATGGGCCTGACCGGCAGCCGCAAGGGCTCGATCAAGGTGCACGGCACCGAGGCGATCGGCCTGGCCACGCACCGCATCGCGCGGCTGGGCATCGGCTACTGCCCCGAGGAACGCGGCATCTTCTCCAGCCTGTCGGCACAGGAGAACCTGCTGCTGCCGCCCAAGCTCGCCGACGGCGGCATGAGCGTCGAGCAGATCTACGCGATGTTCCCCAACCTGCAGGAGCGCGCGGGCAGCCAGGGCACGCGGCTGTCCGGCGGCGAGCAGCAGATGCTGGCGGTGGCGCGCATCCTGCGCACCGGCGCGCGGCTGCTGCTGCTCGACGAGATCTCCGAGGGCCTGGCCCCGGTGATCGTGCAGAAGCTCGCGGAGATGGTCGTCGCGCTGCGCAAGCAGGGCTACACCATCGTGATGGTGGAGCAGAACTTCCGCTTCGCCGCGCCGCTGGCCGACCGCTTCCTGGTCATGGAGCATGGCCAGGTGATCCAGGAATTCACCCAGTCCGAACTGCCGGCGCGCCTGGAGCGCCTTCACGAGTACCTCGGCGTCTGACGCCAAGAGGTCGATATCCCGCTCGCTCAACTCACGGAGAGAACACCATGAAGCTGAAGAAGATCGCCGGCGCCTGCGCGCTCACCCTGGCCGCCGCCACCGGCGCCCAAGCCCAGATCTCGGGCGACGTCATC
>CAZVLY010000014.1:0-29112 GCA_964628175.1 uncultured Piscinibacter sp. | reverse complement strand
CTGCGCTGGTTGGTGACGAGCACGTTCAGGCCGGCGCGGATCAGCTTGTCGGCCAGCGCCGCCTGCATGTCGGAGAAGCCGATCACCAGGTCGGGCTCGAGCGCGACGATGCGGTCGATCCTGCCGTCGAGGAAGGCCGACACGCGCGGCTTCTCCTGCCGAGCGCGGCGCGGCCGCACGGTGTAGCCGGAGATGCCGACGATGCGCGACTCCTGACCGAGCAGGTAGAGCCACTCGGTGGTCTCCTCGGTCAGGCAGACGATGCGTTGCGGGCCGCAGCGGGGATCGGACATGGGCCGCGAGCATGCCACGTCCGCGCCGCCGTATGCTCGGGTGCATGAGCCTTCCGCCACCGATCGCCGCACGGCGCCCGCACGACGTGTCCCTGCACGGCGAGACCCGCATCGACGACTGGCACTGGCTGCGCGAGATCGACAACCCGGAGGTGCTGGCCCACCTGCACGCCGAGAATGCCCATGCGCGCGCCTGGCTGGCACCGCTGGACGGGCTGAAGGATCGCCTCTATGCGGAGATGCTGGCGCGCATCCAGGAAGACGACGACGAGCCGCCCTGGCGCAAGAACGGCTGGTGGCAGTGGAGCCGCACCGAGAAGGGCCGCCAGTACCCGATCGTCCTGCGCCGCCGCGACGCCCCGGGCGCGCCCGAGGAACGCCTGCTCGACCTGAACCAGCTCGCCGAGGGCAAGCCCTTCCTGCAACTCGGCGCGCTGGAAGTCAGCCCCGACGCGACGCTGCTGGCCTATTCGCTCGACGAGACCGGCGCGCTCGACTACACGCTGCGGGTGCGCGACCTGGCGACGGGCAGCGACCTGCCGCTGGCGATCGAGAAGACCGAAGGCGCCGCCTGGGCCAACGACAGCCGCACCCTCTACTACCTGAGCAAGGACGAGGCGCGGCGCACGCACCGGCTGTGGCGGCACCGGCTCGGCCAGGCCGGCGCCGACGAACTGGTGCTCGAGGAACCCGACGAGCTGTTCTGGCTCGACCTGGGCAAGACGCGCGACGACCGCTGGCTGGTGATCTCCTCCACGAGCAAGGACACCAGCGCGCTGTGGGTGATCGACGCCGACGACCCGCAGGCCGCGCCGCGCGCCGTGCTGCCGCGGCGCACGGGCATCGAGCTGTCGCTGGACCACCGCGAGGGCCGTTTCTACCTGCTCGTCAACGACCGCGGGCGAAACTTCCGCCTCGTCGAGACCTCGGCCGAGAACCCCTCGCTGGAGCATGCCCGCGAGTTGATCGCGCACCGCGACGACGTGATGCTGGAAGACGTCGACCTGTTCGCCCGCCACATGGTGGTGCAGGAGCGCGACCGCGGCGTGCTCAAGCTTCGCGTGTGGGATCTCGCCAGCGGCGGCTCGTGGTACGTGCCTTTCGACGAGAGCGTCTACACGGCCGAGGGCGACGTCAACGAGGAGTTCGACACCGACGTCTTCCGCTTCGAGTACACCTCGCTGGTGACGCCGCACTCGGTGTTCGACCTCGACATGGCCAGCGGCGAGCGCAGGCTGCTCAAGCGCCAGCCGGTGCTCGGCGGCTACGACCCCGGGCTCTACGCGAGCGAGCAGTTCATGGCGCGCGCCGACGACGGCACCGAGGTGCCCGTCTCGCTGGTCTACCGGCGTGACCGGCGCGTCGGCGAACCCCAGCCGCTGCTGATGTATGGCTACGGCGCCTACGGCTTCGCCAGCGACGTGTACTTCTCCTCGTCGCGCCTGAGCCTGCTCGACCGCGGCGTGGTGTTCGCCGTCGCCCACGTGCGCGGTGGCGGCGACCGCGGCCGGCTCTGGTACGACGAGGGCAAGCTGGCGAAGAAGGCCAACAGCTTCAGCGACTTCGTGGCCTGCGCGCAGGCGCTGGTCGACCGCCGCTGGACGGCGCCGGACAAGCTCATCATCGAGGGCGGCAGCGCCGGCGGGCTGCTGGTGGCGGCGGCGGCGAACCTGCGGCCGGAACTGTTCCGCGCGGTGGTGGCGGAGGTGCCCTTCGTCGACGTGATCAACACCATGCTCGACGAGACGCTGCCCCTGACCGTCGGCGAGTTTCTCGAATGGGGCAACCCGAAGGAACGCGCCGACTACGAGACCATGCGCCGCTACTCGCCCTACGACAACCTGCGCCGCACCGCCTACCCGGCGATGTACCTGCGCACCAGCCTGAACGACAGCCAGGTGCCCTGCTGGGAGGCCGCCAAGTACGCGGCGCGGCTGCGCACGCTGAAGACCGACGCGCACCCGGTGCTGCTGTCCATCAACATGGACGCCGGCCATGGCGGCGCGTCGGGCCGCTACGACGCGCTGAAGGAACGGGCCGAGGTGCTCGCCTACATGCTGTGGCAGTGGGGGCTGGCGTGATGCAGGCCCGCCTTCACTGGACGCGCAGCTCCTTCATGCGCTCGAGCTTGCCGGCATAGAGCTCGCGGTCGGCCGCCCGCGTGCTCGAGGCCTTGGCCAGCGCGAGCTGGCGGCGGGCCTCGTCGAACTCGCCCAGCCCGAGCAGCGCCATCGCCAGCCCGAAGTGGAACTCGTGGTAGTAGGCGGAGCGCGACACTTCCTTCTGGAACAGCGTCTTCGCCTGCGCATAGTCGCGCTGCTTGAGCGCCTCGAGCCCGCGGTGGAAGTAGTGGAAGGGCGGCGCCGGCTCGATGCCCGCCAGCCGCTGCTGCGTCGCCTGCGCGTCGGCCAGCCGGCCCTGCCGGGTGTAGACGCTCGCCAGGTTGGACAGCGCCGCCGCATTGGCGGGCTCCAGCGCGAGCAACTGCGTCAGCACGCGCTCCGCCTGCAGCAGCGCACCGCGCCGCAGGTAGACGACGGCCAGCGTGTTGTAGGCGGTCAGGAAGGTCGGCTCGGCCTCGACGGCGGCACGCGACCACCAGTAGGCGTCGTCGACCTGGCCCGCGGCCAGGCTTTCGGCGGACCGGTTGTTCATGAACATCGCCATCACCGTGCTTTCGCCGATCACCCGCGAATGCTGGCGCTGGCCGGGCAGGGGCGGATCGAAGTCGATGGTCACCGCCGCCACCGCGTCGAAGCGCACGTTGCTGCCCCCACCCAGGCGGTTGTTCAGCGTCAGGTTGACGTGGCCGCTGGAGACCAGCAGGTTGCCCGCGCGACCCCAGGTTTCCTCGACGAACACGCTGTGGTACTGCACCGGCATGCCCAGGTGGCGTGCCAGCGCCGACGTCATGATCACCAGCGACAGGCAGTTGCCGGCTCGCGCGTCGAAGGCCTGCGCGGCAGTGCGCGTGGTGGCGGTGTCGTACTCCAGGCGCAGCCGCTCGCGGCGAGAGAGCGCCTCCGCCAGCGCGGCGCGCTCGCCCTTGCTGCGCACCTCGGCGGCCAGATCGACCTCGAGGTAGCGCTTCATCGACTCGGAGATCGCGAACACCTGCGAACGATCGACCGGCTGCGAGGGGGCAGCGAACAGGCCGTCGTCGAACACGGTGCCGGTGGGCACCAGCGGCGCGGTCGAACAGGCCGACAGCAGCAGCGCGGTCAGCAGGGCCAGGCAGCGTCTCATGGCGATCTCCCTCGCGCAGTCGGCGCGATGCCCGCCTACCTTACTCCAGTCAGCGGCTGTCGTCGGTCTTGGTCACCGACAAGGGCATCTGGCCGGTCCAGCTGCGCTCCATCTCGTCGAACAGCGAGTGCGAGGCTTCGGAGACCTGCACGTCGTCGGCGCGCGGGCGGGCAGCGCTGCCGCGCGAGCGCGCCGCGGCGTCGATGCGCGCGCGCAGCTCGGCCAGCGGCTCGGACGTGTCGCCGCGCATCAGCAGGTCGAGCTGTTCCAGGCCCTTGCGCAGCACCGGCACCGGAATGTCGTGCTTGAGCGCGCGCGAGCCCGAACGGCCCAGCTGCTGCTCGATGAAGCCGAGGTGGCGCATCAGGTGGCGGGTTTCGGGGTGGCGGCGCAGCAGTGCGCGCAAGGCTTCGTGGCCAAGGCGCAAGGCCTCGCCCGAGCTCGGTGCCACGGACGGCGCCGGCGGCTCCGGCGGCTTCTCGCCCAGCACCAGATGCAGCTGGGCACCGCGCCGCTCCACCTTCAGGGGCCGCTTGAGCAGGTCGCGCACCCAGGTCACCGGGCCACCCGACTTCTTGGCGGCGCGGGAGGATCGAACGGTCGAGGCGGGCGGGGGCTTGAGCGAGGGCATGGCGAGGCCGGATGTTCCGAGCTGCGAGACTGCCACGCCACGGGCCGATTCCGCGCTCCCGTCGGCGCGGTTCCACGAAATAGTCCCGTTTCGTGGCGCTTTTGCACGCAGCGGAACCCGGTAGCGCATGCAGGCATCCAATGCCGACGAACCTCGACTCGCGGGAGATGCCATGCCTCGTCCGATCCGCCCCATCCTCGCCGCCCTGCTATATGGCCTCGCCACCGCGGCAGCGCAGGCCGGCCAGGTCGACGTGAGCTTCGACGCGCAGGCCAGCTTCACCGATGCGGGCAGCACGCCGCACGAGCGGCAGCAACGCCTGGCGGCCCTGGCCGAGCACCTGAAGTCGCTGGGCCAGCGCAGCCTGGGCAACGAGCGCAGCCTGCGCATCGAGCTGATCGACCTCGACCTGGCGGGCACGCCGAGGCTGGCGGCGCACCCGGCCGGCACCGAAGTCCGCGTGCTGCGCGGCGGCGCCGACGGGCCGCACATCGAGCTGCGCTACACGCTCAGCGACGCGTCACGGGTGATCTCCTCCGGCCACGAGACGCTGTTCGACGCCGGCAGCCTGCGGCCCCATCAGGCGCTGGAACGCGGCGAAGGTGATCCGCTGCGTCATGAAAAGCGACTGCTCGATCACTGGTTCGCGCAACGATTTGCAACGCCCGCACCCGCGCCGCGCTGAGCCTGCACAGCGGCCGTCAGGCGTGAAATCCTGCCGCTGTTCGAGCGACCACGCGGGCGCGCTCGGCGATAGCCTGTGCACATCGCCCATCCGCCGAGGCCGCCGTGGAACAGTTCGAAATCACCTCCCTTGCCGCACTGATGATCTCGGCCTTGCTGCTCACCTGGCTGTGGGCGCGCCGCCGCGGCGGCACGCTGCGCAAGCCCGCCGAGGAGCACCTGGACACCGTGCAGTCGTGGAAGCCGCAGGCCGTGCGCGTGCTCACCTTGCCCGAGCGCAAGGCCTACGACCTGATGCGCAAGGCGCTGCCCAGCAAGCTGGTGCTGGCCCAGGTGCCCTTGGCGCGCTTCATCAGCGTGCCGACGCGGCATTCCTACAGCGACTGGCTGACCCGCGTGGGCCGACTCAGCGTGGACCTGCTGGTGTGCGACAAGAGTTCGCGCGTGATCGCCGTGGTCGACGTGCGCACCGCGGCGCAATCCGAGCGCAGCCAGCGGCGCCACGAACGCATGAGCCAGGTGCTCGAGGCCGCGGGCGTGCGTGTGATCCACTGGAATGCCGATGTGCTGCCGAGCGTGGCCGAAGTGCGTGCGCTCTTCAAGGAGCAGGCGGCCGAAGCCGAGGAAGAGATCATCGGCCCGGCCGGTAAACGGCTGCTGCCGGTGGCCGAGGCGGTGGAGGTGCCTGCCGACCGCCACGACCTGGTGCTCGGGCCGCAGTTGGAGCCGGTGTCCTCGGACTACTTCGACGACCTCGACGCGCTGGCGCCGCACCCTGCGGCGCGGCGCTGAGCGGCTCGGCGCAAGCAACAACCGGGTACAGCCACCGCGCGGCGGGCTCGCTAGGATCGGCGCTCCATCCACCGCCGAGAGGAAGCCCGTGCTGAAGCCGTCGATCTGTGCCCTGCTCCTGACCCTGGCCGCCCTGCCCGGCGCGTTTGCGCAGGGCGACGCGGCCGCCGCTGCCTCGGCCAAGGAGCCCGGCGCCGTGGTCACGGCCAGCGGTCTGGTGTACCGCTCGCTGCAGGACGGCCAGGGCGCCAGCCCGGCGGCCACCGACCTCGTCAAGGTGCACTACCGCGGCACGCTGAGCGACGGACGCGAATTCGACAGTTCCTACAAACGCGGCCAGCCCGCGAGCTTCCCGCTCGACCGCGTCATCAAGTGCTGGACCGAAGGCGTCCAGCGCATGAAGGTGGGCGGCAAGGCCAAGCTCACCTGCCCCGGCCCCATCGCCTACGGCGAGCGCGGCGCCGGCAACGGCCTGATCCCGCCCAACGCCACCTTGTTCTTCGAGGTCGAGCTGCTCGAGATCGGCGCTCGCTGAGCGCGGACCGGACGGCGCCCCCATGAACCGACAAGGCACCATCGTTCGCTGGGACGCCGACCGGGGCTTCGGCTTCGTGCGCAGCCCGGCCACCGAGACCGACGTGTTCTTCCACATCCGCGACTACCGCGGCGGCAGCACCTCGCCGACCGAAGGCCTGCAGGTTCGATTCGAGGAGATCCACGTGGGCGGCAAGGGGCCGCGCGCGATGGCGGTGATGCCGCTGGACTACGTCGATCCGCGCCGGCCCGAGCCGCCCGCCGTCGAGGCCCCCGGCCGATCCGCCGGCCGGCGTCGCGCCCCGCCACCGCCGCACGTGGTGGCCGAGATGCGCGCCATGCTGCTGCTGGTGCCGGCCTATCTGGCGCTGCTGATCTGGTCGGCCTGGTCGCAGCGCGTGCCGGTGCCGGTGGTCCTGGCCGCGCCGCTGCTCAGCGTGCTGACCTTCTACCTCTACTGGCGCGACAAGTTCGCCGCCCAGCGTGGCGCCTGGCGCCTGCCGGAGAGCGTGCTGCACGTGGCCAGCCTGGCCGGCGGCTGGCCGGGTGCCTGGCTGGCGCAGCGTCTGCTGCGCCACAAGTCGTCGAAGGAAGCGTTCCGCCAGGTCTACTGGGGCACGGTGGCGGCCCACTGGCTCGCGCTGCTGCTGTGGCTGTACAGCGCGCCGGTGCGCTGAGCGGGTCGATCAGGCCTGCACGTCGAGCAGGCTGCCCAGCATGTCTCGCTGCACGCGCAGCGTCTGCAGGTTGGCGCGGTAGACGGTGCTGGCCTGCATCTGGTTGACGATGTCCTCGGCCATCGCCTCGCCCGGCACGGCGGCCTGAGTCAGCTCGGCGCGCACGCCGCCGGCCGGCTCGGCGCTTTGCAGCACCTGCTGGCGCCGGAAGCCCGGCGTCTGCGTGTTGGCGATGTTGTGCGCCGAGCTCTGCAGCTGCAGCGATGCGGCGTTCAGCCCGGACAGGGCGGTCGACGAGATCGGGCTCATGATGGTCCTCCGACCCTGTTGTCGGCCGGGGCGGCCGTAACTTGAGCCCGCGAGGGCGCGCCTATTCCAGGCCGAGCAGCGCGTCACGCAACTGCAGGTCGGCGGGCGATTCGCCGAACCAGATCTTCAGCACCATGGCGAAGAACTCGTCGTCGCCCACCGGGTTGCCCTGCGGCTTGCCGAGGATGTAGAAGATCGTGCCCTTGCCCGGCACGTACTCCATCGCGAAGGATTCGCCGGGCAGCATCTTCGAGCGCCCGGAGAACACCTCGATCAGCCGCGCGCTGGACAGCGCATGCCTTTGCACCTGCTCCTTGCTCGAGTTGTCGCCCATGCCCTTGAGGAACAGGCGGCCCAGGTCGGTGCCCGGCAGCTCGCGCAAGGCGGTGAACTGCAGCCGCTTCGGGCCCGGCAGCGCGATCACTTCGGCCGAGGTGGAAACCTTCTTCGTCGTGTACAGGCCCATGTCGTACACCTTGAAGATCGCGCGGTAGCGCGTGCCGGTGCCGTTGAGCTGCAATTTGGTGCCCTGCACGTCCAGCGCCGGGTCGAACTTGGTCGAGGTGGGCGCGGCCAGCGCGGCGCCCGCGGCCAGCCCGAGGGCGAGCAGGACGGCGGCCAGGCGCGAAGTCGGCGTGACAGGGCTGCGATTCATGGGGGTCTCCTCCGGTGTCGTTCGCTGCGACGGTTGGCGATCCGCACATTATTCCGCCGCGCCCGCAGCCCGCCCGCGGCGCCGGCCGCAGGCGTGTCGCAGTTCACGCCGGCTTGCCGCGCAGTCGCTGGATCAGCATCACTGCGGCCAGCACGATGGCGCCGGCCACGATGCCCAGCACGGCATCGGCCAGCGTCGGCAGGGTGGCCGCGGCCAGCGAGCCCAGGCCCTCGGCCCAGGCCTGGATCGCATGGTGCAGCGGCGGCACGCCGTGCACGAGGATGCCCCCGCCGACGAGAAACATCGCCGCCGTGCCGGCGATCGACAGGCCCTTCATCAGCCAGGGCGCGGCGCGCACGATGCCGCGGCCAACGGCCTGCGCGAAGGCACCGTCGCGACGGCTCAGCCACAGGCCCGCATCGTCGAGCTTGACGATCCCGGCCACCACGCCATACACGCCCACGGTCATCACCACCGCGATGCCCGCCAGCACCGCGGCTTGCGTGGTGAACGGCTGGTTGGCCACGGTGCCCAGCGTGATCGCGATGATCTCGGCCGACAGGATGAAGTCGGTGCGCACCGCGCCCTTGATCTTGTCCTTCTCGATGGCGACCAGGTCGATCGCCGGATCGGCCAGCGCACGGGCCAGTTCTTCGCGGCGCGCAGCCTCTGCCGCGGCGTCGTGCATGAACTTGTGGGCCAGTTTCTCGACGCCCTCGAAGCACAGGAAGGCGCCGCCGATCATCAGCAGCGGCGTCACCAGCATGGGCGCGAAGGTGCTGATGGCCAGCGCCGCGGGCACCAGGATCGCCTTGTTGAGGAAGGAGCCCTTGGCCACCGCCCAGACCACCGGCAGCTCGCGCTCCGCACTGACGCCGGCCACCTGCTGCGCGTTCAGCGCCAGGTCGTCGCCGAGCACGCCGGCCGTTTTCTTGGCCGCCACCTTGGACAGGATGGCCACGTCGTCCAGGACGGTGGCGATGTCGTCGAGCAATGCGAGGAGGCTGCTGGCCATGCGATGGGCAATGCGGGTGATAGGGATGGGCGCCGTCGGCGGCAGCGCGCATCGTAGCCGCACTGCATTGCACCGCCGGTGGATCGGCACAACAATCGCTCGCCGCACGGAGCCGCCGCTTGAAGCTGTTCATCTCCTACCCCTCCGATCAGAAAGACCTGGCGGAACGCCTGCGCCTGGCCCTCGAGGCCGAGGGCCACGAGGTGTTCACCGACCGCTCCGAACTGAAGGAGGGCGAGCCGTACCACGAAGCGCTGCG
Organism: uncultured Piscinibacter sp.; assembly: GCA_964628175.1. GTDB lineage: Bacteria > Pseudomonadota > Gammaproteobacteria > Burkholderiales > Burkholderiaceae_C > Piscinibacter. The sequence goes on along the minus strand of CAZVLY010000014.1, from coordinate 20,017 downwards.
CGAGGCGATCACGAACGCCGACGCGATGGTCTTCTTCATCACGCCGCGCTCGGTGGCCCCGGGCAGCTACGCCCTGACCGAACTCGACACCGCCCAGCGGCGCTGGCGCGTGCCGGGCGGCCGCGTGCTGCCGGTGGTGGTGGCGCCGACGCCGATCGACACCATCCCGCCCTACCTGCGCTCGGTGACGCTGCTGCAGCCGCGAGGGGACATGGTCGCCGAGACCGTGGCCGCGGTGGCCCGCATGCGCCGCGGCGTGCCGCTGCGCGCGCTGATCGGCGCCGCAGGCATCGTGTTGCTGGCCATCGGCGCCGGCCTGTACGGCTACCAGCACCTGCAGGAACAGCGCGCCCGCGAGAAGGCGCGCCTGGAGCTGCAGGCTGCCGAACTGGCGGCGGCGGTGCAGCTGTGCGAGGCTGGCAGCCACGCGGTGGCCTGGAAGCAGTTCAGCGCGGTGGCCGCCTCGCGACCCGGCGACGAGGCGGTGCGCCTGGCCCGCGAGGACTGCGGCATGCGCTGGCTGCGCGAGATGCGCGTCGTCGGTGAGAAGCAGACCTTCTCCGAGCTCGTCGAACAGGTGCAGCCGGTGCTCGCCCAGGGGCTGGCGCTGTCGCGCGGCGAGCACCGCGGCGACCTCGCGGCCCACCTGGGCTGGGCCGACTTCCTGCGCAGCCGCGACGGCGGGGGCGCACCCGACCCGGTGCCGATGTTCAAGGCCGCACTCGCCGACGACCCGGGCAACGTCTACGCCCATGCGATGTGGGCGCACAACCTCGCCTGGACCACCCGTGAGCTGAACGAACCGGTGCTCGGGCACTTCGCCGAAGCAGCGAAGAGCACGCGCGACCGCCCCTGGCTGCGCAGCATGCAGTTCTCGGTGGCCTACAACCGCGGCGCGCACTACGGCTATGCGCTCGTGGTGGCCGACCAGATGCGCGTGGCGGGCGAAACACCCGACGCCACGCAGCGCGACCGGCTGTGGCGTTACCTGGTCGACGGCCCGCTGACCCAGCCCCAGGAGCGCGACGACGTGCTGAGCCGCCTGCCGCCCGAGAGTGCGCTGGCCACCTTCGAGTGGCTGTACCCGGCGACGCAGACGGTGGCCGACCGCCAGCCGCTGCACCGATTCACGCTGGCCCTGCTGCGCTCTCGTGTCGGCCAGAGGGACATCGCACGCAGCGAGCTGGAGGTGCTGCACAGGCAATTCCTGGCCGAGAAGCAGGACAGCCGGCTGAGCCGTGCCACGGCGCAGCTCCTGGCCGAACTGCGCAAGCCGGCCTGAGTCTCGCGACGCCACGCGGAAGATCATGGGCGCCATCTTCATCAGCTACCGACGCGACGACACCGAGGGCCATGCCGGCCGGCTCTACGAAGACCTGGTCGAGCGCTTCGGCCGGCAGGCGGTGTTCTTCGACGTCAGCGCGATCGAGCCCGGGCAGGACTTCCGCAAGGCGATCGACGCCAACGTGGCGCGCTGCAGCGTGCTGCTGGCGATGATCGGCCCGCGCTGGCTCGACGCCAGCGGCGGGGCGCGACGCATCGACGATGCCGGCGACTTCGTGCGGCTGGAGATCGCCTCGGCACTGCAACGCGACATTCCCGTCGTGCCGGTGCTCGTGCAGGGCGCGAAGATGCCCGCGGCCGCCCAGTTGCCCGCGGACCTGGCCGACCTGGCCTGGCGCAATGCCGTGGAGCTCAGCCACGCGCGCTGGCCGTCGGACGTGCAGGTGCTCGCGCAGGCGCTGTCGGCCCACATGGGCGGGGCTGCGCCGGCACCGGCTGCTGCCACGAGCCCGGAGTCTGTGCCACCGCCCCGTCGCCGCGGGTGGTGGTTCCTGCTCGCCGCGCTGCTGCCCGTCGCGGCGGCCGCTGGGTGGTACCTGATGCGCCCGGACCCGGCGCCGCCCGCGCCACCCGTCGACCGCGCACGCATCGCCGCACTCGTCGCCCAGATGAACGACAGCGAGATGGCGCAGCGCAAGTCGGCCACGGCGCGGCTGCTCGCCGAACATCGCCAGTCGACGCTGGCGGTGGAGCTGGCACTGGATCAGTTGTCGGAGGCGTCGTTCCAGCGCCTGTCGAAGGAGGGCCGTGTGAACGTGCTGACCTTCCTGGTGGAGAGCGAGCTGTCGGCCTGGACGCCGGCCCAGCGTGGCGAGGCCCGTGCCTCGGTGGCGCGCATCCGGGGCCGCGTCGCGGCCGGACAGGCCACGCTCGGGCCGCAGATCATCGAGCTGCTGGGCAAGCTCGAGGCGCGGCTGGCGCGCTGATCTACGGCACTACTGCAGCCGGCAGGGCTGCACGGCCGGGGTGGCGAACTCGCGGCCCACCACCGTGCGTGCGTAGAGGTAGTTGTCGCGGGCACGGGTGCTCAGCGCATCCATGTCGACATGACCCTGCGCATCGCAGGGGAAGGTCAGCGCACGCCCTTCGTTGAACAGCGACTGGAATCGCAGTTCGAAGGCGAGCTGTCTGACCAGGGGCATCGAGGCGGTATCCATGTTGCGGTCTCCTGCAACGACTACGGTTCACACGATGCAAGCGTAGGCAGCCGCGACAGGCGTCGCCATGGGCGACCACCGCGAACCGCTGTACGCCTGCATCGCTGCATCGTGTAGGAAACGCGCTGACAGCGCCTCCCGCCGACACGGGAGGGAGATCCCCCTACTTTCGCCCTTCACGCCACCGTCAGCACCTTGCCGATCGCCGAGGTGTCGTCGATCAGCCGCACCATCAGCGCGGCCACGTCCTCGCGCGGGATGCCGCGCCAGCCCCAGCGCAGGTTCTCGCCGACCTGCACCGGTCTGCCGCCGGGCGCGTGGCTGAAGCGCGCCGGGCGCAGCACCGTCCAGCGCAGCGAACTGCCGCGCACCAGCGCCTCCTGGCGCTCCTTGTCCGCCATCACCTCGGGCATCAGCCGCTGCAGCCAGCGCCCCAGGCCCAGCGGGCCAGCCGCGACCGAATTGCCGACCCCCGCGGCGCCGAGCAGCACCATGCGGTTCACGCCGGCCTCCGCCATCGCCGCCACCAGGTGGCGCGTGGCCAGCGCCGCCAGCGGCGGCTGGCGAGGAGCGGCGGCGTCGGGCTGCTGCAGCGATTCGGGCTTGTGGCCGACGAGGCACAGCACGGCGTCGTGGCCATCGAGCAGGCCTTGCAGGCTCTGCGGCACCAGCGGATCGGCCTGCACGAGGCGCAGCGCCTCGTGCGACAGGGGCAGGTGCGTCGGGTCGGTCAGGAAGGCGCTGACCCGGTGGCCCGCCGCCAGCGCATGCCGCACCGCATGCTGCCCGGTGGCCCCGGCCGCGCCGAACACCGCGATGCGCGCCCGGGCGTCCACGGCCGGCGCCGGCGGCGGCGTGAAGCGGTAGGACATGGTGGCCATCGGGAGGACTCGGAGCGCAGGGGAGCGCCACTGTGCCCGGGCGCCAGCCCGCGGCGAATCCCTACCTCGGCGCCTGGCGGCTCAGGCCGGCGTGGCCAGATCCGCCGGCGTGACGCTCTCGTCGTCGGCGTCCTCGCCGAGGAATCCGCCGCTCTGGTGTTCCCACAGCCGGGCGTAGATGCCGCCGTGCGCGAGCAGGCTGCGGTGGTCGCCCTCTTCGACGACGCGGCCCTTGTCGAGCACGATGAGGCGGTCCATCGCTGCGATGGTCGACAGCCGGTGCGCGATCGCCACCACGGTCTTGCCTTCCATGAGCCGGTACAGGCTGGCCTGGATGGCGGCTTCGACCTCGCTGTCGAGCGCGCTGGTGGCCTCGTCGAGCAGCAGGATGGGCGCGTCCTTGAGCATCACGCGGGCGATGGCGATGCGCTGACGCTGGCCACCGGAGAGCTTCACGCCGCGCTCGCCGACATGGGCGTCGTAGCCGATGCGGCCTTTCGGATCGCTCAGTCCCTGCACGAACTCGTGGGCCTCGGCGCGCCGCGCGGCGGCGATCATCTGCGCGTCGTCGGCATCAGGGCGGCCGTAGAGGATGTTGTCGCGCACCGAGCGGTGCAGCAGCGAGGTGTCCTGCGTGACCATGCCGACCTGCGCGCGCAGCGAGTCCTGCGTGACGAGCGCGATGTCCTGCCCGTCGATCAGGATGCGCCCCGATTCGAGGTCGTAGAAGCGCAGCAGCAGGTTGACGATGGTCGACTTGCCCGCACCGGAGCGGCCGACCAGGCCGATCTTCTCGCCCGGGCGGATGTGCAGCGAGAGTTTCTCGATCACCCGAGGCGCGCTGCCGGCGTCACGGCCGTACGAGAAGTCGACCGCCTCGAAGCGGATCTCGCCGCGCGGCACGGCCAGCGGCTTCGCATCCGGCCGGTCCACCACCAGGTGCGGCCGGGCCAGCGTGTTGATGCCGTCCTGCACCGTGCCGATGTGCTCGAACAGCGAGGCCATTTCCCACATGATCCAGTGCGAAATGCCGTTCAGGCGCAGCGACATCGCGGTGGCCGCGGCGATCGCGCCGATGCCCACCTGGCCCTGCGTCCACAGCCACAGCGCCATGCCGGTGGTGCTGGCCACCAGCAGCATGCTCAGCGTGTGGTTGACGACCTCGAAGCCGGTCACCAGCCGCATCTGCCCGTACACCGTGGCGAGGAACTCCTGCATCGCCGAACGCGCGTAGCCCGCCTCGCGGCGTGCGTGCGAGAACAGCTTGACGGTGGCGATGTTGGTGTAGGCGTCGGTGATGCGCCCGGTCATCAGCGAGCGCGCGTCGGCCTGCGCCTGCGCCACCTTGCCCAGGCGCGGCACGAAGTAGACCAGCGCCACGACGTACAGCGCCACCCAGCCGACGAAGGGCGCGAGCATCCAGACGTCGAAGGCGCCCACCACCGCCACCATGGTGATGAAGTAGATGAGCACGAAGACCAGGATGTCGGTGATCACCATCACCGTGTCGCGCACCGCCAGCGCCGTCTGCATCACCTTGGTGGCGATGCGCCCGGCGAACTCGTCCTGGTAGAAGCCCATGCTCTGCGCCAGCATCAGGCGATGGAAGTTCCAGCGCAGCCGCATCGGGAAGTTGCCCGCCAGCGACTGCTGCTTGAGCAGCGACTGCAGCGCCACCAGCAGCAGGCTGCCGGCGAGCACGCCGCACAGCATCAGCAGTGTGCGGCCGTGCTCGGCCCACAACTGGCCCGGCGCGACGAGCGCCAGCCAGTCCACCACCTTGCCGAGGAAGCTGAACAGCAGCGCCTCGAAGGCGCCGATCACCGCCGTGGCCAGCGTCATGCCGGCGATGTAGGGCCGCATGCCCTTCGTGCAGTGCCAGACGAAGGCGAACAGGCCCTTCGGCGGCGTGACCGGCTCGGCGTCGGGGTACGGGTGGACGAACTTTTCGAAGGCGCTGAACACGCCCCGAGGTTAGCGCAGCTTGGCCCTCAGGGCCTGGCAGCCACCTCGATCGTGCCCTTCATCGTGGGGTGCAGCCCGCAGACATAGGCGATGTTGCCGGCTGCATCGAACTGCAGCGTGGCACTCTGGCCCTTGAGCATGAGCTCGCTGCGCTGCGTGCCGCCGACGATGCTGATCTGGTGCGGCGTGTCGTCGCCGTTCACCCAGGTGACGCTCTGGCCCGCGTTGACCTTCAGGGTGCCCGGCCCGAACGAGAAGCCGCTGATCGCCACCTCGGTGGCGCCGCCCTTGGAAGACACCACCGCCTGCGACGGGAACCGGCCCGCCAGCTTGGCCAGGTTGGTGAGGTAGTCGTCCTTGGCGAACGGCAGGTGGCACTGGTAGCAGGCCGCGAGGTTCGCCTTCTCGTTGGGCTGCCCATCCGGCGTGAACGACTGGTAGATCCAGTCGCCGTTGCGGATGGCCGCGGGAATATCCTCGCCCCAGCCCTTCTTCTTCTGCATCGAGTTCACGGCGACCAGCTTGTCCTTCACGAAGCGCCCGTTGGCGTCCTTCACGGGCTTGCCCTCGGCGTCGAGCCTGGCCGCATACGCCGCCAGCGTGATCACCGTGCCGTCGGGGATCGGCTGGCCCTCGCGCGCCGCCTTCACGGCCTCGGCGCTGGTGTAGAACTCGCGGTACTGCTTGGTGTCGGGCCGGTCGACGGTGGCGTACATGACGCCCTTGTCCCAGCCCTCCGGGAACTTGAGCTTGTTCGGCCCGGCCGGCACCAGCGCCTGCGCCACCGCCCAGGTCGCGCCACCGGCGGCCAGCAGCGCGCCGAGCGCGGTCATGTGTTTCGTCGTCTTGCGCATGCCTGTCTCCTGGGATGGTCGAAATCGATCGACCTGCCGTGTACGCATACGCCGGCCGATCGATTCCGGATGCACGCTCACGGCAGGTAGTTCAGCCCTTCGGGCAGCGGCAGCGTGATCGGCACCTCGAAGAACGGCCCGGCACCGTCGGGGTCGATCACGGTCGCGCCGTGGCTGGCGAAGAACACCGCGATCTGCTGCTGGGCCAGCACCGCATAACCCGCGGCGGCGGGCACACTGATGTTGGTCAGGAAGGTATGCGGGTTCTTCGGCACGCCGGCATTCGCAGCCACCGCCAGGTCGTTGCGGAAGAACACCGCGCGGTCGGCCAGGTCGCCGGCGCGCAGGATCGCCGTGCTGGTCGGGTTGGGCACGGTGAAGTCACCCTTGGCGAACTGGATCAGCACCGGTTTGGCCGCGTGGCCCGGCAGCGGGTTCTTGCGGATGCGCTCGGCATACGACACCGGGTTGCCCGACTGCTGCACCCACTCGTTGCGGTCGAGCAGCTGCTGGATCGCCATCGCGCCGGCCACGCTGTTGATGCGCGGCGGCTCGTTGCGCAGCGGCATGTTCTCGTTGAACTCGATGCCGCTCGGATTCGGGCTCACGTTGATCAGCGAAGGCAGCCGCGAGATCAGCGCGATGCCGGTCAGCGGCCGGAACGCACCCAGCCGCGCGATCTCGGTGATCGAGCCGCCCGGCACGTTGGGCACGCCGGCCTTGATCGACGGCTCGACACCCATGAAGATGGTGCCGTAGATGCCGCCGAAGGACTGGCCCGCGTAGTAGATGCGCTGCGCATCCAGATCGGCCGTGCCGTCTCCGTCGACGTCCATGCCCACCTCGACCTCGCGCACCAGCTGCATCAGGTCGACCACGGTCTGGCGCAGGCCGTCGCGGCTGCCGATCACGGTGCGCGGCGCTGCCGCGTTCACGCCTTCGGTGCTGTCGATCGTGCCGTTGCCATCCTGGTCGAAGCCGCGACCGCCGGCGTTCACCACCACTGGCGTGGCGCCATTGCGCAGCACGGTCAGCGTGCCCAGCGGCCCGCCACCATGGCCGACGACGTTGATCGACAGCGTGGCGATGCCGCGCGAGGCGAGCACCGAGGCCACGGCCCACGGCGCACCGTACATGCTGTCGGTGAAGCCGTGGCCGAAGATCGCCACCGGCCAGCCGCCGGCCGGCCTGGCGCCGGCGGGCACGAACAGCTGCAGCATCAGCTCGTTGCTGCCCTGCGGCAGCGGCTGGCCGCTGAGCGTGCCGGTGGCGGGGATGTATTTCTGCGCCGTCTGGTAGTCGGGCGAGCGGAACTTGCCGTAGGCGACCTGCGCCACGGCACCCGGCACCACGCCCAGCGCCGGGGTGGCCAGGAAGCCGGTGCTGAAGACCGGTGCGGCACCGGTCTGGCGCGCGAACTGGATGCCCTGCACCTGGGCCAGCGGGAACACCGAGCGCACGGCGCCGGTCGCATCGGCACCGGCCATGAAGTCCACCGGTGCCGGCGTCGAGGCCTTGATCTGGCGCGAGATCTTGGCCAGGTCGGCGGTGGTGCTCTGGGTGGTGAACAGCGAGGCGGCCACCACGCGGTCGCGGCCGCGTTCTCCGTGACGTTTCGCGTCGCGAAGGTCGCGGGCGTACTCCGAGTGACCGCGCCCACGTGCGCCGCGGTCGTCATCGTCATCGTCGCGCGCGGCCTGGATGCGCTTGCCGCGGCCGTCGCGAACGCCGTCGGTGACGATCAGCACGTAGCGCGAATGCTCCTGCAGCAGTTCGTCGGACTCGAAGGCCAGCGTCTTCGTCGCCGGGTCCCACAGCACCTGGTTGATGCCGACCCGTTGGCCGACACCGCGCATCGTCAGCGTGTCGCCCAGGTTGAGCAGGTACACCGTGCTGCTGTTGACCGTGGCCGGATCGATGTCGCCGGTGAAGGGCACGGTGAAACGCGGCTGCGTCGAGAAGCCGTCGAGCGTGTTGATGACGGCCACGTCGGCGCAGTCGCTCGGCCGGACGGCGCAATCGGGCAAGGGCAGCGCGACACGGCGGAAGGTCGTGTTCGACCAGTCGCGCACCGTGAAGCGGTCGCTCGGGAAGATGGTGGCGGCCGGATCGCCGGCGACGTTGCGGATGCTCACGCCGTCGGCGGCGGCCGCGAGCGGCACGAGCATGGCGCAGGCCAGCGCCAGGCGGCGCAAGGGGGAACGGTGCATCGATGTCTCCTGGACGCGCCGCTTGTTGATGTTGTGAGCTGAAGGCGCGGGCGCGGACTCGCAGCATGCGCCGTCCTTGACGCGAGTCAATCGCGTTTCCCCCGACGCGTCCCGCGTCTGCGTGTCACCCGGGTGACACGCGCGGCTGCCAGTTGCGGCTAGCCGACTGCCCGCTCGGCGGCCTGGCCGCGCAGGCGCGCGACCATGAATCCCGCCGCCTGCGTGATGTGCGCGCGGGCCAGCGACTCGGCACGCTCGCCGTCACCGCGGGCAATGGCCTCGAGGATCTCGGCGTGCTGGTTCCAGATGTCGCGCGGCGTCTCGTCGCGGATCAGCACCTCGCCCATCACGCGCTGCGTGTAGGTCAGGTGCGTGGCCAGCGACGGCGCCACCAGCGGATTGCCCGACAGGCCGTAGATGAACTCGTGGAACTTCATGTCGGCGGCGATCATCTTCGCCACCGAACCGCCGGCGATCGCCTTGCGCCCGGCCTCGATCAGCGCCGGGCCGAGCTTCGCGGCCTTCTCGGCGTTGGTCTCGGCAGCGCGCCGGCAGGCCAGGCCCTCGATCACCGCGCGCATGTCGTACATGTGCTGCACATGGCCCGGGTCCAGCGGTGCCACGATCAGGCCGCGCCCCGGCGCGTCGTGCAGCACGCCCTGGTTGCGCAGCAGCGCCAGCGCCTGCTGCACCGGCTGGCGCGACACACCCAGTGCCTGCGCGATCTGCTCCTGGATGATGCGGTCGCCCGGCGCCAGCTGGCCGGAAGCGATCTCGTCGAGCAACGCGTCGCGGACCTGCTCGACGAGATTGGGCGCGGTGGACAAGGCTTTCATGGAGTCAGGAGTCTAGGGCCTCAGCGTGCCGCGATGCGCTCGCGCAGCACGCGGTGCAGGATCTTGCCGGTGGCCGTGCGCGGCATGTCGGCGTCGTCGACGAAGAGGATCGACTGCGGCCGCTTGTAGCCCGCCATGCGATCGCGGCACCAGTCGATGATCTCGGCCTCGCTGGCCTGCGCCTGCGCATGCAGCACGATCACCGCCTGCACCGCCTCGCCCCACTTGTCGTGCGGCACGCCGACCACCGCCACGTCCTTCACCTTCGGGTGGGCGCCGAGCACGCTCTCCACCTCCGACGGGTAGATGTTCTCGCCGCCGCTGATGATCATGTTGCTCTTGCGGTCGACGAGGTGGATGAAGCCGTGCTCGTCGCGCCGCGCCATGTCGCCCACCGAGCACCAGTCGCCGCGGAAGGCCTCCGCCGTCTTCTGCGGGTTCTTCCAGTAGCCGTCGAACACGTAGGGCGTGCGCGAGTAGAGCTCGCCGACCTCGCCGTCGGGCACTTCCTCGCCGTCCGGGTCGAGGATGCGGATCGGCCCGGAGCCCGCCCATTCGCGGCCCACCGAGCCGAGCCGGTCGATCTGCTCGTCGGGGCGCAGCAGCGTCACCCAGCCGGCCTCGGTGGAGCCGTAGAGCTCGTGCAGCTGCGCGTTGCGGAAGTGATCGAGGATCGCGAGCTTGGTGTCCTTGCGCACCGGCGCCGACGAGACCATCAGCTTGTGCACCGCGCTGACGTCGTAGCGCGCCTTGGTGGCCTCGGGCAGGCCCAGCATCATGATGTAGTGCGTCGGCACCAGCGAGGTGAAGGTGATGTGCTCGCGCGACAGCGTGGCCAGCAGCGCCTCGGCGTCGAAGCTCTTGCGGTCGTCGATCACGCAGGCCGCACCCAGGTGCGTGAAGGTGTGGCTGAAGTACAGCGAGTTGGCGTGGCACATCGGCATCACCAGCAGCGCGGTGTCGTCGCGGCCGAACCCCATCTCCAGCGCGGTGGCCAGCGCGATCAGCGTGCTGCCTTCGTGGCTGCGGATCGCGCCCTTGGGCCGGCCGGTGGTGCCCGAGGTGTACATCAGTGCGCTCGGGTCGGCGGGCCGCACCTGCACGGCGGGCGCTTTCGTGCCGGCCGCCGCGATCAGCGCCTCGTACGCCGTCCAGCCCGACGGGGCCGCGCCGCCGAAACGGATCCAGCGCCGCGCCTCGATGGCCAGTTCCGCCCGGGCCGGCTCGACGCGTTCGACCAGATCCTCCTGCACGATGAAGGCGCGCGCCTCGCTGTGCTGCGCGATGTAGGCGATCTCCGGCGCCGTGAGGCGGAAGTTGATCGGCACGGCCACCAGCCCGGCGCGGGCCAGCGCCGCGTAGATCTCCATCCACTCGACGCAGTTGTAGGCCAGCAGCGCCACGCGATCGCCCTTCTCCAGCCCGAGGCCGAGCAGGCCGTTGGCCAGCCGGGTGGCGCGTTCGTGCCATGACGCGAAGCTGAGTTCGCGATGCGAGTCGCGCGCGCCGAGCTTGTTCGGGTTCAGGCGGGCATGCGTGGCCACGGCGTCGGCCAGGGTCAGCAGGTGGTTCAAGCGGGCCTCCAGGGATGGCGTGGAAACGTTTCAGACCCATCCATCTTAGAACTCTGAATTCAGAGTTCGATGAGGGTAATCCCCGAAACTCGCACTCTGAATTCAGAATTCTAATGACGCTCGCCGCCCCGCCCCGAGGAGAAGCCCGATGAGCACGCCCACCGTTTCCGAGCACAGCACCGCCGCGCTGATCGCGCGCTTCCTGAAGGCGCGCGGCGTCGACCGCGTGTTCGCGCTGTGCGGCGGGCACATCATGCCGATCTGGATGCGCCTGGATGCCGAGGGCATCCGCATCGTCGACGTGCGCGACGAACGCGCCGCCGTCTACATGGCCCACGCGCATGCCGAGCTGACAGGCGGCCTGGGCGTGGCCATGGTGACGGCCGGCCCCGGCGTGACCAACGCGATGACCGGCATCGCCAACGCCCACGTGGCCCGCGCGTCGGTGCTGATCCTCTCCGGCACGCCGCCGCGCGCGCAGGAAAACCGCGGCGCGCTGCAGGACATGCTGCACACCGCGTTCGTGCGGCCGCTGACACGCTACGCGCGCACGGTGCGCGAGCCCGACCTGGCGCTGCAGGAGCTCGACGAGGCCGTGGCGCGCGCCCTTGGCCACGGCGGCGAGCCCGGCCCGGCCTACCTCGACTTCCCCGTCGACACGCTGCGCGCCGAGGTGTCGGCGGCGGTGCAGTTGCCCGAGCTGTTCGCACCGCGGCCGCAGCGCCGCCTGTTGCCCGACCCGGCCTCGGTGGCGCAGGCGGTCGAGCTGCTGTGGTCGGCGAAGCGGCCGCTGGTGATCTCGGGCCGCGGCGCGCGTGGTGCCGAAGGCCCGCTGCGCCAGCTGCTCGACCGCCTCGGCGCGCTCTACCTCGACACCGGCGAGAGCCGCGGCCTGGTTCCCGAGGACCATCCATCCGTCGTCGCCGCCATGCGCGGCTCGGTGATGGGCGAGGCCGACGTCATCCTCACGCTCGGCCGCAAGCTCGACTTCCAGCTCGCCTACGGGTCACCCGCCGTGTTCGGCGAGGCCCGCTTCGTGCGCATCGCCGAGACGCCGGCCGAATTGCGCGACAACCGCCGCGGTGCCGCGGAAATCTTCGCCACGCCCTCGGCCGCGCTCGAGGCCCTGCTGGCCGCGGCCGGCAACCGCGCGCCCGCCACCGACCGCGCCTGGGCCCAGGGTGTGCGCAGCAAACACCTGGCCCGTGCCGACAAGCTGGCCACCTCGATGGCCACCGCCGCGCCCGGCAGCGACGGCCTGATGCACCCGAACCGCCTGCTCGCCGCGCTGCGCGAGGCCTTGCCGCGCGACGCCGTGCTGGTCGCCGACGGCGGCGACTTCCTCAGCTTCGCGCGGGTCGGCCTGCCCGCTTCGACCTACCTCGACCCGGGCTCGCTGGGCTGCATCGGCATCGGCACGCCCTTCGGCATCGCCGCCGCGCTCGCCTGCCCCGGCCGCACCGTGGTGGTGGCCACCGGCGACGGCGCCTTCGGCTTCAACGCGATGGAGATCGACACCGCGGCGCGGCACCGCGTGCCGGTGCTGATCGTCGTGGCCAACAACGGCTCCTGGGCGATCGAGGTGCGCGACCAGCAGGAAACCCACGGCAAGGTCGTCGGCACGCGGCTGCAGTTCGCCGACCACGCGGCGATGGCGCGTGGCTTCGGCCTGCATGCCGAGCGGGTCGAGCGCGCGGAAGACCTGCCCGGCGCCATCCAGCGCGCGCTGGCCGCGCTGGCCGCGGGCGGGCCCGCGTTGCTCGACGTGCTGGTCACCCCCGAAGCCGCGTCGTCCGATGCCAAGTCGGGCCTCGCCTGGGTGCCCGACCTGCAGGCCCTGGGCGCCTGGGACGATGCCGAGCGCGCCTGGCGCGACGGCACGACGAGCGAACGAGCATGACCAAGTTCGCCTCCGGCGTCGTCGACGCGAACGGCCTGCGCCTGCACTGCCTGCAGGCCGGCCAAGGCCAGCCGCTCATGCTGCTGCACGGGTGGCCCGAGTGGTCACACGCCTGGCGGCCGGTGATGACGCGGCTGGCCGATCGCTTCGCAATGACGGCGCCGGACTTCCGCGGCTTCGGCGACTCGGCCAAGACCTCGCTCGCGCCCTCGGACGACGCCACGCCGGAGCAGCTCGCTACCGACACGCTGGCGCTGGCCGATGCACTCGGGCTGCAGCGCTTCGGCCTGGTCGCGCACGATGTCGGCTCCTTCGTCGCGCAGACGATCGCGCGGCGGGCGCCGGAGCGCATCAGCGGCCTGTTCTTCTTCAACTGCGCGTACCCGGGCATCGGCGCGCGCTGGGTCGAGCCGCGCCACCTGCCGCAGACCTGGTACCAGTTCTTCCACCAGCAGCCCTGGGCGGCGGAACTGGTGGGCAGCTCGCGCGAGGCCTGCCGCATCTACCTGCGCAACTTCCTCGCGCACTGGTCGCACCGGCAGGACTGGATCGCGCCCGCGCTGGAGACCTGGGTCGACAACTTCATGCAGCCCGGCAACCTGCAGGGCGGCTTCAACTGGTACCGCAGCATCCACGAGGCGCGCATGGCGACGATCGAAGGACGCGTCACGCCGCCGCCGCCGATCACCACGCCGACTCGCGTGCTGTGGGGCGCGCACGATCCCGTGTTGAAGGTGTCGTGGACGGATCGGCTGCCCGAGTTCTTCAGCGATCTTCAGCTCGACGTGGCGCCCGACGCCGGGCACTTCGTGCACCTGGAGTCGCCCGATCTCGCTGCGCAGGCGATCGCCGCCTTCTTCGACGGGCTCGCACAACGCCCACAATCGGGCGCATGAGCCCCACGAACACCGAGCAGCGCCGCGACGTTCCGATGGCGCAGGCCTACCGACTGCTCAACCACGGGCCGACGGTGCTGGTCAGCGCCGCCCACGGCGGGCGCGCCAACGTGATGGCCGCCGCCTGGGTGATGCCGCTGGACTTCGATCCGCCCAAGGTGACCGTGGTCATCGACAAGAACACCTTCACGCGACGGCTGATCGAGGCCAGCGGCGAGTTCGCGCTGAGCGTGCCCTGCCGTGCGCTGGTGGACGCCACCTACGCGGCCGGCAGCCTCTCGGGCGCCGAGCACGAGGACAAGTTCGCGGCCTGCGGCCTGACGCGCTTCGCGGCACAGCGCATCGACGCGCCCTTGATCGAGGGCTGCGTCGCGTGGCTGGAATGCCGCGTCATCGTCGAGCCGCACCACCAGCAGGCCTACGACCTGTTCGTGGCCGAGGTGCTGGCGGCGCAGGCCGACGAACGCGTCTTCGCGGGCGGCCGCTGGCGGGCCGATGCACCGGCCGAACTGCGCACCCTGCACCACCAGGCCGGCGGCGCCTTCTTCGTGGCCGGCGAAACCGTGCAGGCGCGCAAGCCGCGCGATTGACCCGCCTGCAGATCAGTCGACGAAGAAGTCCGGGATGAAGTCCTTCGTGCCCGGCGTGACGCTGTACTTGTCGAAGTCGGTCACGCCGTGCTGCGCGAGCAGCGCGTCGTCGATGAAGAAGTTGCCGGTGGTCGCCTTCGCGTCGCTGGTGAGGATCAGGTAGGCCGCGTCGGCGAGGATCTGCGGCGTGCGGCACTTCGCGAGATCGACGCCCGGGATCATCTGCAGCGCCGCGGTGGCGACGGCGGTGCGCGGCCACAGGCTGTTGACGCCGATGCCGTACTTGCGGAACTCGCCCGCGTGGCCGAGCGTGCATTCGCTCATGCCGTACTTGGCCATGGTGTAGGCCACGTGCGGGCTGAACCAGTGCTCGCGCATCGACAGCGGCGGCGACATGTTCAGCACGTGCGGGTTGCGCCCGGCCTGTGCCGACTTGATCAGCTGCGCCAGGCAGGCCTGCGTGCACAGGTACGTGCCGCGCACGTTCACGCCGAACATCAGGTCGAAGCGCTTCATCGGCGTCGCGTCGGTGGGCGTGAGGCTGATGGCGCTGGCGTTGTTGACGAGGATGTCGATGCCGCCGAAATGCGCCGCGCCGCGTTCGACCGCGGCCAGCACGTTGGCCTCGTCGCGGATGTCGGTCTGCAGCGCCAGGGCACGGCCGCCCGCGGCCTCGATCTCCGCGGCGGCGGAATGGATGGTGCCGGGCAGCTTGGGATTGGTCTCGGCCGTCTTCGCGGCGATGACGATGTTGGCACCGTCGCGCGCCGCGCGCAGCGCGATGGCCAGGCCGATGCCGCGCGAGGCGCCGGTGATGAAGAGTGTCTTGCCCTGCAGGTTCATGGTCTTGTCTCCTTGTCGTTCGAGCGGGTGAGCAGCCCGGCGACGCAATCGGCCAGCGCCTGGCCACAGGCGCGGTAGACCGGCTCGCCGGGGTGGAAGCCGTCGTCGGCCATGTGCTCGGGGCCGAGCGCATAGGCGATCGGCAGGTGCGACACATCGTCGCGGGTCGCGGCCCAGCGCGCCACCGCCTCGTCGTGGCGCCGCGCGTCGCCGCCCATCACGTGGCGCAGGGGCTGCGGCAGCAGCGGGAAGCGGTGCACCGGCGGCAGCGGCGCGAACACCACGTGGCGCACGCCCGCCTGCTCGCGCAGCCAGCCGACCAGTTCGGCGCGCTGCTGCACCGCGCGGTGCGAGGGCACCTGGTCGATCACGTCGTTGACGCCGAGCACCACCACCGCGATCTCGGCCGGCGCCGGTGCCGATTGCTTCAGCAGTTCCAGCGCCTGCACGGTGGTGATGCCGCTCTTCGCGACGAGCTGCCAGTGGACGCGGCGGCCGCTGCGCCGCGCCAGCGCGCGCGTCAGGTGGCCGGCGAGTGCCTCGTCCTGCGTGCGCACACCGACACCGGCGGCCGACGAGTCGCCGACGATGAGCAGCCGCACCACCCGCCCCGCGCCGACCCGGCCCTGGCGCGGCCCCTCGGGCTCGGGCAGCACCGGCGCGCGGCGGCGCGTCGCCATCGCCTGCGCCACGAGCAGGGGCGCGAGGGCCAGCTTCAGCGCCAGCGACATGGCAGCCGGCCGCTCAGGAGAACTTCGAGAAGTCGGGCTTGCGCTTCTGGAAGAAGGCCTGGAAGGCCTCCATGGCCTCGGGGCTGCGCAGCCGCGCGCTGAACAGCTCGCCTTCGATGGCGATCGTCTTCAGGATCTCGTCGGTGCTGGTGCGGCGCAGCAGCTTCTTCGTTTCGCGCACCGCGCCGGGCGGCAGGCCGTTGAAGCGCTCCGCGATGCGGCGCGCGTGGTTCACCACCTCGCCGGCGGGCAGCACGGCGTTGGCGATGCGCGCCTCCACGGCATCCTCGGGCGAGAAGGGGTCGCCCAGCAGCAGCTTCTCGGCCGCCTTCACGTTGCCCAGCAGCTTCGGCACGATGAGGCTGGAGGCGAACTCCGGCACCAGGCCGAGGCTGACGAAGGGCATCGCCAGCCGCGCTTCATCGGACACGTAGACCAGGTCGCAGTGCAGCAGCATCGTGGTGCCGATGCCGATGGCCGCGCCGGTCACGGCGGCCACCACCGGCTTGTCGATGCCCACCAGCGCGCGCATGAACTGGAACACCGGCGACTCCGCCGCGTTGCTGCCCTGGCCGGGCGGGCGGCTCATGAAGTCCTCGATGTCGTTGCCGCTGGTGAAGATGCCGGGCTGCCCGGTGATCAGCACCGCGCGCACGGCCGGATCGGCCTGCGCGGCGTTGAGCGCATCGGCCATCGCCTGGTACATCGCCACCGTCAGCGCGTTCTTCTTCTCCGGGCGGGCGATCTCGATGGTGGCCACGCCATTCAGCGTCGCGGTCTTGATGCTCATGCGCGTGTCTCCTGGGGGGTGTGGAAGCCGTGCAGCAACTGCGCGGTGCGCTGCCACAGGGTCGATTGGAACTGTTCGCGGAAGAAGCCGAAGTGTCCGATGCGCCGGGCCTGCACGTCCACCGGGGCAATGCGCTCGATGCGCCGCGGTGCGTTCGCGTAGCAGTCGACCAGCACGCGGGTGCCGCGCTCGGTCATCAGTTCGTCGTCGGTGATCGACAGCGCCACCACCGGGAAACGCGCCGCTTCGAACTGCTCGCGCACGGCCCGACCTTCGGCACCGACGTGGTAGCGCGGGTGCAGGCACCACTTGCGCCACTGCAGCACCACGCCCTTGGGCAGGTTGCCGACCTTGCCGATCCGCTTGCCGGGGAAATAGCCGAACAGCGCCGTGCCCAGCGGCACGAGCACGTGCCAGAAGTACAGCACCATGCGCTTGAGCTGCGGCGCGTTGTCGCGCCAGTAGCCGCTGCCGGCGGCCACGGACACCATGCCGGCCAGGCGGTCGCGGTGCTTCAGCAGCCCGGGCAGCTGCGCGCCCAAGCTGTGGCCGATAAGGTAGATCGGCGTGTCGCTGCTGCGCGCGGCCAGCGCCTCGATCACCGTGTCGGTGTCGGCCGCCCAGTCGAACAGGTCGGCGCGGAAGCCGCGCAGCGTGCCGGCAGGCGGCGGCGAGTCGCCCATGCCGCGGTAGTCGAAGGTCGCGACCAGGTAGCCCTGCTGCGCCAGCCAGTCGGCGTAAGCGCGGTAGTAGTCCTGGCGCACGCCCATCGCACCGCCGATCAGGACCGCGCCGCGGCGCGCTTGGCCTTCGGCCGGTTCGAAGAAGCGCACCGACAGCGGCGTGCCGTCATCGGCGGCGAACGTGTGTGCATTCATGACGGATCCTCCAAAAAGACCGAAGCCACCCGAAGGTGGCCTCGTCGATCGATGCGATCAGACGCGCTCGATGATGCCCGCGGCGCCCTGCCCCATGCCCACGCACATGGTGACCATGCCGTACTTCAGGTTGTGGCGGTGCAATGCATGCACCACGGTCGCTGCGCGGATCGCGCCGGTGGCGCCCAGCGGGTGGCCGAGCGCGATCGCGCCGCCCATCGGGTTGACCTTGGCGGCGTCGAGCCCGACGGTGTCGATCACCGCCAGCGCCTGCGCTGCGAAGGCCTCGTTGAGCTCGATCCAGCCGAGGTCGTCGAGCTTCAGCCCGGCGTAGCGCAGTGCGGCCGGGATGGCCTCGATCGGGCCGATGCCCATGATCTCCGGCGCCACGCCACGTGCGGCGAAGCTGACGAAGCGCGCCAGCGGCTTCAGGTCGAACTGCTTGATGGCCTTCTCGCTGGCCAGGATCAGCGCGCCGGCGCCGTCGCTGGTCTGCGAGCTGTTGCCGGCGGTGACGCTGCCCTTGGCGGCGAACACCGGGCGCAGCTTGGCCAGGCCTTCGAGCGAGGTGTCGGGGCGCGCGCCTTCGTCGAGGCTCACGGTCCGCGTCTTCGTGCTGACTTCACCGGTGGCGAGGTTCGGGAAACGATCGATGACGTCGATCGGCGTCATCTCGGCCGTGAAGTCGCCGGCGGCCATCGCCTTCAGTGCCTTCTGGTGCGAGGCCAGCGCGAAGGCGTCCTGCGCCTCGCGCGTCACCTTCCACTGCGTGGCCACCTTCTCGGCGGTCAGGCCCATGCCGTAGGCAATGCCGACGTTCTCGTCCTTGGCGAAGATCGCCGGGTTGAACGAGGGCTTGTTGCCGCCCATCGGCACCATGCTCATCGACTCGGCTCCGCCGGCGATCATCACGTCGGCCTCGCCGACGCGGATGCGGTCAGCCGCCATTTGCAGCGCGGTCAGGCCCGAGGCGCAGAAGCGGTTGACCGTGACGCCGCCCACCGAATGCGGCAGCCCGGCCAGCACCATCGCGACACGCGCCATGTTGACACCCTGCTCCGCTTCCGGGAACGAGCAGCCGATGATGGCGTCCTCGATCGCCTTCGGGTCCAGCGTGGGCACCTGTCGCAGCGCGCTCTGCACCGCGGCGACCAGCAGGTCGTCCGGGCGCGTGTTGCGGAAGTAGCCCCGGCCCGACTTGCCGATCGGCGTGCGGGTGGCGGCAACGATGTAGGCGTCTTGCACTTGTTTGCTCATGAGAATCTCCGTGTCGTTGCCGTGATCAGTTGCGCACCGGCTTGCCGGTCTGCAGCATGCCCATGATGCGTTCCTGGCTCTTCGGGTTCTCGAGCAAGGCACAGAAGTGCTTGCGCTCGAGCGCCATCAGGTACTCCTCGCTCACCAGCGAGCCGGCATCGACTTCGCCGCCGCAGACCACGTCGGCGATCAGCGCGCTGATGTGGAAGTCGTGCGCGCTGATGAAGCCGCCGTCGCGCATGTTGGCCAGCTGCCCCTTGATGGTGGCGATGGCCGAGCGGCCGGCCACCGGGATCAGCGTCTTCGCCGGCGCGCGGTAGCCGCTGTCGAACATCGCCTTGGCCTGCTGCGTGGCCACGTAGAGCAGCTCGTCCTTGTTGGGCACGATCACGTCGCTCCACAGCAAGTAGCCGAGCTTGCGCGACTCGATCGCGCTGGTGGCGACCTTGGCCATCGCGGCATTGGTGAAGCCGTCGGTGACGAACTTGAAGATGTCGGCGTTGGCGTTGCCCGCGGCCGCCATCTCGGCCGCACGGCGCGCGATGTAGGTCAGGCCGCCGGCGCCGGGCACCAGGCCCACGCCGACTTCCACCAGGCCCATGTACGACTCCATCGCCGCGACGCGCTTGGCGGAGTAGACAGCCAGCTCGCAGCCGCCGCCCAGCGCGATGCCGCGGATCGCGCTGACCACCGGCACCTGGGCGTAGCGCACGCGCAGCATGAAGTCCTGGAACTTCTTCAACTCCGGCGCGATGCCCTTGGCGCCGCTCTTCATGAACACCGGCATCAGCGCCTCGAGGTTGGCGCCGGCGGAGAACACGTCGTCGGGCGACCAGATCACCAGGCCCTTGTAGCCGGCCTCGGCCTTCTCGAGCGCGACCTGCAGGCCTTCGGCCACCGTCGGGCTGATCAGGTGCAGCTTGGCGGTGATGCTGGCGCTCAGCACCTCGCCGTCGAGCGTCCAGACGCGCACTTCCTCGTTCTTGAAGACTTCGGTGCCGGCCGCGAGCGGCGCCACGGCGCCGGAGCCGACCACGTTCTCCGGGAAGTGCTGGCGCTGGTAGACCGCCAGGCTGCTGCGCGGGATGTACTTGCCCTGCGCCGCGCTCCACGAGCCTTCGGCCGTGTGCACGCCGTCGCGGCCGTCGAACACCCAGGCCGGCAGCGGCGCCTTGCACAGCGCCTTGCCGGCGTCGATGTCGGACTTCACCCACTCGGCCACCTGCTTCCAGCCGGCCTGCTGCCACAGCTCGAACGGGCCCTGCGAGGTGCCGAAGCCCCATCGCATCGCGAAGTCGACGTCGCGGGCGC
>CAZVLY010000013.1:0-29259 GCA_964628175.1 uncultured Piscinibacter sp. | reverse complement strand
CCTGCAGCTGCAGAACACCGCCTACTCGGTCAACATCAAGGAGCGGCTGGACTTCTCCTGCGCGCTCTTCGACGCGCAAGGCCAGCTGATCGCCAACGCGCCGCACATGCCGGTGCACCTGGGCTCGATGAGCGAGTCGATCAAGACGGTGATCGCCGGCAACGCCGGGCGCATGCAGCCCGGGGACGTCTATGTGCTGAACGACCCGTACCACGGCGGTACGCACCTGCCGGACATCACCGTCATCACGCCGGTGTACCTCGGCGACGCTGCCCAGCCGACTTTCTATGTGGGCAGCCGCGGCCACCATGCCGACATCGGCGGCACCACGCCGGGTTCGATGCCGCCGTTCTCCACGCGCATCGAGGAAGAAGGCGTGCAGATCGACAACGTCAAGCTGGTCGAGGCCGGCCGCCTGCGCGAGGCCGAGATGCTGGCGCTGCTGGCCAGCGGCGAGTTCCCCTCGCGCAACCCGCCGCAGAACCTGGCCGACCTGAAGGCGCAGATCGCCGCCAACGAGAAGGGCGTGCAGGAGCTGCGCAAGATGGTCGCGCAGTTCGGCCTCGACGTGGTGCAGGCCTACATGCGCCATGTGCAGGACAACGCCGAGGAATCCGTGCGGCGCGTCATCACGAAGCTCAAGGACGGCGCCTTCACGCTGCCGCTGGACAACGGCGCGCAGATCAGCGTCGCGATCCGCGTGAACGCGGGCGAGCGCAGCGCCGAGATCGACTTCAGTGGCACCAGCGCGCAACTGACGAACAACTTCAACGCACCCACCGCGGTGTGCATGGCGGCGGTGCTCTACGTCTTCCGCACGCTGGTGGGCGACGACATCCCGCTGAACGCCGGCTGCCTGAAGCCCCTGAAGGTGATCATTCCCGAAGGCTCGATGCTCAACCCGCGGCCGCCGGCCAGCGTGGTGGCGGGCAACGTCGAGACCTCGACCTGCATCACCAACGCGCTGTACGGCGCGCTGGGCGCGATGGCCGCGGGCCAGTGCACGATGAACAACTTCACCTTCGGCAACGCGCGCCACCAGTACTACGAGACGATCTCCGGCGGCAGTGGCGCCGGGCCGGGCTTCGACGGCACCAGCGTCGTGCAGACGCACATGACCAACTCGCGACTGACGGACCCCGAGGTGCTGGAATTCCGCTTCCCGGTGCGGCTGGAGAGCTACGCGATCCGCGCCGGTTCGGGCGGCGCGGGCCAGTGGAAGGGCGGCAACGGCGGCACGCGGCGCGTGCGCTTCCTCGAGGCGATGACGGCGTCGATCCTGTCCAACGGCCGCCACCAGGGCGCCTTCGGCATGGCCGGCGGGTGGCCGGGGCAGCCCGGCGCCAACCGCGTCGAGCGGGCCGATGGCCGCATCGAGAAGCTCGACCACATCGGCTCGGTGGAGATGGCGCCGGGCGACGTGTTCGTCATCGAGACGCCCGGCGGTGGCGGCTACGGCCCGCCGGGCTGAGCGGCCCGCATGCTGCTGCTCAAGCTGCTGCTCGTCGCCGCATCGGCGCTGCTGTCCTCGCTGGTGGCGCGGCGCTTCGGCCACGGCATCGGCGGCACGCTCGCCGGCATGCCGATGATCGCCGGGCCGATCATGGGCTTCGTGCTGCTGCAGGCGAGCGTCGATGACGTGCGCGCCATCGCGCTGGCCACGCTGGTGTGCCTGCCGGCCACGGTGGCGCACCTGATCGCCTTTGCCTGGAGTTCGACGCGCTGGCCCTGGCCGGTGTCGCTGCTGCTGGCCAACCTGGCCTTCTTCGGGCTGGGGGCGCTGCTGCCGCTGATCCCGTTGCCCCCGGCGCTGTCCTGCGTGCTCGCGCTCGCCGTGCTGGCTGTCGGGGGGGCGCTGATGCCGCGCCTGCCGATCGAGCGCGGCGCGGTGGACATCCCGCAGCTGGAGCTGGCCTGCCGCGTCGTGGTGGCGATGGCCGTCGCCTGGCTGATCATCCGCAGCGCCGGCGTGGTGCCGGCGGCGGTGAGCGGGCTGCTGCTGGCCGTGCCGATCACCGGCAACGTGCTGCCCTGCTTCACGCTGCCGCGCTACGGCACGGCGGCCACGGTGGCGCTGCTGCGCGGCTTCGTGCGCGGCCTGTCGGGCTTCGGCGCCTTCTTCGTCGCGCTCTACTTCGGGCTGGCCTCGTGGAGCGCGGGCATGGCTTACGGCGCCGCGTGGATCGCCGCGCTGGCCGCGGCCGCCGGCCTGTATGCCTGGCAGCACCGGCGGCTCGCGAGGATGGCATGACGAGCCTGAGCATCGTCGTGCCGGTGCTGGACGAAGCGCCGGGCATCGTCGCCACGCTGGAGTCGCTGGCCGCACTGCGCGCGCGCGGTGCCGAGATCATCGTCGTCGACGGGGGCAGCCGCGACGCCACGGTCGCCCGCGCGCAAGGCCTGGCCGACCGCGTGATCGAGGGCCCGCGCGGCCGCGCCCGGCAGATGAACGCCGGCGCCGCCGTGGCGCGCGCGCCGGCACTGCTGTTCCTGCACGCCGACACGCGCCTGCCCGAGGACGCGGACCGGCTGATCGCGCAGGCGCTCGGCGTCGCCCCGCTCGCCTGGGGCCGCTTCGACGTGGTCATCGAAGGCCGCTCGCGCCTGCTGCGCGTCGTCGCCGCGATGATGAACCTGCGCTCCCGCCTGACCGGCATCGCCACCGGCGACCAGGCGATGTTCATGACCCGCGCGGCCTTCGAGGCGGCCGGCGGCTTCCCGGACCAGCCGCTGATGGAGGACATCGAACTCAGCGCGCGGCTCAAGCGCGGCAGCGCGCCGCGCTGTCTGCGCGAACGCGTGGTCACCTCCGGCCGCCGCTGGGAGCAGCGCGGCGTGTGGCGCACCATCGCGCTGATGTGGCGGCTGCGCCTGCTCTACGCGCTCGGCGTGAGCGCCGATAGACTGGCCCCGTGGTACCGCTGAACACCGACTGCCGCGTGATCGTGATGGCCAAGGCGCCGGTGGCCGGCCATGCGAAGACGCGGCTGATCCCGGCACTCGGTGCCGAGGGCGCGGCGCAGCTCGCGCAGCGGATGCTGCGCCACGCGATCGCACAGGCGCTGGCGGCAGAGGTCGGCCCGGTCGAACTGTGCTGCGCGCCCGATGCGCGGCATGCGGACTTCGCCGAACTCGCCGCCGATGCGCGCGTGATGCTGAGCGAACAAGGCGAGGGCGACCTCGGCGCGCGCATGGCCCGCGCGCTGCAGCGGGCCTTGGCCACCCATGACCGCGTGCTGCTGATCGGCACCGATGCGCCGGCGCTGGACGCGGCGGTCCTGCGCGTGGCCCGCGAGCGCCTGGCCGATCACGACGCCGTGCTCGGCCCGGCATTCGATGGCGGCTACACGCTGATCGGCCTGCGCCGCTTCGTGCCCGCGCTGTTCGAGGCCATGCCCTGGAGCACGCCGCAGGTGCTGGCCCGCACGCGCGAGCGGCTGCACGCGGCGGGCCTGCACCATGCCGAGCTGGCACCGTTGCACGACATCGACGAGCCGGCCGACCTCGTGCACCTGCGCGGCCCGGCATGGTCGTGAGCCTCGCCGACGACCTGCGCCACGCCTTGCGCGCGGCCCGTTCGCCCTGGGCCGACGCGCCGATCGAGCCCTTGCCCGACAGCGGCCTGGCCCATGCGCACCTGCGCCTGGCCGGCAGCGGCGTGCTGGCACGCGTGCCCAAGCAGAGCCAGATGGACCTGGCGGCCTCGGCCAACCTCGACTACCAGGCGGCCTGCTTCGTGCGCGCCGCCGCGGGCGGCCACGCGCCGCGCCTGCACGGCGTGCTGCCGCCTTCCGATGCCTTGCCGCGCGGTGCCCTGCTGGTCGAGGAGATCCTCGGCCGGCCGGCGCGCCTGCCGCAGGACCTGCCGGCCCTCGTCGATGCGCTGGCGGCAATGCATTCGCTGGCCCTGCCCGAGCCCGCACAACGCGCGCCGCTGCTCGATCCACCGGATCCGCTGGCGCTGCTGCGCGGCGAGATCGAGGTGCAGGCCGCCTTTCTCGATGCCGCCGCGCTCGATGCCCGCGCGCGGGGTGCCATCGACGGCCAGCGCGCCGCCTTGACGGCGCGGTGTGCCCGCTCGCCGCGGCCGCCCAAGCGGCTGATCGCCTTCGATGCGCACCCGGGCAACTTCATCGTGCGCGCAGACGGCACGGCGGTGCTGGTCGACCTCGAGAAGGCCCGTTACAGCCTGCCGCCGCTGGACCTGGCGCATGCCACGCTCTACACCTCGACCACCTGGGACCCGGCGAGCACCGCGGTGCTCTCGCAGGAGGACGTGGCGGCCGCCCAGCAACGCTGGCTCGCGCGCTGCGCCGGCGGCGAGGCCTGGCGCGACTGGCTGGCGCCGCTGCGCAGCGCGATGTGGCTGTGGTCCGTCACCTGGTGCGCCAAGTGGCGCGTGCTGTCGGCGGGACCGGCCCGCGGCGGCGGCGACGGCGAGGACTGGTCGGGCGAACGCAGCGAGGCGGCGCTGGTCGCCCACGTGCGCGAGCGCGTCGACCACTACCTGTCGGCGCAGGGCGTGCAGCGGGTGGTCGACGAGCTGGCGGTGCTGGCCGGGTCGACCTAGCCGCCGACCTCGCCCAGGACGCGCTGCAGCGTCTTCACCATCGCCGGGATCTCCGCCGGCGGCAGGCCGCCGTGGGAACGCAGGTAGTCGGCGACCGGCTTGCGGCTGGCCTGGCCGATCAGCACGCCGCCCTGCAGCACCAGCGACTTGCGCGCGAAGTCGGCGGCCGTGCCGTGGCAGCCGGCGCAATGTTCCTTGAACTGCGGCGAGGTCGTCGCCTGCGCCGCCAGCATCGCCGTCACCGGCGCCACCAGCTCGTCGGCGAGGTAGTGATTGCGCAGGAAGGTCGGCAGGTCGGCGCCGTGATGCCTTCCCAGCAGCCGGTCGTTTTCCACCCGCAGCGTGCTGCGCGCGAACGCGCCCGAATCGCCATGGCAGTCCTTGCAGCGACCGTCCCAGTAGGCGTGCAGGTCGCGCCCGTCCTGTGCGGCCGCGGCCGGGGCCGCGACCAGCACCAGCGTCGTGAACCACAGGGCCATCGTCGTCGAGTGCTTCATCGAGCTTCCTTTCACGGTGCCGCGATTGTCGCCGCGCCTCGCTCGCCGGGATCGGCCGCCGCGTAGACTGCCACCCCGGCCCATCGCGGGCCCGATGAAGGATCGCCAGTGAAGTTCAAGATGGCCGAGAAATCCCTGTTCGCCACGCTGCTGCGTTCGCCGTGGTGGGTGAGCCTGGCGATCGCCGTCGTGCTGGGGCTGCTGGCCCTGTCGCTGCTGCCCGCGGACTACCGCGTGGTCGGGGCGACCTCGGGCTTCCCGTTCCTCGTCATCGCGGTGATCGCGGCGGCGCGCCAGTGGCGCCTGCCCAGCGCCGCGCGCGTGGCGCAGACGCAGCAGGCCGTTGCCGCCATGGCCTGGCCGGCATTCGCCGCGCTGCTGGAGGCGGCCTTCCGGCGTGACGGCTACAGCGTCAGGCCGGGCAGCGGCCCCGCGGTCGACTTCGAGCTCGAGCGGCAGGGCCGCCGGATGCTGGTCAGCGCGCGGCGCTGGAAGTCGGCGCGCACCGGCCTGGAGGCGCTGCGCCCGCTGCAGGCCGCGCGCGAGGCGGCGGGTGCGGCCGATGCGCTGTACATCGGCCTGGGCGAGCTGACCGACACCGCGCGGCCCTTCGCCGCCACGCACCGCATCGCCATCTGGCAGGCCGGCGAGGTGGCGCTGGCGCTGCGCGGCCTGCCGCTGGCCGCCGCGAAGCCATGAAGCGCCGGCTGCTGCTGTCGGCCGCGGTCGGGTCGATGCCGGGCTTCGCGCAGGCCCAGCCTGCGGCGCTGCTCGCCGCGGCGCAGGCCGGCGACCTGGTGCAGGTTCGGCGGCTGCTCGATGCCGGCACGCCGGTCGATTCGCGCGATGGCCGCCAGCGCACCGCGCTGCTGCTGGCCACGCGGGCCGACCATGTCGACGTGGCGCGGCTGCTCATCGAGCGCGGCGCCGACGTCAATGCGCAGGACGACCAGCAGGACTCGCCCTTCCTCTACGCCGGCGCCGAGGGCCGCCTGCAGATCCTGCGCCTGACGCTGGCCGCGGGCGCCGATCTGGCCAGCACCAACCGCTACGGCGGCACCGCACTGATCCCGGCGGCGCACCATGGCCACGTGGAGACGGTGCGCGAGCTGCTGCGCACGCGCATCGCCGTCGACCACGTCAACCGCCTGGGCTGGACGGCGCTGCTCGAGGCGGTGATCCTGGGCGACGGCGGCACGGCGCACACCGAGATCGTCCGGCTGCTGGTGCAGCATGGCGCCGATGTGAGCCGGGCCGACGCGCAGGGCGTGACGCCGCTGGCGCATGCCGAGCGTCGCGGCCAGCGCGCGATCGCCGAGATCCTGCGGCGTGCGCCGCGCCGGCCGGTCGCACCGGGCTGACGCGAGCCTGCGCCTGGCCGCCATGTCAGGCGGCGCGGCGCAGGGCCTCGAAGAAGGCCGCGAAGATCGCGTCGCGCTGCACCGCGTGGGCCTCGCGCATCGGGTGGCGTGTCGGGTCGGCGCGCCAGCGTTTGTCGTCGCCCAGCCAGGGCGTGCGCACGATCCCGCTGGGCACCCACGCGGGCTCGATCAGCCAGGCGATGTTGATCAGGTCCCAGATCACCCAGGAATGCGCCTCGAAGCTGGTGATGCCCTGCAGCGCCCACAGCGGATTGTGGGTGTAGAGCTCGAAGAGGTGGTCGCCGATGGCGCCGCGGCCGCGCACCCAGCGCTCCATCTCGGGCAGCGACAGGCGCAGCTGCGCGCCGACGTGGAAACCCGGCAGGTAGACAAGCGGCACGCCGCTGTCGAGCAGCCACTGCGAAGCGGGCAGGTCCTGCTCGAGGTTGAACGAATCGTTGGGGTGCGGCGCGTGCGAGGGGTAGCCGCTGGTCCAGACCACGACGATGCGCTCGGCGATGGCCGGCTCGAGCAGCAGCGCGTTGGCGACGTTGGTGGCGCAGCCGATGGCGACCACGTACAAGGGTTCGTCGGCCGGCATGGCCAGCGCGGTGGCGATCAGGTGCTCCGTCGCCTCGCTGCGCTCGGGCGCGTCGAGCGCGGCGAGGTAGCGTGTCGAGCCGCGCAGTACGCGGCCGCGCGAGTCCAGGCCGAGCGTGTCGTAGACCACCTGGATCGCCGCATGGCTGCGCTCCATGCCGATGCCGGGCGGGTCGAACTGGCGGTGCTGCTGCACGCGCGACTGCTGCCGCCGGTGCGCGAAGGAATAGGGTGCGGCGTAGACTGCCTCCACCTGCAGCCGGTCCGGCGAGAGCAGCGCCCAGGCGATGGCGAAGGGGTCGTCGATCTCGTTGGCGGCGTCGGTGTCGATCACCACGCGCACGCGGCCCGCGGGCGGCGCGAGGCGCTCGCGGTACCAGGCATCGTCGCGTTGCAGGGGCTGGGGCATGCTGCCATTCTTGTCGATGCGGCGCTGTAAGGCCGATCGGGGCCCATCGACCTAGTCCGGTCGGTGCGGGGTGGTCCCGCGGTTCGACGAAACCCACACCTTCCATCCAAGGAGTCATCGCCATGAATCAGCGTCTGATCGTCTCGTCCGCCCTCGCTTCCGTGCTCGCCCTGGGCCTGATCTCCCAGGTCTCGGCCGCGGACGACAAGATGGCCAAGGAAAAGTGCTTCGGCATCGCCAAGGCCGGCCAGAACGACTGTGCCAATGCCTCGGGCACGCACTCGTGCGCCGGCCAGTCCAAGGTCGACAACGGCCCGGACGAGTGGAAGTACGTCGCCAAGGGCACCTGCAAGGCGATGAAGGGCATGACCGCCGACGAAGTCAAGGGCGGCATGAAGAAGTGAGCCCCGCGCCGCGTGCCGCCATGAAGGCATCCCATGTCGGCATCGGCGCCCGGCAGCCGCACTGCGCGGCGCTGATCGAGGACGCGCCGCCGCTCGGCTTCGTCGAGGTCCACTCGGAGAACTTCTTCGCCGACGGCGGCGCCTCGCTGGCGGTGCTGCACCGGCTGCGCGAGCCCTACGCCGTCAGCCTGCACGGCGTGGGCCTGGCGCTGGGCTCGGCGGCCGGGCTCGATGCCTGGCACCTCGACCGGCTCGCGCGGCTCGTGCAGCGCATCGAGCCGGTGCGTGTGTCCGACCACGCCTGCTTCGCGCGGGCGCCGCGCGAGGCGGGCGGGCCGGTCGTGCACGGCAGCGACCTGCTGCCGATCGCCTTCACCGAGGCCTCGCTGGACATCCTGGTGCGCAACGTGACGCAGGTGCAGGAGCGGCTGCGCCGGCCGATCGCGGTGGAGAACCTCAGCGCCTATGTGTCCTACGCCGACGACGCGATTCCCGAGGCCGCCTTCCTCGCCGAGCTCGCGCGCCGCAGCGGCTGCACCCTGCTGCTCGACCTGAACAACCTGATGGTCAACGCGCTGAACGCCGGCGCGGCCGATCCGCTGGCATCGTGCCGGGCCTTCGTCGACGCGTTGCCCGCCGGCTGCGTCGACGAGATCCACCTCGCCGGCTACTGCGAGACCGCCGACATCGTCATCGACGACCACGGCAGCCGCGTGCGGCCGGCGGTGTGGCAGCTCTACCGCCATGCCATCGGGCGCCTCGGGGCCGTGCCCACGCTGATCGAGTGGGACACCGACCTGCCCGCGCTGGAGGTGCTGCTCGACGAGGCCGCGCAGGCGCAGCGCATCGCGGACGAGGTGGCCGCGTGATCGACGCCGAAGCCCGCCGCCAGCAGCAACTGCTCGCCGCGCTGTCGCGCCGGGGCGAGCCGCCCGCGCTGCGCGAGTCCGATGCGCGTGCCGAGCGTGGCCTGGCCGCCTACCGCGCGAATGCGTCGGCATTGGCCGAACGTGCGCTCGCTGCCGCCTGCCCGACCGTGCAGGCGATGCTCGGCGAGGCCGACTTCGCGGCCCTGGCCCGCGCCTTCTGGCGCGCGCACCCGCCGCAGCGCGGCGACCTCGGCGAGTGGGGCGGCGAGCTGCCGGGCTGGATCGGCACGCAGTCCGGCCTCGCCGAATGGCCCTGGCTGGCCGACAGCGCCTGGCTCGACCTGGCGCTGCACCGTTGCGAGCGCGCCGCCGATGCCGTGCCCGAGCTGGCTTCGCTGGCGCTGCTCGGCGAGGCGGACCCGGCCGCGATCGACCTGCAGCTCATGCCAGGCCTGGCGCTGCGCGTGTCGCCGTTTTCGATCGCCACCATCCATGCCGCGCACCACCGCGGCGAGGCCGAGGCCTTCGCGCCGGTGCGTGCCGCGCTCGCGGCGGGGCAGGGCGAGGCGGTGTGCGTGTCGCGCGAAGGCTGGCGCGCCGCGGTGCACATCCTGTCGGCCGGCGAGCTGGCCTTCATGGACGCGCTGTGGCACGGCGCGTCGCTCGCCGCGGCGCTGGCGGGCGCCGGCGAGGGTTTCGACTTCGGTGCGTGGCTGCCGCGAGCGATCGCGGCCTCGTGGCTGAAAGGTGCGGCGCGGCGGATCGACTCAGCGCCATCCCATCCCACCGAGGCCTCCGCATGATCCCTGCACCGCACACCGGGCCGCTGGCCCGACTCTGGCTTCTCGGCGAGCGCGCCGTCGCCGCACTGGAACAGCTTCGACCGGCGGCGCAGCTGGCCGCACGCTGGTATGTCGCCGCGGTGTTCTTCCGCTCCGGGCTGACCAAGCTGCGCGACTTCGACACGACGATCGCCCTGTTCATGGACGAATACCACGTGCCGCTGCTCGACCCCACGGTGGCCGCCGTCGCCGGCACCACGGGCGAGCTGCTGCTGCCGGTGCTGCTCGCCTTCGGCCTGGCAGGGCGCTTCGCCGCGGCAGGGCTGAGCGTGGTCAACCTCGTCGCCGTGCTCAGCCTGACCGAGATCGCCGAGGCCGCGCTGCAGGGCCATGTGTTCTGGGGCAGCCTGCTCGCTGCGCTGCTGCTGTGGGGCCCGGGCCGCTGGTCGCTGGACCGCTGGGCGGTGCCGGCGCTGCGCCGCCGCGCGTTCGGCGCGGCGCCGGGCAACGCGGCGCAGGCCGATACACTGCGGCGCGACATCCCCCGCGCCGACGCCGTTCGCCGATGAGCCTTTCGATCACCCGCCGCCGCCTGATCGCCGCCGGGGCCCTCGCGCCCTGGCTGCAGTCGGCGGCGGCCGCCGACCCGGCCGCCTGGGCGGCGACCCTGCGCGCCGCGCGCGGCCAGACGGTGTATTTCAACGCCTGGGCCGGCAGCGAACGTGTCAACGCCTACCTGCAGTGGGTGGCCGGCGAAGTGGCCACGCGCCACGGCATCAGGCTGGAGCACGTCAAGCTCGGCGACACCGCCGAGCTCGTCAAGCGCGTGCGCGCCGAGAAGCAGGCCGGGCGCGCGCAGGACGGCAGCGCCGACATGGGCTGGATCAACGGCGAGAACTTCCTGACCCTCAAGCGCGAGGGCCTGCTGTTCGGGCCCTTCGCCGAATCGCTGCCGAACTTCGCGTGGGTCGACGTGGCGGGCAAGCCGACCACGCGCATCGACTTCTCCGAGCCGGTGGAGGGCTTCGAAGCCGCCTGGGGCATGGCGCAGTTCACCTTCTACGGCGACGGCGGGCGCGTGGCGCAGCCGCCGAAGAGCCTGGCCGAATTGATCGACTTCGCCAGGCGCAACCCGGGGCGCTTCAGCTACCCCAAGCCGCCCAACTTCCACGGCACCACCTTCCTCAAGCAGGTGCTGCTCGAGGCGGCACCCGATCGCCGACCCTTCTACGCGCCGGCACCGGCGGACACGGGCCGGCTGCTCGCGCCGCTGTGGAACGCACTGGAGACCCTGCATCCGCTGCTGTGGCGCCAGGGCAGGCAGTTCCCGGCCAGCAACACGGTGATGCGCCAGATGCTCGCCGACGGCGAACTGTTCATCACGCTGACCTTCAATCCCAACGAGGCGGCCAACGAGATCGCCGCCAGGCGCCTGCCCGAGTCGGTGATCAGCTGGCAGCATGCCGCCGGCACGATCGGCAACACCCACTTCCTCGCCATCCCGTTCAATGCGCGGGCCAAGGAAGGCGCGCAGGTCGTCATCGACTTCCTGCAGTCGCCGCTGGCGCAGGCGCGCAAGGCCGACATCCGCCACTGGGGCGACCCGACGGTGCTCGCGGTCGACCGTCTGCCGGCGGCCGACAAGGCGCTGTTCGCGCAGGGCGCGGCGCCCGGCGTCGTGGCGCAGGCCGCGCCGGTGCTGCCGGAGCCGCATGCGAGCTGGGTCGAGGTGATCGAGCGCGAATGGGCGCGCCGGCACGGCCAGTGACGGATCGACACACCGGCCGTGCCTGGTGGCTGCCGGCCGGGCTGTTCGCGCTGCCGCTGCTGGCGGCGCTGGCCCTGGCGATGGGCGCAGCGCTCGATGCGCAGGCGTGGCGGCGGCTGCTCGGCGACCCGGCCCTGTGGCCGGCGCTGTCGCTGGGCCTGTGGGTCGGCGCGGCGGCCACGGCCCTCTCGCTCGCACTCACGCTGTGGATCGTCACGCACCTGCATGGCACGCCCGCCTGGGCGCGGATGGAGCGCTGGCTCGGCGCGCTGCTCGCGGTGCCGCATGCGGCCTTCGCGGTCGGCCTGGCGCTGCTGCTGATGCCCAGCGGCCTGCTGCTGCGCCTGCTCGCGCCGCTGGCCGGCTGGGACGCGCCGCCCGCGGTGGCCACGGTGCAGGACCCCTTCGGCCTGGCGCTGATCGCCGGCCTGGTGGGCAAGGAGGTGCCCTTCCTGCTGTGGAACGTGGCGGCGCAGCTGCGGCCGGTGGCGCAGGCCACGCAGCTGCGCCAGCAATTGCAGGCCGGCCAGGCGATGGGTTATCCGGCCGCCAGCGTGTGGTGGCGCGTGCTGTGGCCGCAGCTGCTGCCGCGACTGGCGCTGCCGCTGCTCGCGGTGTGGGCCTATGGCCTGAGCGTCGTCGACATGGCGCTGGTGCTCGGGCCCACGCGGCCGCCCACGCTGGCGCAGCTGGCCTGGACGTGGCTGCTCGATGCGGATGCGGCCGTCAACGCGCAGGGCGCCGCGGCCTCGCTGCTGATCGCGCTGCTGGTGGCGGCCGGGGCGCTGCTGGCGCTGCTGCTGGTGCGGGCGCTGCGTGCGCCGCTGCACGCGCGGCAGCTGCGCGGGGACCGGCCCGCGGCGACACGCGCCGCCGCGTTCGTGCGGCCGCTGCTGGCCGCCGGCGCGCTCGTCTACGCCGCGGTGCTGGCGCTGCTCGCTTTCGTGTCGGTGGCCAGCGTGTGGAGCTTCCCGGCCCTGTGGCCGCAACGGGCCTCGCTCGAGGCCTGGATGGCCGTGCGCGACAGCCTGCCGGTGCTGCTCGACACGGCCGTGCTCGCGTTGGCCGCATCGGTCACCGGCGTGGCGCTCGCCGTGGCCTGGATGGAGACCACGCCGACCGGCTGGGACCGCCGCGCCGCGCCGCTGGTGTTCGCGCCGATGCTGATCCCCGGCGTGCTGCTCGTCGCCGGGCTCTACCAGGTGGCGCTTCACTTGCGCCTGGACGGCAGCCTTGCCGGCCTGTGGCTGGTGCACAGCCTGTTCAGCGCGCCCTATGCGCTGGTGGCGCTGGCGCCGGCCTACCGCGGCTTCGATGCGCGCTACGAGCAGACGGCGCGGGCGCTGGGCCGTTCGCGCTCGGTGTTCCTCGTGCGCATCAAGTGGCCGATGCTGCTCGCGCCGATCGCATCGGCTGCGGCGGTGGGCTTCGCGGTCAGCGTGGCGCAGTACCTGAGCACGCAGTTCGTCGGCGCCGGGCGCCATGCCACCGTCACCACCGAAGCGCTGACGCTCGCCTCGGGCGGCCAGCGCACGCTGATGGCGGCCTTCGCGCTGCTGCAGGCGCTGCTGCCCGCACTGGCCTTCGGCGCCGCCTGGTGGGTGGCACGGCGGCAGGCCCGGCGCCTCGGCACGGAGGCCTGATGCTGGAGCTCGACGCCGTCACCCTGGCCACGCCGCAGCGTGTGCTGATCCGCGCCCTGTCGGCCCGCGTCGGGCCGGGCGAGGTGCTGGTGCTGATGGGCGAGAGCGGCTCCGGCAAGTCCTCGCTGCTGGCCTACCTGTGCGGCACGCTCGCGCCCGGCCTGCTGGCGAGCGGCCGTGTGCGGCTCGACGGCCGCGACATCGATGCGCTGCCCACGGTGCAGCGCCGCGTCGGCATCCTGTTCCAGGACGACCTGCTGTTCCCGCACCTCACGGTGCTGGAGAACCTGCTGTTCGCGCTGCCCGCCGGCGTCGCCGCCGAGCGCCGCGCCCGCGCCGGGGCGGCGCTGGCCAGCGCGGGCCTGGCGGGCTACGGGCCGCGTCTGCCGCACACGCTGTCGGGCGGGCAGCGCTCGCGTGTCTCGGTGCTGCGCGCACTGCTCGCGCAGCCGCAGGCCCTGCTGCTCGACGAGCCCTTCTCGCGGCTGGACATGGCGCTGCGCGAGCGCTTTCGCAGTTTCGTCTTCGAGCGCCTGCGCGAGCAGCGCATCCCGGCGGTGCTGGTCACCCACGATGCGCACGACGTGCCGGCCGGCGCGCAGGTGGTCCAGCTCGATGACCAGGTCGAGTCCGGCGATCGGTACGACGGCTCAGCCGATGCTTGACCGCTACGCCCTCGCACTGCTGCGTCCGGCGATGCAGGCCGGCGCGCGCGCGCTCGCGCGGCTCGGCCTGACGGCCGACCAGGCGAGCTGGATCGGTTTCGGCATCGGCGTGGCCGGGGCGCTGTGCATCGCGCGCCAGCAGTACATCGCCGGCCTCGCCCTGCTGCTGGCCAGCCGCGTGTTCGACGGCCTGGACGGCGCGCTGGCCCGCCTGACGCAGCCCACCGACCGCGGTGCCTTCCTCGACATCACGCTGGACTTCCTGTTCTACGCGAGCATCCCCCTGGCCTTCGCGCTGGCCGACCCGGCCGCCAACGCGCTGGCCGCCGCGGTTCTGCTGGCCGCCTTCATCGGCACCGGCTCCACCTTCCTCGCCTACGCGGCGCTGGCGGCGCAGCGCGGTCAGAAAAGCGTCGCCTACCCGACCAAAGGCCTCTACTATCTCGGCGGCCTGACGGAGGCGACCGAAACCATCGCCTGCTTCGCGCTGATGTGCCTGTGGCCCGGGCAGTTCGTTGCGCTCGCGTTCGGCTTCGCCGGCCTGTGCGCGCTGACCATCGTCACGCGCCTGTGGGCCGGCTGGCGAGGGCTGCCGCCCTGAGCACGAAGAACAACGAAGGATCCGCATGAACCGCCGCAAGCTCGTCGTCATCGCCGTGGTGCTGGCGCTCATCGCCGCCTACGTCGCCTTCGACCTCGGGCGCTTCTTCAGCCTGGAGTACCTCCAGTCCCGCCAGCAGGAATTCGCGGCCCTGTACGCGCAGCGGCCGGCGCTGGTCATCGGCGTGTACGCGCTGGTGTACGTGATCGTGTTCGCCCTGGCCCTGCCGGTCGGCGCGGTGATCTCGCTGGCGGGCGGCGCCTTGTTCGGCCTGGCCGCGGGAACCATCGTGGTCTCGTTCGCCTCGTCGATCGGCGCGCTGCTCGCTTTCTGGGCCTCGCGCCACGTGCTCGCCGACGGCGTGCGTGCCAGATTCGGGGCACGCCTGGCGGAGGTGGACAAGGGCATCGCGAAGGACGGGGCGTTCTACCTCTTCAGCTTGCGCCTGATCCCTGCGATACCGCCGGCCGCCATCAACCTGCTCTTCGGACTCACCCGGATGAAGGCCTGGACCTTCTACTGGGTCAGCCAGCTCGGCATGCTGGCCGGCACGCTGGTCTACGTGAACGCCGGCACGCAGCTGGCGAAACTCGATTCGCTCAAGGGCATCCTCTCGCCGGGGCTGCTGGGCTCCTTCGTGCTGCTGGGCGTCTTTCCGCTGATCGCCAAGAAGATCGTCGACCTCGTGCAGGGTCGCAAGGTCTACGCACGCTGGGCGAGCGTGAAGCCGAAGACCTTCGAGCGCAACCTGGTCGTCATCGGTGCCGGTGCGGCTGGGCTGGTGACGAGCTACATCGCCGCGGTGGTGAAGGCGAAGGTGACGCTGGTCGAGAGCCACAAGATGGGCGGCGACTGCCTGAACTACGGCTGCGTGCCGAGCAAGGCGCTGATCAAGACGGCCACGCTGATGCAGC
This sequence comes from uncultured Piscinibacter sp., assembly GCA_964628175.1. Taxonomy (GTDB): domain Bacteria; phylum Pseudomonadota; class Gammaproteobacteria; order Burkholderiales; family Burkholderiaceae_C; genus Piscinibacter. Next base: position 14,176 of record CAZVLY010000013.1, on the reverse strand, counting down.
AGATGCGCGAGTCGAAGAAGTACGGCATCGAGAGCGCGCAGGCCACGCTGAACTTCGCCGACGTGATGGAGCGCGTCGCGCGCGTGGTGCGCGACATCGAGCCGCACGATTCGGTGGAACGCTACACCGGCCTGGGCGTCGACGTGGTCACGGGCTACGCGAAGATCGTCAACCCGTGGACGGTCGAGATCGATCTCGGCGAGGGCCGCCAGCAGACGCTGACCACGCGCAGCATCGTCATCGCCACCGGCGCGATGCCCTTCGTGCCGCCGCTGCCGGGGCTGGACGAGGTCGGCTACCTCACCAGCGACACGCTGTGGGGCCTGCGCGAGCTGCCGCCGCGCCTGGTGGTGCTGGGCGGCGGGCCGATCGGCTGCGAGCTGGCGCAGAGCTTCGCGCGGCTGGGTTCGCAGGTCACGCAGGTCGAGATGGCGCCGCGCATCATGATCCGCGAGGACGAGGAGGTCTCGGCGCTCGCCCAGGCGGCGCTCGAGCACGACGGCGTGGCGGTGCTCACCGGCCACAAGGCGCTGCGCTGCGAACTCGTCGAGGGGCGCAAGTTCATCGTCGTCGAGGCCGCGGGCGCCGAGAAGCGTTTCGAGTTCGACCAGCTGCTGTGCGCCGTCGGCCGCGTCGCCCGCCTGAAGGGCTACGGCCTGGAGGAACTGGGCATCGCCACCGGCCGCACCATCGAGACGAACGAGTACCTGCAGACGGTGTACCCGAACATCCTCGCCGCCGGCGACGTGGCCGGGCCCTACCAGTTCACCCACGTCGCGGCGCACCAGGCCTGGTACGCCTCGGTCAACGCGCTGTTCGGGCAGTTCAAGAAGTTCAAGGCCGACTACTCCGTGATCCCCTGGGCGACCTTCATCGACCCGGAGGTGGCGCGTGTCGGTCTCAACGAGCAGGAAGCGAAGGAGAAGGGCATCGCCGTCGAGGTCACGAAGTACGGCATCGACGAGCTCGACCGCGCCATCGCCGACAGCGCTGCCCACGGCTTCGTGAAGGTGCTCACCGAGCCGGGCAAGGACCGCATCCTCGGCGTCACCATCGTCGGCGCGCATGCCGGCGACCTGCTCGCCGAGTACGTGCTGGCGATGCGCCACGGCCTGGGCCTGAACAAGATCCTCGGCACGATCCACACCTACCCGACGATGGCCGAGGCGAACAAGTACGCGGCGGGGGAGTGGAAGCGCGCCCACCAGCCGGCGAAGCTGCTCGAGTGGGTGGCGAAGTACCACGCCTGGCGCCGGTCTTGACGCTGTTACGGCGTCGCCCGCGGCTGGATTAGCATTGGTCGACCCGCCGCCACAGCGCAGCGGGCCGCGAGCCATGACCTTGCCGACGAACCTCCTCCTTGCCGCCACGATGCTGCTCGCCCCGGCCGGCTCCGCGCAGGCCGACGTGCCACTCCTGGAGCCCTTCGGCACGGCCGGCGGAACGATCAACGCACCCTGGCACCTGGCCGGGCTGCCGCACCAGAAGAAGCCGTTCACGCGCTTCTCGGTGGTCGATCTGGACGGCCGCCGGGCCCTGCGCGTGGAGGCCGACGCGTCCTACGGCAACCTGGTGCACCCGCTGCGCCTGGACGGCACGGCACTGACCCTGTCGTGGGCCTGGCGCGTCGACGAGTTCGTCGCCGAGTCCGACCTGACGACCAAGAACGGCGACGACACGGCGGTGAAGGTCTGCGTGTTCTTCGACCTGCCGATCAAGCAGGTGCCCTTCGTCGAGCGCCAGCTGCTGCGCATGGTGCGCGCCGCCAGCGACGAGCCGCTGCCGGCCTCGACCGTGTGCTACTTGTGGGATCGCACGCTGCCCGCCGGCACGGCGCTTGACAACGCCTTCACCCATCGCGTGCGCTACCTGGTGCTGCGCAGCGGCACACCGGCCCGGACCCACTGGCAGTCCGAGCGCCGCGATGTGGGCGCCGATTTCCTCAAGCTGTTCGGCAAGGAGAGTGCGCAGATCCCGCCGATCATCGGCGTGGCGGTCGGCGCCGATGCCGACAACACCCACGGCCACAGCGTCGCCCACGTGGCCGACCTGGTCCTCGCGCCTTGAAGCGCCTGCTGCTGCTGGGCGGCGGGCATGCGCACCTGCAGGTGATGCGCGCCTTCGCCGCCGAGGCCGTGCCCGCGGCCGAGCTGACGCTGGTCACGCCCTACCCGCGCCTGACCTACTCGGGCATGGTGCCCGGCCACGTGGCCGGCCACTATTCGCTGGAGCAGTGCAGCGTGCCGCTGGCGCCGATGGCCGAGCGCGCCGGCGTGCGCCTGCTGCAGGGCGCCGCCACCGGTATCGACCCGGCCCGGCGCAGCGTGACGCTGGCCGACGGCCGCAGCCTGCCCTACGACGCGCTCAGCCTGGATATCGGTGCCACGGTGGACCGTGACGCGATCCCGGGCGCGCGCGAGCACGGCCTGTTCGTGCGCCCGATCGAGGCCTTCACGCTGCTGTGGGGCCGCATGGCCGAACTCGGCCGCGAGCGCGCCCTGTGCGTGGTGGTGGTCGGCGGCGGCGCGGCCGGCGTCGAGCTGGCGCTTTCCATCCACCACGCGCTGGGCGAGCGATCGCACGTCAGCCTGGTCACCGGCGGCGGCGTGCCGCTGCCCACGCACCCGCCGTCGGTGCAGCGGCGTGCCTTGAGGGCGCTCAAGCGCCGCAACGTCACCGTGCTCGAGGACAGCTGCGCCGAGGTCAGTGCCGAACATGTACTGCTCGGCCGCGGCACGCGCGTGGCCTGCGACGCGGCGGTGATGGCGCTGGGCGCGGCGGCGCCGCCCTGGCTGCGCGACAGCGGCATGGCGCTGGACGAGCAGGGCTTCATCGCCACCGGGCCGACGCTGCAGAGCAACTCGCACGCCGAGGTGTTCGCTGCCGGCGATGTGGCCACGCGCAGCGACGAGCCGCACCCGAAGAGCGGCGTCTACGCAGTGCGCGCGGGCGCGCCGCTGGCGCTGAACCTGCGCCGCTTTCTGGCCGGCGGCGAACTCGTGCCCTACCGACCGCAGCGGCGTGCGCTCAACCTGCTCGCCTGCGGCGAGCGGTACGCCATCGCGAGCTGGGGCGGCTGGTCCGCCGAAGGCGCCTGGGTCTGGCGCTGGAAGGACCGCATCGACCGCGATTTCATGCGGGCCCATGGCGGCCTCGGCTGAACCCGGCTGCCACCTGCGCCAGAATCGACCCATACCCTTTGCCTGGAGATGACCATGAACCACCTCGCCGCCGCCGAAGACAAACCCGCCGCCAAGCCCGACCGCCTGGAGGAGCAGCTGTCCTTCAAGTCGCGCTACGTGCTGGTGTTCGGCGAGATCGACGACAAGCTGGCCCTGGCCACCTGCCGGCGCCTGCTCGCGCTGTCGGAGGACTCCGACGCGCCGATCACGATGCTGATTTCCTCGCCCGGCGGCCACGTCGAATCGGGCGATGCGATCCACGACATGATCGGCTTCGTGCGTGCGCCAGTCACCACGGTGGGCACCGGCTGGGTGGCCAGCGCCGGCGCGCACATCTTCCTGGCGGCGCCCAAGGAGCGGCGGGTGTGCCTGCCCAACACGCGCTTCATGATCCACCAGCCGGCCGGCGGCGCCGGAGGCCAGGCCACCGACATCGCCATCCAGGCCAAGGAGATCCTGCGCACGCGAGAGCGCATCGCGCGTGTCGTCGCCAGGCAGACGGGCAAGCCGCTGGCCACCGTGCTGTCCGACATGGAGCGCGACTTCTGGATGAGCGCCGACGAAGCCGTGGCCTACGGCATCGTCTCGCGCGTCATCGAGCGGCAGAAGGACCTGGGCTGACGGTTCCGGCGCTCAGCCCGGCTCGCGCAGCAGCGCAGCGAGCCGGTCGAGGTTCTGCTCGTTGGCCGGCACGGCGATGGCGGCGATGCGACGGCATTCATCGGCGCTGGCGAAACGCTGCCGCCAGCCCACCGCCGTGCGCGGGCCGTGGTCCGAGAAGGTGATGCTCATCTCGAAGCTCGGCGCCGAGACGTGGTTGAACACCACCCGCTGCTCGGGCAGCACCTCGACGAACACGCTCTCGTTCCGGTAGTCGGTGCCGTCCGGGCCGTGCATCACGAAGCGCCAGATGCCGCCGGCGCGCAGCTCGAAGGTCTCGAAGGTGTTGGTGAAGCCCGTCGGGCCCCACCAGCGGGCCAGCAACGCCGGGTCGGCGAAGGCGGCGTAGACCCGTCCGCGCGGCGCGGCGATCACGCGCGAGGTCACCAGCTCGCGGTCGGCCGCACGCTCATGGCCGGGGTAGGGCGTCGCGCTCATGCGGCGGATCGTACCTTGCGTCCTGCGCGCCTGCAGCGACTTTTCAGGCCGTGTAGGGCGCGTGCACCGTGCGCTGCGAGATCCACCACAGGTTGCCGTGCGCGTCGCGCACGCCGCCCTGCCGGTCGCCGTAGGGCATGTCGCCGACTTCCATCGCCAGCGACGCGCCGTGGGCCAGCGCGCGCCGCATCGCGGCCTGCGCATCGGCGACGTAGAGGTAGTACGCACCGCTCATCGCCGGGTAGGCGAGCGACGCCTCGCTGACCATCACCGTGCTGCCGTGCAGCCACACCTGCACGTTGGCCACCTTGCCGTCGGGCCGCAGGCTTCGCAGCGTTTCCTGCCCGCCCAGGCCGTCGACGAGGAAGGCGATGAAGCGCGGCGCGTCGTCGACGAAGAAGTAGGGCGTCACGGCGGCGAAGCCGGGCGGGATGTACGCCGCCGGTGCGGCCTTCGCCGCCGCCGCATCGGGCTGCACCGTGCCTTCGCCATGGGGCGCCGCGGCGAAGGCCGGCAGTGCCTCGGCGCTCGCCGAGAAGGCGGCCAGCCGCGGGCAGCGCGACGCCGGCACCTGCCCGGGCAGCAGGCTCTGCACGAACTGCCAGGTGACGGCCGCGGTCACGCCGGCCTGCGTGATGCCTTCGGTGCTGGCGTCCAGCGGCTCGCGCGCCAGCTCCTGCTCGAGCGCGTCGAAGGCCGCCAGCATCTGTCCGGTGACCCGTGTCACCCAGGGCTCGTGCAGCTTCTCGGGCGGCCGCACGCCGTGCTCGTAGACGATCTGCACGCTCTTCTCGCAGGCGGCCAGCGCCAGGCCGGTCAGGCGCAGCGCGTGCTGGCGCTGCGCCGGCGCGGCGGGCATCAGCGTGCGCGGGTGCGCCAGCGATTCGGCGTACTCGAGGATCAGCGTCGAGTCCATCAGCACCTCGCCGTCGTCGCAGACCAGCGTGGGCGCACGCACGACCGGGTTGATGCGGCGGAAGTCCTCGAAGCCGCGGAACACCGACAGCGACTGGTGCTCGAAGCGCAGGCCGAGCAGTTGCATCGAGACCGCCACGCGCCGCACGTAGGGCGAATCGAGCATGCCGAAGAGCTTCATGCGGTCACTCCTTTGCGTGGCCGCCGAAGCGGCGCGTCAGCGGGACAGGCAGCGTGCGTTGTAGGTGCCTTCGAGCGAGCGCAGCGCCGCCACCTCGGTCTCGTTGAGCTGGCGCTCGCGGCTGCGCTTGAGCGCAATCACGTCGCGCATGCCGGCGCACTGGTCGGCGCGCTGCTGGGCCTGCGCGCGTTCGTTGGCGAGGCTGTCGCGCTGTGCGACCTTCTCGCTTTGCTGCTTCTGCTCGTCCTGCCGCTGCTGGCGGCGCGCATCCTGGTCTTCGAGGGCGCACTTCTCGCGGTATTCCTCGTGCAGGCCGCTGATGACGTCGCTGCGCACGCCGCGTGCCGGCGCCGTGCGGATCGCCTCGCTGATGTCGGCGCAGGCCGGGCTGAGGTACTTCACGTGGCCCTGCGCCTTGCCGGCGCGCGGCAACTGCGGCGAGTAGCCCACCGGGGGCGCGGAGCGGGTGTCGCCGAAGGCGCCGAGCTTGCCCGCCGGCGCGCTGGGGCAGGGCCGGTCGGAGTAGTAGATCGACGAGCCGTTGCTGCAGCGGTAGGACTGTGCGTGGGCGCCGGCGCCAGCCAGGAGCAGGGCCAGGGCGAGAACAGGGGGGCGGAGGTGCATTTTCACGGGCGACACGATAGCGAAAGTCGGCGCCACGACCCATCCCGTGAATCGGCGGCGCCTCCGGCTCAAGCGCCCGGCTGCGGGCCGTCGTAGCCCTCGACGATGACGATGTCGGCCACCGACACAGGCTGGCGCAGCTTGATGGCGGCCTGGTAGCCTGGCGAGTGCCAGCAGTCCAGCGCCGCCTGGTACGAGGGGAACTCGATCACGACGTTGCGGCTGCGGGCGCTGCCTTCGGGGTTCTCGCAGCGGCCGCCGCGCGCGAGGAAGCGGCCGCCGTGCTCGGCCAGCGGCTTCGCGTTGGCGGCGACGTAGGCCTTGTACTGCTCGGCGTCGCGCACATCGACACGGGCGATCCAGTATCCCTTGGGCATGGTCTTGCTCCTGGAGTCGGCCGCACGGCAGCTCAGTCGCCGTCGCGGCGCGTGGCGGCGAATGCCGCCGCTTGCGTGGGGAAGAGCTCGGCGTAGGTCGGCGATTCGATGCCCAGCACCTGCACCTCCATGCCGTCCGGGCCGAGCTCCGGCGAGAAGTCGAGGATCTGCACCTGGCCGTCGCCGGCGAGCTCGCGGCCATCGGGGGCCAGCACGCGCAGCGTCAGGCCGAGCTGCGCGCCGTCGCGCGTGGCGATCACCTGCGCCTGGACGGTCGCATAGGCCGCTGTCGGCATGAATCGGCCGGCGGCCACGCCCATCGGCGGATCGCCGTGGTCGAGCTCGGAATGGCCGATGAGGATGCGTCCCGCGAGGACGTCGAAGCGTGGCATGAGCAGACCGGGCAACGGGCGCCCGGGAGGTGAACCGGCGCGATGCTAGCCCAAGCGCGCCGATTCGCCTGCGGGGCCGCCGAAGCGGCTCACAGGGCCTTGATCTGTACCTTGCGGAACTTCACGACACCGCGGCCCCACTGCAACGCGATCGGGCCGCTGGCCAGCCTGGCGTCGCGCACGTCGACCGTCGTCACGCCGTTCAGCACCAGCACCAGGCGGTCGCCCTGGGCGGTGATCTCGTAGGTGTTCCACTTGCCGCCGGCCTTGGGCATCGGGTCCGGCGCCTTGGCCACCTTGACGATCGCGCCGGTGCCGTAGCTCGGGTCGGGGCGCTGGTCGAAGATGTTGGCCTCGTAGCAGTTCTCGTCGGTGATGCTGGCCGGATCCTGGCAGCGCACGAAGATGCCGCTGTTGGCGTCGTCGCTGGACCAGAACTCGGCGCGGATGACGAAGTCCTTGTACGAGCCCTTGGTCACCAGGTAGGCCGGCGTCTTGCCGCCCGCGCTGGCCTGGATGGCGCCGTCGGTGGCCGACCAGTTGGCCTCGCCGACGCGATTGAAGTTGTCCAGTCCCTGGGTGCCGTCGACCAGCGTGGTCCATGCACCCGCGCCCGGCATCGATGAACAGCCGGCCAGGGCCGCGGCCAGTCCGGCTGCGGCCAGCCGCAGTGATCGAAGAAGGTTCATTCGTTTGTCTCCCCGGGGTGTCGGCGGCCCGGCGGGCGGCCGTGGCCACGATCTTGACGGCAGCGGCCCGGTTTGCACAAGCGCGGCGCAGGGCAGGGCTTCACCGGATGGCGTCGGCCACCGCATCCAGCCGCGCCCACGCGGCGCCCGCCGCCTCGCCCCAGGCACCGGGCAGCGGTGTCCATTCGAAGCAGCGGCGCGCTTCGGTGAGCGCCGCCTGCAGCGGAGCCTCGTCCGCGAGTGCCTGCGCCAGCCGGGCGATCGCGCCGAGGTGGGGCTGCGTGATCGGCGCATGGCGATGCAGCTGCGGCGCGTGCTGCGCCAGCACCTGCAGCAGCGCGGCCAGGGCGGCCAGCAGCTCGGGCGGGCCGCGCAGTTCGCGCGGTTCGCCGTGGGCAGCGGCCTTGGCCGAGCCGGGGTAGTCGGCCAGCCAGAGGCGGCCGGCCTCGTCCTGCGTGTATTCCAGCCAGTCCAGCAGGTCGACGAAGAGGACGTCCACTCGGTTCAGCGCGCCGCGTCGCTGCGCATGCCGGCCTGCAGGTCGACCAGGCTCTTCTGGCTGACCTGGATGAGGCCGCGCCGCGGGCGGTCGAGGTCGAGGATGATGAACACCAGCACGACGATCAGCGCGACCATGATGTAGCTGGCCATCGACGGCCGGTGGCCGCCCACGCCGCACGCGTAGCCGACGATCGCGCCAGCCATCAGGAAGGTGGCGTACAGCAGCATCAGCACGAACTCCGGCACGTGGCGCTGCAGCGCGGCGTCGCGCTTGCCGAAGCTGTCGATGAGCTGGTTGACCGACTCGATGAACAGGATCGGCGTGTAGGAGTTCGGGTCGAGCTCGAGCGCGCGCCGCGCCTGCGCCCAAAGCGCCGTCTGCTGCTGTGCCGCGCGGGCCATCAGCGCGGCCAGCTGCGCGTGGTCGGCCAGGGTCAGCGTGCTGGCCTGCACGCGCACGCCGGTGTACTCGCGCAGCAGCGCCTGCGCCTCGTCGCGCACCGTGGCGGGCAGCAGTTGCGTGCGCAGCCAGGCGGTGCCGATGGCATTGGCCTCGTCGACCACCGCCTCGCTGCGGCTGTCGAATCGCTGCAGCGACAGCGAGAAGGTGAAGCCCAGCAGCAGCGCCAGGATGCCGAGGATCGCCGACTGGATGCCGTTGATGTGCTCTTTGGCCGCCTCGTTGGCCGGCATGCGGTGCCGGCAGCCGATGCGCAGGCCGATCTCGATGGCCACCGCCATCGAGGCGAACAGCAGCGCGGCGATCAGCGCACTGTCGGTGTCGTAGAGCAGTTCCTTCACGGCTGCTTGCGGCAGTCGCCGCCCAACGAGGCGCTGCCGTCCTTGCACTCGGTGAGGATGGCGTCCTTGTCGGGCCGGGGCGGCGCGCCGGTCTGCGCGTAGACGATCTTCCGGGTGCCCAGCTCGCAGCTGCCGACGATCTTGCCCTCGACCTTCGCGTCCGCCGGGACGCTGCGCAGCGTGAACGCACGCACGCCCGAGGCGCGGATCTTGGCGTCGATGCGCGCCTGCAGGGCCTCGCAGCTCTCGGCCGCGCCGGCCGGCGCAGCCAGGGCGAGCAGCGGGCCGATCAGCGCGAGGGCGAAACGGGTCATGTCGGTCTCCTGTGCGCGAGCGGGCGTCCCGGGGCCGAACCGCCGTTCAGGGGCGCATCGGCAGCACCACGCCGATGGCGATGAAGACGCCGCCGCAGGCCTGGTTGAAGCGCCGCCCCACCCGCTGTAGCCAGGGGCTGATGCGGTGTGCCATGTGGGCGATGAACAGCTCGGTGCCGATCTCGATCAATGCGAAGGTACCGGCCATGACGACGAACTGCACGAACAGGCTGCGCGCCGGGTCGATGAACTGCGGCAGGAAGGCGGCGAAGAAGAGCAGCCCCTTCGGGTTGGTGACGGCCGACAGCAGCCCCTGGCGGAACAGCGACCCGCCGGCGCGCGGCGCCGTCGCGGCCTGCACCGGGAGGCCGATCGGCGGCGAGCGCCAGACCTGCAAGCCGAGCCAGACGAGGTAGGCGCCGCCCACCCACTTCATGACCGTGAGCCACAGCAGCGAGGTCTGCAGCAGTGCGCCGATGCCGAACATCGACAGCGCCACCACGGCGATGAAACCCACCGAGCCGCCGAGGATGGTGAACAGCGTCTTGCGCGGCCCGTGCAGCGCGCCGTGCGTGAGCGCCAGCAGCCCGTTGGGGCCGGGCGAGAGCGACAGGCCGATCGAGGCCAGCAGGTAGACGAGCCAGGTGTCGAGGTTCATGGCTGAAGCAGTGATCGCATCAGCGCCGCCGGCCCCGTGCGGGCGGCGGCTCGACGCGGCGGCGGTCGTGGTCGGCCAGCACGGACTTCAGCGTCGCCCGTTCCGCCTCGGGCAGCGCCGCGGCGAGCGCCGCATCGGCGAGCACCGCGCGCACCACCTGGGCATCGGCGTCGTTGCGCACCTGGCCGTGCTTGACGATGGCGGCGTAACGGCCCCACACGCGCTGGCGCACCTGCGACAGCGACAGCAGTCCCTTGGCGTGCAGTTCCGCGTCGAGTGCCGCCACCTGCGTCCAGGGCCAATGGCCCGAGAGCTCCATGCAGTCGTTCACCGCCATGCGCAGGCTGCCTGGCGCACGCGCGGGGTCGTCGCGTTCGGCGGCCTCCACCAGCGCCAGCGGACGCTGCTCCGGCGCCATGGCGCGTGCCGCCGCGAAGCGCTCGCTGAAGTACTTCAGGAACGCCTTGAGCTCGGCGTACTCGGCCGTGGCGGTCGGGGAGGCGGGTGGCGACATCGTGTGCGCGGCCCTCAACCGAACACCGTGTCGCTTTCCGCGTGGCCGCTGCTGAGGAACAGGCGCAGCACCGGCGTGGCGCCGTCGTGTTCCCAGGCGCGGCCCTGGATGATGAACTGGCGCCCGCCGATGCGGATGGCGTCGCCCGTGGCCGGTGCCACCGAATGGCCCTGCCAGTATTTCGGCACCACGATGGACGAGCGCCGCAGCCAGGCCTGGTCGTCCGACGAGAAGCCCAGCACGATGCGAATTTCCTGCGGTTCCATGGCAGCGTTCCTGCGGTTCGACACCCCGCGAGCTTAGCGCCTGTGGGACGGGCTCACGACGCCCAGCAGCTCGAACACGCTGCACACCACCGGCATGGCCTGCGTCGGTTCGCGCCCGATGCGGCGGCATTCGCGCGAGAAGAAGGCCCAGTGCGCCTCGCGCCAGAAGGCCAGCGAGCCGTCGCCCTCGCCCTCGATGGCGGCGTATTCCGCCGTCACCTCGTCGTAGGGCAGCACCTGAACCTGCGTGATGCGGGTGATCAGCGCCGGCTCCTGGCGGTGGTCGACGACGATCTCGATCTGCCCGGGCTGTGGCAGCGCCTCGTGGTCGGCCTCCAGCGCCCAGAGCAGGCTGGTGCCGGCGCGCTTGCGGCCCGCGACGATCAGCGCCAGCAGCGACTGCGAGAGTTCAGGCGAGTCGCCGTAGCCGTCGACGCGCAGCGGCCCGGGCGGCAGCGCCACGCCCAGCGCGCGCAAGCGGGCCAGCACCGCGGGCAGGCTGATCGAGCCCTCGAGCTCGCGCAGCATCAGGTGTTCGTCGCGCTCCACCTCGCGGCGCGCGTGCTCGGCCGGCGAGGCCATCGTGAAGCCCAGCCGCTCCAGCAGGCGCCGCGAGCGCTGGTTCTCCTGCTTGAGCACGGCCGACACGTGACGTACGCCGAAACGTTCGGCCAGCTCGCCGAGCATCGCCTGCACCGCTTCCCGCGCCAGTCCGCGGCCCCACCAGGCGCTGCCCAGCTCGTAGGCAATGGCCGCGTGGCCGCCCGGGTAGACGGTGGCCTGCACGTAGCCGATGAGCCGCGCATCCGGCAGCCGGATGACCCAGTTCAGCCACTGCTCGCGGCCGTTCGGCGAGCGCCGCGATTCGAGCTCGGCGAAACGCTCGCGCAGGCCGTCCAGCGACTGCGGCGGCGCGTTCTCGTACTCGTAGATGGCCGGGTCGCTGAGCACGGCGAACATTTCCGCGGCGTGCGCGGCGCGCTGCGGCTCGAGCGTGAGGCGGTCGGTGCGGACGGTGCGCATGTCTCGGCTCGCTGGCCGCGTTCAGCCGGCTTGCAGGGGCTTGTGCATGAACACGCTCAGCGGGTCGTCGGCATAGGTGCCGAAACGATCGCAGCGGGCGTAGCCGCAGCGCGCATACAGACCGAGCGCTTCGGGCTGGTAGGGCCCGGTCTCCAGCTGCAGGTGGCGGCAGCCGCGCGCGATGGCGGCGGCCTCGAGCTGTTCGAGCAGCCGCCTGGCCACCCCGAGTCCGCGGCATTCCGGCGTCACGTACATGCGCTTGAGTTCGCCGTCGCCCTCGCCCAGCACGACGGCCCCGCAACCCACCGCACGGCCGTCGGCCGAACGCGCCACCGCGAAGATCACGTGCGGCTGCACCAGCGTGCGCAGGTCGAGGCTGTGGCGGCTCTCCGGCGGATAGAGCGTGTCCTGGTACGCATCCAGCTGCGCGATCAGGTCGATGACCTCGGGCTGGTCGGGGGACTCGAAGGCGATGTGCACGGTGGTCATGGCGTGGGGTCGGCGGGGCAGCGCGTGGCGCTGTGCGCCACGCGGTGAAGGGTGAACTCCTGCTGCGTGTCGATGTCGCGGTAGCGGTGCGTGCGGGCGTCGATGGACAGGATGTCCGTGCAATAGCGGCCACCGGTTCGCAGCCAGAAGTTGTCGCTGGCGAAGGCGACCGTGTAGCACATGCGGCGGCCGGTGACGCTGACCGGGCCGCCGCCGCGGAACGGGCGCGGGTCGTCGTCGGTGCGCCCGCAGGCCTCGAAGCTGCCGTCGGCGAAGAAGGCATCGTAGGCCCAGCAGGTCTTGCCGCCGTCGTTCGAGTTGCACCAGAGACCCTGCAGGGCCCGGTGCAGCGCCGCATCCTCGACGCGGCCGCCGGCCGCGTCGCCCGCCGCCGCCACCGGTGCCAGCGCCACCAGCGTCGCGCCCAGCAGGAGGCCGCGGCCGGTCGTCCGGCGCGTGCTGCGGGGATCGTGTCGGGCGGCCATGGGCAGCGCTCAGAGCCTGGCGATGAAGTCCTCGATCACCCGGTTCACCGGCTCGGGGTCGGTGACCGGGCCCATGTGGCCGAGCGCGTCGAATCGATGCTCGGTCACGCGCGGCAGCACCGGCACGAGCAGCCGGGCCACGCCGTGCGCCGCGGCCGTCGAGCGGCCGCCGACCATGCAGAGCACCGGCATGTCGAGCGCGCCGAAGGCCGCCAGCGGCGTCGGCTCGGTGAACAGTGACTGCTTCCAGCGCCGCACGTTGCGCACCGAGGCGGCGATGGGCAGGCGGCGCGGCTCGGGCATGGCCGCCCAGCTGCCCGGGCCCATCCAGTAGTCGATGAACTGTTCGGCCGCGCCGTGCTCGTCGCCGCGATCCAGCGCCGCCCCGGCGGTGGCCACGGCATCCCGGATGCCGTCGGCCGCGTTGGGCTGCGGCGACTGCGCCTCGATCAGCGAGAACAGCGTGGGCTCGTACAGCACCAGCGCCTTCACGCGGGCGGGCTGCCGGAGTGCGGCGATCAACGCGATCGCCGCGCCGTAGGAATGGCCCACCAGCACCAGCGGCGCGCCTGCGCGCGCGAGCACCGGCTCGATGAACTCGGCTTCGTCGGCCAGGGCCAGCGGCCGGTCCGCCGGCCACTCGGGACTCTTGCCCGCGCCGTAGGCGTCGGGGGCGAGCACCCGGTAGCGCGGCGAGAGCCTGTCCATCAGCGCGCGCCACTGGCTCGACGAACTGGCGTTCGAGTGCAGGCACACGACACCGGGGCCGGTGCCGGCTTCGCGGACGAAAGCCTCGGCGCGAGAGTTCATGGGACGACGGTGGCTTCAGTGGGCGGGTGGGGCAGTATGCCTGCCGATCCTTCGCCGCCGCATCCCGCAAGGCGCCGCGCTGCGGGCACCGCTCATTGCAGCCGCACGGCCGAGTCGAAGTACCAGGTCCGGCGGATCTCGATCACGTCGAACTGGCGGGCCAGGTTGGGCGGGAAGGCCGGGTAGGGCCGCTGGCTCTCGACGATGCGCCGGATGATCTCGTCGACTTCCGGCACGCCGCTGGAGGTGACGAAGCTCATCGACTCCACCGAGCCGTCGCTGCGCACGGCCACCGTCACCATCGGCGGCGTGTGGGGGCGCTGCGCTGCCTCGCGGACCGTGTCGAGCATCGTGTTGAACTGGATCTTGCGGGCCCAGGCTTCGGCGTACTGGACCAGCTCCGCGTTGGGGTCGGTGCGGCCCCAGAGCCTGACACGGCGCGCGGTGCTCAGCGAATAGGGCAGGGCATTCGGCGGGCGCGCGGCGGCAGCCTCGCGACGGTCGACCTCCTCGTCGAGCTGGCGTCCGATGGCGCGGCGCACGGCCTCCCGCCGTGCGTCCTCCTCGTCCTTGGCGGCCTGCGCCCGCGCGGCCACTTGCGCCGCCGCCTGCCGCTCGGCTTCCTGTCGCGCCGCGTCGGCACGAGCGGCCTCCTGACGCGCGGCCTCGGCACGAGCGGCTTGCTGGCGCTGCCCCTCCAGCTCCGCCGCTGCCTGCCGCGCGGCCGCCTGGCGTTCGGCCTCGCGCCGCGTGGCCTCGGCACGAGCCGCTTCCTGTCGCCCAGCCTCGGCGCGGGCCGCCTCCTGCCGCGCGGTTTCCTGGCGCTGTGCCTCCTGCTGGGCCGCCAGCTGTCGCGC
>CAZVLY010000012.1:0-29603 GCA_964628175.1 uncultured Piscinibacter sp. | reverse complement strand
ACACCGGGCAGGACAAGATCATCACCATCGAGGATCCGGTCGAGTACCAGCTGCCTGGCGTGCTGCAGATCCCGGTCAACGAGAAGAAGGGTCTGACCTTCGCGCGCGGGCTGCGTTCGATCCTGCGCCACGACCCCGACAAGATCCTGGTCGGCGAGGTGCGCGACGCCGAGACGGCACAGATCGCCGTGCAGGCCGCGCTCACCGGCCACCTGGTGCTGACGACGGTGCACGCCAACAGCGTGTTCGACGTCATCGGCCGCATCGGTACCATGGGCGTCGACCCGTTCAGTTTCGCCGCGGCCACCAACGGCATCGTGGCGCAGCGGCTGGTGCGCATGGTCTGCGAGCACTGCGCGCGGCGCAGGAAGCCCTCGCGCGAACTGATCGCCGCCTCCGGGCTGGACCCGGAGGCCGTGCGCGGCTTCCGCTTCCGCGAGGGCCAGGGCTGCGGGCATTGCCGCGGCTCGGGCTTCCGCGGCCGCCGCGCGGTGGCCGAGCTGCTGGTGCTCGACGAGGAGATCCGCGAGCTGATCGCGCGGCGCGAGTCGGTGCGTGCGATCCGTCAGATCGCCTTGCGCAACGGCACGCGTGTGCTGCGCGAGGCCGCCGTCGACCTGGTGCGCCAGGGCATCACCACGCTGCAGGAGATCAACCGTGTCACTGCGCTGGTCTGAAAGCATCTGCGCCGCGCTGATGCCCGGCAGCGTGTCGGCTGCGGTGTGGCCGCGCGGCTGGGCGCCCGCGCCGCGCGATCGGGCGGCGCTGCCCTGCCAGCCCGCGCAGGCGGGGCCGCGCTGGGCGCCGGCGGCCAACTGCCTGCGCGACTGGCTGAGTGCCGCCGGGCAGCGGCGTGCAGGCGTGCGGCTGGTGCTGTCCAGCCAGTTCGTGCGCTACCTCGTGGTGCCGTGGGATGCCGCGCTGGCGCGGCGCACCGAACGCGAGGCGCTGGCCCGGCACCAGTTGCGCCAGACCTTCGGCGAGCGGGCCGACGGCTGGCACCTGAAAGTCGCCGACTCGGGCTATGGGGCGCCGACGCTGGCCTGCGCCGTGGACCGCGAGCTGCACGAAACGATCGAGTCGATCTTCCCCGGCACGGCCTTGCGGCTGCAGGGCGTGCAGCCGCTGCTGATGGTCGCCTTCAACCAGTTCCGCCACGAGCTGGCGGCCGATGCCTGCCTGCTCGTGCTCGAGCCCGACTGCCTGTGCTGCGCGGTCTTCCGTGGCGGGCAATGGGCCTCGGTGCACACCACACGCGTCGGTGCGGGCGGCTGGGACGAAGCCCTGGTCGAGCGGCTGGTCGCGGTGCATGGCATCACGCCGGACATGCCGGTGCTGCTGTTCGATGCCACCGGGCAGGCGGCGACCCAGCGCGATGGCCAGGCCTACCGCGTCCTGAAGCCACCCGCCACCCGCCGCGCCGATGCGGCGCTGGCGCTGTTCGCTGCCCCCGCATGAAGCGCCTCGACCTCGACCTCGTCTCGCGACGGCGCGTGCCCTTCGCCGTGTGGATGATGCTGCTCGTCGGCGGCGTGCTGTCGGTCGATGCCGTGCTGCGCGCCGCGGCGCTGGACGAGGATATCGAACGCGCCGCATCCGCCGTGTCGGCACCGCGCGTCGGCACCGCGGCGGCCGACGCGCGCCTCGACCCGGCGCTGGCGAAGGACCTGCGCGCCGCCGAGCAAGTGGTGCACAAGCTCGCGCTGCCGTGGGACGAGCTGTTCCGCACCGTCGAGACGGCGGCCAGCGAACGCGTCGCGCTGCTGGCCATCGAGCCCGACGCGCAGAAGCGCGAGCTCGCCATCACCGGCGAGGCGCTCGACTACTTCGCCGTGTTGACCTACGTGGCGCGGCTGAGCGAGCCGGGACAGCTCAGCGACGTGCACCTGGTGCGCCACGAGACCCGGCAGGACGACCCGCGCCACCCGCTGACTTTCACGATCGCCGCCCGCTGGCGGGCGCAGCCATGACGCGCATCGTCTGGTTCGTCGACCACGCGGGTGCGCGCTTGCTCGGCACGGTCGCCGTCGTGCTGCTCGGCATGACCGCGATCCTGCACATCGCCGTGCTGCCCGAAAGGCAGGCGCGCCTGGATCGCCTGCAGGCCGAGGCCGCGGTGGCCGCCCCGGTGGCCGCCGGTCCCGCCCAGGACGCGGGCCGCCAGCTGCAGGACTTCTATCGCCACTTCGGCAACGGCGACACGCTGCCCGATCACCTGGCCAGGCTGTACCAGATCGCGCGCACGTCCGGCCTCGCGCTGCGCCAGGCCGAGTACCGGCTGGTGCGTGAACGCGACAGCCACCTCGTGCGCTACCAGATCGTGCTGCCGATCCAGGGCTCCTACCCCGCGGTGCGCCTGTTCGTGTCGGCCACGCTGGAGGCCCTCCCGAATGCGGCGCTCGACCAGGTGAGCTTCGAGCGCCGCCGCATCGACGATCGCAACGTCGATGCGCAGGTCCGGCTCACCCTTTACCTGCCCGACACATGAAGTCCACACTCAGATCCCGCTCCACCTGGGTCGGTGTCACCGGTGTCGCGCTGGCGCTGGCCGCCGGACTCGTGCTCGGCAGCGGCGGCAGCGCCGACACCACGGATGCCGGCCCCGCCGCGCAGTCACCCACGGCGGCGCCACGCGCCCCCGAGACGCGTGCGGCCGCCCCGGCCCTGTCGCTGGAACGGCTGCGGCGCCACGCCGCCGTGGCCGCCCCCAACGCCGACCTGTTCGCCGGCATGTCGTGGGCCCCGCCGCCACCGCCGGCCCCGCCGCCGGCGCCGCCTGCCCCGCCGGCGCCGCCCGCCGAGCCGGTGGCACCGCCGCTGCCTTTCGTGTTCGTCGGCCAGCTCGCCGAAGAGGGCCAGACTCCGCAGTTCTACCTGGAGCACGGCGCGAAGGTGCTGACGCTGGCGGCCGGTGCCACCATCGACGGTACCTGGCAGTTCGTCGGCCGCAGCGGCAACGAGCTGGAGTTCCTCTACCTGCCGCTGAACGCGCGGCAAACGATCCGGATGCGGGAGTAGCCCACGATGCGCCGACACCACTCTTCCTGGTCGGCCTGCGCGGCGCTCGCGCTCGCGCTGATCGCCGGCTGCGCCTCCAATGCCCGCCGGCAGGAGGCGATCGCGCTGCTCGACGCGGGCCGCTACGAAGAAGGCCTCGCGGCCCTCGGCGAGGCTTCGCGCGCGCAGCCCGGCGATGCGGCGCTGCGCGCCGAGTTGCTGCGCCGCGAGGAGCTCGTGCTCGGCCGCCTGCTGAACGCGGCCCAGAGCGCCGCGTCCGCCGGGCGCAGCGACGAGGCACAGGCACTGTACGAACGGGTGCGCGCGCTGCAGCCGGCCAATGGCCGCGCACGCGCCGGCCTGGATGCTCTGGCCGCCGAGCGCCGCCACGCCGAGCTGGTGCGCAAGGCGCAGGCACTGCTGGCCGCCGGCGACCGCGAACTCGCCCATGCGCAGACGCGGGCCGTGCTGCAGGAGAACCCGCAGCACCGGGAGGCGCGCGCGCTGCTGCGCCAGCTCGACGAGCAGCGTGTGCGCGAGGCCATGACCGGGCCGGCGCTGAAGGCCAAACAGCGCAAGCCGGTCACGCTGGAGTTCCGCGACGCCAGCCTGCGCAGCGCGATCACCGCGCTGTCGCGTTCCACCGGCATCAACTTCGTGTTCGACAAGGACGTGAAGGCCGACGCGAAGACGACGATCTTCGCCAACCAGGTCGCCGTCGAGGACGCCATCGACCTGCTGCTGGTGACCAACCAGCTCGAGAAGAAGGTCATCGCCGAGAACACCATCCTCATCTACCCGTCGACGCAGCAGAAGCTGCGCGACTACCAGGAGCTGGTGATCCGCAGCTTCTACCTCGAGAACGCCGACGCCAAGCAGACACTGAACCTCGTCAAGACCATGCTGAAGACCAAGGACGTCTTCGTCGACGAGAAGCTCAACCTGCTGGTGATGCGCGACACGCCGGATGCCATCCGGCTGGCCGAGAAACTGATTGCCGCGCACGACCTGGCCGAGCCGGAAGTGATGCTCGAGGTCGAGGTGGTCGAGATCACCCACTCGAGGCTGTCGGAGCTGGGCATCAAGTGGCCCGACCAGCTCGGCTTCGGCATCGTCGACACCACGGGCGCGCCCTTCGTCGTCGGCGACCTGCGCGGCGTCAACTCGAGCCGCATCTCCATGACCAGCCCGTCGGCGACACTCAACGCCAAGGCCAGCAACGGCGACAGCAACATACTCGCCAGCCCGCGCATCCGCGTGAAGAACCGCGAGAAGGCACGCATCCAGATCGGCGACCGCGTGCCGGTCATTTCGGGCCAGACCACCGTCGCCACCGGCAACGTGGTGAACTCGGAAACCGTGACCTACCTCGATGTCGGCCTCAAGCTCGATGTCGAGCCCAACGTCCACCTCGACGACGAGGTCGCCATCAAGGTCGGTCTGGAGGTCAGCACCCTCGGCGAGAAGTCCACCTCTGCCAACGGCAGCGTGGCCTACCGCGTGGGCACGCGCAACGCCAACACCGTGCTGCGCCTGAAGGACGGCGAGACGCAGGTGCTGATGGGGCTGATCCGCGACGACGAGCGCCGCAGCGCCAACCATGTGCCGGGCCTGGGCGAGATGCCCGTGCTCAGCCACCTGTTCGGCAGCCACCAGACCGAGAAGCAGAAGACCGAGATCGTGCTGGCGATCACGCCGCGCCTGGTGCGCAACGTGCGCCGCGTCGAGGCGCAGGTGGCCGAGGTCTGGTCGGGCACCGAGAGCAGCCTGCGCAGCGCACCGCTGTTCGCGCGCACGCAGCCGGGCGGTGACGGCGCCGCTGCAGCGCCCGGCAGCCCGAGCGCCGAGAAGGCGACGCCGCCGGCGGGCGAGGCCGCCGCCACGAAACTTGCCGGCGCACCGGCGCCGGGCGGCGACAGCCTGCAGCTTTCCTGGCAGGGACCCGGGCAGGCCAAGGTCGGCGAGGAGGTGACGCTGGTGCTGCATGCACGAACCGGCCAGCCGTTGGCCGGCACCGCGCTGCAGGTCAGATTCGATCCGGCCGCGCTGGAGTGGGTTCGCTTTGCCGAAGGCGGCTTCATGAAGCGAGGCAACGCGGCGACCGCGGTGAACCACAGTGTCGATCCGGTCAATGGCGTGCTCACGGCCCGCTTCGCGCGTGTCGGCGACGGCATCGTCGGCGAGGGCGACCTGATGTCCGTCACCTTCCGCGTCCGCGACGCCAGCGCATCCGCGAAGGTCCAGGCGGTCACCACCTCGTCGGTCGGGCCCGGCAACCGCATGCTCAAGGCCGAACCCAGCGCGCCGCATCTGGTCGCCGTGGCGCAGTGAGGCTGCAGGCATGCGGGCGCCACGCGGATTCACGCTGATCGAACTGCTGGTGACGGTGGTCATCGTGACGCTGCTGGCCACGATGGCCATGCCCGTGGCCGAGCTCGCCGTGCGGCGCCAGAAGGAGCAGGAACTGCGTGCCGGGCTGCGCGAGATCCGCCAGGCGATCGACGCCTACAAGCGGGCCTCGGACGAAGGTCGTATTCAGCGCAGCGCCGCCTCGTCGGGTTACCCGCCCACACTGGTGGACTTGGTCGAAGGCGCGGAAGACGCGCGCAGCCCGGAACGCAGGCGCATCCACTTCCTGCGTCGCATCCCGCGCGACCCGTTCGCGCAGGAAGCCGAATCTCCACCCGAACGCACCTGGGGCCTGCGCAGCTACGAAAGTCCCGCCGATGCGCCGCGCGAAGGGCGCGACGTGTACGACGTGCATTCCCTCGCTTCGGGCAACGGCCTGAATGGCCGTCCGTACAAGGAGTGGTGATGGTCCCCATGCGGCGCACGCGCGGCTTCACGCTGATCGAACTGCTGGTGGTGATGGCGATCGTCGGGATGCTGCTGTCGCTCGCGGTCCCGCGCTACTTCCAGGGCATCGAGCAGGCGCGCGAGGCCGCGCTGCGCCAGGATCTCGCCGTGATGCGCGACGCGATCGACAAGCACTTCGCCGACACCGGACGCTACCCTGGCTCGCTGAACGAACTGGTCGTCAAGCGCTACCTGCGTCGCGTGCCTGTCGACCCTGTCACCGAATCGGCCGACAGCTGGGTCATCGCCCCTCCCGAGGACCGAGAGCTGGGCGGCGTCTACGAGATCTCCAGCGGCGCGGCAGGCAGCGCCCGGGACGGTACGCCGTATGCGAGCTGGTGATCGGCGCAGGCGCCGTCGTGGCGAAGCAGGATTCACCTACTTCGCGATGCTGCTGCTCGTGGCGACGACATCGACCGGCGCGCTCGCCCTCGGAACGATGTGGCAGACCGCGCAGCGCCGCGACCAGGAGCGCGAGCTGCTCGCGATCGGCGACGAGTTCCGCCGGGCGATCGGCAGCTACCACAGGCAGGCGGCAGGCGGCCGCCGGCAGTACCCTCGCCGGCTCGAGGACCTGGTGCTCGACCCCCGTGCGCCCGACGTGCGGCGCCACCTGCGCCGCATCTATGCGGACCCGATCACCGGCAAGGACACCTGGGGCATCGTTCGTGCCCCGGACGGCGGCATCATGGGCGTTCACAGCCTGTCGGATGCCACACCACTGAAGACCGCCTCCTTTGCGCCGGCCGATCGCGCCTTCGAGGGCATGACGCGCTACTCCGCATGGCAGTTCGTCCATCGAGACGGCGTGCTGCCTGCCGCCCCGACGGGTTGGCTTCCGGCTCCGGCCGTCCCGCCTGCACGCTGAGCCCCGCGGCGACCCGGCCGTCGCCGCTCTCCCACCAGAAGCGACTCAGCCCGGTTGCGCGTTGGCGCGAACCGGGCTGAGTCCCGCCGGGCCTCACGGCCCGCGGTACCTTGCTACTTGGTCGACAGGGCGCCCGTCCGCGAGCCGCCGAGCGGCGAGGTGATCAACAGCCGCCGGGGTGCCGAGCACCAGAAGCCGGCGACGTTGCCCGTGTTGGTCGGGTTCAGCGCGCTCTGCAGGGCGACGGTGGCATCGTAGGCCCAGGCCCCGGCCGCATCGACCGTCGCCGTGCCGATGACCGGGTTGGTGGCCGGCGTCATGGCGGTGCAGACGCCGCCCACCTTGTAGGTCGGGCCGGTGCTCAGGTCGTACTGGATGCTCAGGGTCTGGCCCGCCGCCACGTTGTCGGTGCCGTCGATCTGCCAGCGACCGGACTTGCTGGTGTACACCGCGCGGGACAGCACGATGGCCTCCGAGCCCGTGGTCGTCACCGTCGCGGTCGCTGCAGGCGTTGCCGACAGCGCGCCGGCCAGGTCCTTGGCCCGGTACCTGAACGAGTAGCTCGTGGCTGCGGCGGTGCCGGTGAAGGAGATCTGCCCGCCTGCGCAGTCCGTCGGCACGGTCGTGATCGCGACGCCGCCGCACGACAGCGTTGCCGTCGCCGGCGTCGGCAGCGCGGTGATGCGCACGCCGGCCAGGTCTGCCTGCCCATCGGGATCGGTGTCGTTGGCCAGCAGGTTCAGCGTGACCGCCACATTGGCGGGGGCTCCGGCCGTGTCGTTGACCGCCACGGGCTGGTCGTTCACCGGGGTCACCGTGACGTGCACATACCCTGCTGCAGACGGCGCCAGCGCGCCGTAGGTCACGGCGTATCCGACGAGATCCGTGCCGTTGAAGTTCGGGTTCGGCGTGTACACGACGTTGCCATTGCCATCGACCGTCGCCGTGCCGTTGGCCGGCGGCGTGACGATCGTCACCAGCACCGGTGTGGGAGGGACGGTCGCCAGCGCCGCGTTGCGCACCGGCACGCCATTGAATGTGTCGTTGGCGAGCACATCCAGCACCAGCGGCGCGGCGCAGCTGGCCGCAGGCGTGGCCGAGCAATCCTCCTGGATCGTGGCGCTGTCGGCGGTGGTGTCGACCACATTGGTCACCGTCGGCGTGCCGATTTCCGAGCGCACTTCGAGCGTGGCCACGCCACCATGGACCGACGTCACCGTCACGCGGGTCGGCGGCGCCAGCAGATTGGGCACGCTCAGCGTGAAGTTGCAGCCGGTGGCGTCGCGGGTCATGCCGCCGAAGCCGTTCAGCGTCAGCGCGGGGTTGTTGGCGCGGCGGCAGTCGCTCGGCACGGCATCCACCGTCAGCTTCGACGTCGACGGGTCGTACACGGCTGCGGCGATGTTGACCTCGTCGGTCACCAGGGCCGGGTGGTAGCTCGGCACCACCAGGCTGTTGTCGACGACGCACACTGCACTGGGGAGCTTGGCCAGCGTGGCCGGCACCATCTGCCCCCACCACCGGCTGCCGGTGTTGAACATCTGCACCGGCGTGCCCGTCGCGGGCGCGGTGGGCACGCTGGTGACCGGCGCTATGCCGCACTCGGCCGCGTAGAAGCTCAGGTCCGGCGCAGTGACCTGCGCTGCCGCTGCGCCCGGAACACGCGGACTCGTCGTCGGGAAGGCCGTGGCGTAGACGTCCACCTTGGCGCCACCCGTCACGCGATAGCTGGCGCGATCGACCGTGACCAGGCCGGCGACGGGGCTGGTATTGATGCGCCCGATCGTGCTGAAGTCATGCTCGGTGCCCGTGCCCGGCGGCAGTTCGACCCCGTTGACCTCGATGCGAAAGATGTTGGGGTCGCGCAGGCCGGAACTCGTCACGTAGACCGGCCGCGCGGGCAGCAGGAACCCACCGGCTCCGTTCGGCGGGTCGGTCACGGCGTTGCCGATCACGCAGTCACCCGGTTGTGGCGCGACCCCGTCGGGCAGCACCGTCGGCGTGCAGGTGCCACCGGTCAGCGGCCCGATGCGCGCCGGGTCGGCGGTGTACTTCCTTCCCGTTCCCGGGTAGGGCGTCTTCGTCGCCAGTGCGTCGTAGAACGGGTCCTGCCCGGCCCTCAGGTC
Source organism: uncultured Piscinibacter sp. (assembly GCA_964628175.1). Lineage (GTDB taxonomy): Bacteria > Pseudomonadota > Gammaproteobacteria > Burkholderiales > Burkholderiaceae_C > Piscinibacter. The sequence goes on along the minus strand of CAZVLY010000012.1, from coordinate 20,756 downwards.
GGGAATGGGCGGAACTTCGGCGCCACCCGGATTCTTCGACGGCAGCAGGAAGGGTCCGATGCGCGCATCCAGCGTGCAGGTGAAGGTAGCGATGCAGGTGACACCGACGTCCTGCGTCGAGAAGAGCCGCTCTCCCGCCACCATGCCCGGGAAGTCGTACACACCGAAAGGCGTGTAGACCTTGTAGTCACCGCTGGTCGGCACGCTGGAGATGCGGATGCGGATGCGGCCGAAGACCATCTGGTCCCCTGCCGCCGGCGCCCCGTTGGCGAATGCGCCTTCGAGCGCCATCACCAGCACCGCGCCATTGGCTCGCGGCGCGGACGTGGCGTTCCAGTAGAAGTGCTCTTCCGAGTAGTTCGTGAACGGGGTCTCCGGTGCGGCACCGGTGGGCACGTCGGCCGGCAGGATCAGCAGCCATCCGCCCGTCAGTTCGGACTGGTTCAGCGGCGTGCCGAAGTCGAGCGCCAGGCCGCTGCGGTCCTGGAACCAGGCCGGATAGCCTCCGATGGCCGGCGTCACGGGGCCGAATCGCTGCAGGTCTGCCTGCGCCAAGGACGCCGTCGCCAACAGGCCGGCTGCCATCAACATTCGCGGAATCTTCATCATCGTGCCTCCGAGGTGCGCCACCGTTTCATCAAGGCCAGGCGGTACCGCTCACCGACGCCGAATGCCCTCGACGCAGTCAGTGTCTTGCCAGGCCGCGGGAAGCGCATCCCCGATTCCGATGCGGCACCTTGCCACGCGGCATAAGGTCGCACGGCCACGGATTTGCGGCAGAACGGGTGCTGCGATCGAGGCACCCGCGGCCGCTCCGTGCAGGTTCGACTACGGCTGCCGAAGGGGCTCCGCGATGAGCTGCCGAGCCGTGTCCACGCGGCGCGCCCGCTGCGGCGCGGTCCGCGGTTCCTCGGCAGGCTGAGCCCCTGGTGGCGGAAGCGGTGCCAGCACCTCGATGCGGGCGTTGGACAGCAGCCGCTTCACGAAGTCCGCACGGTCCCGCTCGACCTGCTCGGCGCGCAGCTGCGCAGCCAGGTGATCCCGCACTGCCGATTCGGGCAGGCGCTGCGCTTCGCTCACGGATTCGACGCGGAGCAGATGCACGCCGTCCGGCGTGTCCACCGGGGTCGACAGCTCGCCGGGCGCGAGCGCAAACGCCACCCGTGACAAGGGCTCGGCCAGATCGCCGCGCCCGAGTTCGCCAAGGTCTCCGCCCTGCACGGCTTGCGGCCCCTGCGAGTGCTCGCGCGCCAGCGCTGCAAAGTCGGCGCCACCTTGCACCGCCTCACGAACGGCCATCAGGCGCGCGTGCGCCGCCGACCGCTCCGACTCGGCCGCGACATGCACGGCGATGTGGCGCAGACGGCGCCGTTCGGGCTGCACGAAACGATCGGCGTATCGGCGATAGACGTCCGCCACCTGCTGGTCGTCGACCGAGACCAGCCGCGCACGTCGCTCGAGCAGCATGCGCGCCGACAGCAGCCGGCGAAGGTGCTCCGCATAACTTGATTCCGTGTAGCCCTCGGTGGCGAGGCGCGCGGCGAAGCTGGCGCCGTCGGCGAAGTGGCCGCGAATCTCGGCAAGCGCGTCGCCCGTCTCGTTCGCGCTGGCCACCAGGCCTTCGCGCTGCGCCTCCTGCCACAGCAGCTCCTGCTCGATCAAGAGGTCCAGCACCTCGCGCTTGAGCGCCTTCGCGCGCTGCGGGTTGCGCATGGCGCCGATGTTGATGCGCTTGTCGCGCAGGTACTCCTCGAAGCCCCGCTCCAGCCGCTCGGCCATGATGGGCTGGCCGTTGACGCGCGCAGCCACCCCCGGGGCCTGCAGCTGCCCCCAGGACGGCCCGGGCCGCAGGGCCAGGCCGGCGAGCGGCAGTGCCGCCAGCAGCAGCACCGACCTTCGGCGCGTCACTCGACCCCCTGCCATGCGCTCACCGTGCGGAACTGCGCGCCGGATTCCAGCAGCACCACATGGCCTCCGAGCGCGCCAGTGCGCCGGTCCGGCCCGAAGCTCAGCGGCGGCGCGGCCTCGGTCCGGAAATCGCGCAGCGACTCCAGGCTGCCGACGAGCCGTTCGCGCCCCACGTCGCGTCCGCTGCGCCGCAAGCCCTCGACGAGCAGCGCCGCCGACGCGTAGGCTGCCAGCTGCGTGGCGACGCCGCTGGCGGGCAGCGCATGGCGCGTGCGGAAGGCGTCGAAGCGGCTGCCCGCGCGCAAGGCCTCGTCCGGCGCCCATGGGTAGGCCAGCAGGATGCGCCCCGCGAAGCCGGCAGGCGCTCGCACCGCCGCGCGGGCGCCGAGCGCACCGGGCGACATCACCATCGGGTGGTCGCCGCGTGCATCGGCGGCGCGCAGGAAGGTCGCCAGGTCGCTCTCGGCACCGAGGAAATGAACCACGCCCGCACCGCTGCTGCGCAGCGCGTCGAGCGCGAGGCCGACGTCGAAGGCGTCGGCTCGGTAACGGTGCGCGGTGACCGGGCCGCAGTGCGCCCGCTGGCACTGCTGGCGCAATGCAGCGGCGAGCCGCTCGTGCACCGCATCGTCCGGCGCGACGAGCAGGAGCGGCTTGCCGGCCGTGACCAGCAGCGTGGACGAATAGGCGACCAGCGCGCGCACCAGATCTCGCAGACCGGCCTGCACGTAGAAGCCGTAGCGCGGCGCGGTGTCGCCGGACTGGGCGCCCGGACCGAGCGGCCCGATCATCGGCATCCGATGCGTCTGCGCCAGCTGCAGCACGACGTCCTCGGCTCCGGGGGTCAAGGGCGCGAGAAGCGCCAGCAGGTCACCGTCCGCCATCATCTCGCCCCAGCGCGCGGCCGGCTCGCCGCGTGGCGCCGCGGCGTCGGCGGTGACCAGTTCGAGCCGCCGGCCGTAGAGCCCGCCGGCCTCGTTGATATCGCCCAGGTAGGCCTCGAGCACGCGCTGCACCAGGCGACCGTTCTCGGCCAGCGGTCCGCTCAACGGAAGCAAGGTGCCCAGTCGCAGCCGGTCGGCGCGCACGCCCGGGTCGAGGTCGGACTCCAGCCGCTTCAGGTAGGCGACCAGGTTGTCCTGGTCCTCGCGGCCGAGCGCATACCTCGGCATCGCGGGATCCAGCGGGTTGCCGGCCGGGTCGCTGCCGAGCGTGACGGCGCGCAGCACGGTCGCAGCATCGAAGGCCGGGTGGGCCCGGCCGTTGTCATGGCGGTGGCCGTAGGATTTGGTCAACTCCGACCAGGTGATCGTGGGCGGCGTCACGCCGCTCTCGGCACGGCCCGATCCGTCGCTGCCGTGGCAGCCGGCGCAAGGCACCACGCGCCCGGGCACCGGCGTGGCGGCCACGCCCACGCGCGCGCTCACCTCGTTGCCGCTGGCACCGACGCCCTCGCGAAACAGCCGCCGGCCCGCCAGTTCCTGCTCGGTGAACGCGGCCGGCCCGGCCGCCAGGCTCAATGGGCCTGCCGCGGCGAGCAGGCCATGCAGGAGCACGGAGCGCACGTGTGCGGCGACGCGCATGCCTCAGGGAGCGCGTGTCGAGGCCGCACCGAGCGAGGCGTCGAGTTCGCCGACGCGGCGCAGTTGTTCGGCGATGGCCGCGGGTGGGGCGTCCGGGCGGATCTTCACCCAGCGGTCGGTGCGCAGGTTGCCGACGATCAGGCCGGTGAAGTGCTCTTCGCGCGTATCGGTGTGGGCACCGAGGCGCTTCGTGACCAGTTCGATGTTCGCCTTCGTGCCACTGAGCCACAGCCATTGCGGATCGACGGCACCGTGCTTGCGTGCGAAGGCGGCCATGGTCTGCGGTGTCTCGCGCTCGGGGTCGATGGTGATCGAGACGAAACGCACCGCGCCTGCCTGCGCTCCCAGCGCCTGGCGCGCCTGCAGCAGCTTGTGGGTGATCAGCGGGCAGGAGTCGCCGCACTCGGTGAAGACGAAGTTCACCAGCACGACACGGTCCTTCAGCACGTCGGAGAAGAAGCGCAGCGGCCGGCCGTCCTGCGCCTGCAGCAGGCTGTCGGTGAAGTAGCCGCGCGCCTTGGCCTCGCGTGCGGCGGCGTCCTGCGCGAACGCCGGTGCCCGCACGAGCAGCGTCGCCGCGACCAGCAGCATGACGAGGCGGAGCTGACGTCTCGTCGCCACCTCAGCCTCCGCTGCGCGCACTGCGCTGCTGGTCGAGCTTGCGAACGTGCTCGGCCAGGCGTTTCGGCTCGGGCAGGCCGGAGAAACGCGTCCACTGGCCGGTCGCGCCGTCGCCCACCAGGGTCATCAGCGGATGCTGCGTGTAGTCGGCGGCGTAGGCGCCCATGCCCTTGAGCACCTCGTTGACCGCCACCGGCGAGCCGGTCAGCCAGGTCCAGCCCGGCTTCGCCTGGAACTTCGCGGCGTGGGCCTTGAGCTGCGCCGGCGTGTCGCGCACCGGGTCGACGGTGATCGTGACGAGCTCGACCTCGCGGCCCAGGCGATCGCCCAGCTGCGACTGCAGCTCCGCGAACATCGCCGAGGCGAGCGGGCACACGGTGGTGCAGCTGGTGTAGACGAAATCGACGACGACGATCTTGCGGCCGATGAGATCACGCTGCAGATGGACCTTTCGCCCGTCCTGGTCGATCAGCGTGGTGTCCAGGCCGCGCACCGTCACCGCGCCGGGCGGCGGCGTGGCGGCGTGGTGGTGCTGGCTCATGTCGTGCGCCGCGGCCGGCGCACCAGCGGCCATCGCCAGACTGAGGGCGGCGAGCGCACCGATGCCTGAAAGGGAGGGGGTGTTCATGCGGCTCTCCTAGTGCGTGGCCGTCGGCGCCACCGCGCGCAACGTGAGGTAGGGCAGGTCCTGCGGCTGCGCCTTCAGCGATGGCGAGCCGGCGTGCACGAAGTACGCGCCAGACTCGGCCAGGCTGAGCAGGGCCTCGTAGACGCCGTCGCCCACCTCGCGCGCGGGCACCTCGGCGCGGCCGCGGCCCGGCGCGAGGTAGTACTGCACGCGCGCATCGGACAGGCCGGTGCGCGGTGTGCCGCTGAGCGGTTCGAGCAGGCGGAAGCGCAGCGCGAGCGTCTGGCCGCTCTTCACGGTGCGATCGTCGATCAGGTACTCCACCGCCACCGGGCGGCGCGCACGCGCGAGTTGCGGGTCACGCTGGACGTCGGCGGAGAAGCAGTGAAGCAGCCTGGGCGAGTCGAGCTGGAAGGCGACGTCGAAGCGCCCGGCGGCCGGCAGCTTGACGCGCGCGGCGTACACGCCCGGCTCGACCTCCTTGAGGCTGCGATCCACCACCGTGATCGCGCGCGCCTCGTAGCCGCGGGCGAGGTAGTTGCTCGAGGGCGCATTCATGCCCTCCATGTAGAAGTAGGTGGTGTTGTCCGACGGGCTGACGACGAACACTGCCGCCTCCGCGCTGGCCGGGGTGATGGAGTCGGCGAGCACCAGGTCGCCGGCGAACTTCGGTGCGGCCGCGCCGGCCGCGAAGGACTGCACGGTGGGCTTCCTGCCGCGGCCGAGCGTGCCCAGGTTGACCATCATCACGCGCTCGCTGTCGAGCAGGCGCAGGTAGGCGAAGCCGCGCGTGAAGTTGAGCTGGAAAGGCTGGCCCGGCAGGTCCAGCGTGTGGATCAGTTCGTCGCTCGATGCGTCGATCACGAAGGCCTTCTGCGCCGCGGGGTTGAGGACCAGCGCGTGGCGGCCGTCGGGCGAGAAGCGCATCGGCCCGATGCCCGGCTGCAGGGCGATGCGCTTGCGCACCGCCCGACCCTCGGCGTCGATCACGGCGACCTCGCCGGTGCGACCGTCGGCCACGTACAGCGAGCGCGACAGCGCGCTGAAGGCCAGCGCGATCGGCATCGGTCCGCTCGCCAGGTCATGCAGCCGGCGCTGGGTGGCCGTGTCGATCACGCTGACGCTGCCAGCGTCGCGGTTGCTGACGAACAGGCGGCGGCTGTCCGTCGAGACGGCGATTTCGTGGTGGCCCGCCCCGGTGGCGATGTTGGCCACCGGCGCGAGCGTGTCGGCGTCGATCGCGGTGACGCCGCTGTGCTCGGCCCGCCGCGCGTTGTTGCCCACCCAGAGGTACTTGCCGTCGGGCTGCAGCAGCACCCGCGTCGGCTCGGGGCCGGCGTCGATGTCGCGGCGCAGCTTGAACGACTCGGTGTCGACCACCGCCACCTGCCCGGCCTGCGGCATGCTCACGAACAGCGCCTTGCGCGTGCCGTCCTGCGCCCAGTCCATGCCCGGGCCCTTCAGGCGCAGCTGCGCCAGCGTGCTGGTGCTGCCGGCCATCGACACGTTGGGGTCGATGACGGTCAGGCTGGCGTCCTTGTTCAGCACCACCATCGAGTAGCTGTTCAGGTCGACCACCGGGCGGATGCCGACCACGCCCTTCAGGTACAGCGCGATCTTGTCGCGGCAGGAGCGGACCTGCGGCCCGTCGCCGCGCGCGCGGATCACCTCCGCCAGGTCCATCCAGGCCGCCGGCGCCGCGCTGCGCACCGGCTGGCCGCTGGCCTGGTCGACGATCTCGAAGCGCACTTCGGCCACGCCGCCTTCCTTCAGCGCGGCACCGTTGGCAAGCGGTCGCGCGCTGAAGCGCACTTCCACCCCTTCCTTGGCCACACTCTGGGGCGGCTCCGCGCCGGCGGCGAAGGCGGTGGCCCAGAGGGTCGCCGCCAGCACCCCGTTCAAGCTCCCTGGACGTCTGGGCATGGTCAGTCGACGCGCAGGATGCCCCACAGGCCGCTGGCGTTGCCGAACGACGCCTTGTCGCGGACCAGGTAGTCCCCTTTCACGCCGTTCTCGCCGCCCGCCTTGGGCAGGCGGAAGGTGAAGTGCGCGTAGCCGGTCAAGCTTTCCTGGCCGCCCTGCGCGAACCCGGTCGGGTTGTTGCCGATGTCGCGCGATCCGACCAGCGGATTGCCTGACGCATCGTTCACCGAGCCGTTGTCGGCAGAACGGCATTTGCCGGTCAGTCCGTACATCGCCTCGCCGGCGCACACGTAGGGATCGCGTTGCCACACATGGCCGTGGATGCCCAGCGTGCTGCCGCGGCTCGTGGCGTGCGGAACGCTCACATGCAGACGTGCCTCCTGTCCCGCGGTCGCGACGAAGACCGGCGTGACCGGGTCGGCACCGCCCGCCAGCACGTTGCTGTAGGCCTGGTGCGCATTGCCGGCCTGGCCGTAACAACCCTGGCCGCAGCCCGCGCCGCCGAACGGTGCATTGGGCGGGACACCCAGGCGGAACCACAGCGGCTCGATGCCGTAGTTCAAGGCCATGCCGCTGTTCTCCTGGCTGTCCTCCGGCAATCCCTCGCCCTCGCCATTCATGTGCTCGACCGGCGCGCCATCGGCGTACCGATGGTTCAGGTTCTTCGTCATCACCATCATGAAGTCGCGATAGGCCGCACCGGCTGTCGGCATCACCGTGGCCTGCGCGTGCTGGTTCAGGTCCTCGACGATGGTGGCGCCCTTGGGCACGATCACGACCGCGCCCACCAGCGACTTCTGCCCCTGCTTGATCTTGTCGGCCGGCATCAGTCCCATGCCGCCGAACTCCACGGGCGTGGCGATCAGGCGCACGCCATTGGTGGCGTCCTTGGCGCTGATGTCGCCGGCGTACCAGCGGTAGAGCTCCTTGCCGGGGCGCGCCTGCGTGACCGGATCGACCGGCTTGACCGTCTGGCTGATGTTGGCGCCGACATTGATGCCGGCGTCGCGCGAGACGTCCATGGCCATCAGTTGCGCATGCAGTCCCACCGCGCTCGAGGGCCGGATCAGATTGTTGTCGAAGGTCACCGAGCCTTCGGCACGATTGCGGTCGCGCTTGACCACGCCCTGCAGCGTGGCCAGTGTCGGCAGGTCGGGTGCGACCTGCGGCAGCCGGTTGTACAGCGTGACCTCGAGACAATCGCCCGCCCTGGCACGCAGGATCAGCGGCTCCACCTTCATCCCGGGCTTGAGTTTGACGGGGCACTTCGGATGGGTCACGCCGGGTCCGGCCGCCACGTCCTTGCACACGGCCAGGGCCGGGTTCACGGGCACCAGGTCGTCGGTGCGCACGTACAGCATGGCCGTCGGATCATGCAGCGGGCCGGCATGCCCGCCGATCACGCGCGGTGGCTCGCCGTTCTCGCCGGGAATCGTCACCTGCGGGATCGCCGTGGTGCGCGGGTTGTAGACCAGGGTGCCGCCATTCGGATTGACGGCCGCACCGTTGTGCTGCGCGCTGGTGCCGTGGACGAGCGTCACCCCCGCAGGCTTGCGGTCGGCAAGCAGATCGTTGGCCAGGATGGCCACCACGCTGAATGGGCGCCGTGGTGACACGGTCAGGCTGGCCGGGCACACACCGTCGAACTCGGCCCGGTTGACGATCCGGCTCGGCCCGGACGGGGTCGGGTTGTTCGGCAAGGCGAACAGGTCGGCGCGCCGTGCCTCGTAGTGGCGCATCAGGCCCCACATGCCCGTCCACCAGCCGTCCATCGAGGTGTCGACGCTGTAGGCATGGTCGTTCTGCCCGCCGTTGGACAGCGTCCCCTTCACCGGCACGATCGGCGTGCTGAAGGTGAACTGCTCCGAGATGCCCGCCGCCTGCGCATTGCGCCAGCCGGAGTTCGGCGCGCGGCCGAAGCCCGATCCGGACTGCAGCCACTTCACACCGTGGATGGTGGCGTTGTGTTCCTCCTCGTGGCCCCCGGCCTGGATCTTCACGCGCACCAGATCGCCGCCATAGGCACGCATCATCGGCGTGAAGGGATCCCCGCCCTCCACCGCGGTCGGCGCATTCAGCGCCTTGCCCCAGAAGCCGAGCTGCGTCTCGGTCTTGTTCATCGCATCGATCTTGCGGACGATCGGCGTCACCGTGCCGGTCTTGTCGACCAGCTTGCTCGACAGCGCGAACGACAGGTCGCCGGCCACGCCGTCGGCCTGCGCGCCGGGCCGGCCGTCGGGTCCGGTCTTCAGCGGATCGAAAACCCGCAGGCCCACCGGCTCCTGGCGGTAGTTCACCACCATCACGCCCGGATCCTGCACCGAGATGGCCTGCGGGCAAGGCCGCGTCGGGCAGCCCGGCAGGATGCCGCCGGCGACTTCGATGGCCAGATCCGGGTAGAGCGGCGTGATCTGGGTGCGAGACGGCGGGTTGATGGCGCTGCGGAAGGTTTCGGCCAGCGCAGGCGCCGAGGCGCGAGACGGATTGGCGGCGTCGACGACGATGGTCGCCGGCGTGGGCACGCCGCGGTTGTCGGCACCAACGTACACGCCGGCTTCGTAGGCATGCTGGAAGTCGCTGAACTCGAAATAGAACTCGCGATGCGTCGGCACGGTCTCGGACTTGACCGTGCTCGACAGCGGGGCCGTGCTCGGCGAGATGATCGCCGCCTGCCAGCTCGTCGGGCCGCCATCCCAGCGGCAGGGCGTGGTGTTCGGCACCACCGCGCCGGAGGGCTGCGTGGTGTTCACCGCGGTCGTGCACCCGAGGCCGAGACCCGTCTCGTTGTGCAGCCAGGCCGAGCCGGCCGGCTCCGCCAGCACGGTGGCGTACAGGCCGATCTGCTGGTGGGACGACGGGCCGTAGTGGTCGTGCGTGAAGATGATGCCCAGGCCGCGGTCGGTGCCGAGCGCGTTGACCACCGGATCGGCGAACCAGCGCTGCATGGTCGTGCGGGCGCCCTTCCAGATCTCCGGGAAGCGCCCGCCAAGATTGGTCGCCACGTTGCCGAAGTACGGATGGTCCTTGGCCAGCGGGCATGCCTGGGTGTTGTTGCGCGGGTCGGCCGCGGTGCAGCCGTTGAACGCGCGGATGGCATGGATGCGCTCGCGCACCGCGCCCGGAGAGAACGTGCCGTCCTCGTAGTTCCAGCCATTGGCCGCACCGTCGGTGGTGGTCAGGTCCCACTTCGGCAGGTGGATGTGCTGGCCGATGATGTCGGTCGGCGTGCGCACCTGGAAGTCGTCGAGTTCGTAGTACTCGGGAACCAGGTTGGTGTGGTGGAACACCGCGCAGTCGAAGGTGTTCAGGCGCATCACCAGCGGCTCCGGCGGCTGTTGCTTGGCGATCACGGGCCCCGCGTCCTCCCAGAGCGCGACGATGCGTTGCTGCGGATAGTGGTAGCCAGCCTTGTTCAGGATGGCATCGAACTGGATGTTGGCGCCCTTGTAGATGCGCGGGGTCTGAGCATTGAACACGCTGGCGCCGCGGGTGCGCATGCTGGTGAGCGTCTCCCCGCCGAAGAAGTTGCCGATCACGCCCGCATTGAGCCGGTCACCCTGGTCGTCGATGCACGGCTCGTGGTACGGGGCGCCGACCGTCGGCTTGCTGCCGTTGGTGATGAAGTCCGCGGCACTCACGGCACCGGCCATGTCGACCTTCGAGCTCGCCTGGCGGCGTTTGGCATGGAAGGCCATCGCGATCTGTTCCATGTCGGTGCCCTCCTCGGGGAAGTACACCGGCTTGGCGACCTCGATCGTCTTCGTGAAATCGAGGTTGTTCACCGTCACCGCTGCCAGGCCGCCGTCGGAGTAGCCCTGCAGTGCATGGCGCGGCAGGCCGCCGTCGAAACCGGCCGCCTGCGCAGGATCGATGTCGGACCACAGGGCCCGACCGGACGCCTTGAGTGCGGCGGCCTGCGTGGTGCTGAGCATGTCCAGCACCGGGGAAGGCGGACGCTGGCCGACGACGTCCTCGATGCCGGCCACCCAGAACGGGTAGCCGGGATTCCTGGTGCGGTCGACCACCCTGGCGTTGGAACCCACGACCTGCCCGTTGGCACCGACCTTGGCCACCACGGTGACCTCGCCAGGCATCACCGGCAGGGCCTTGCCGGGCAGCGGCACCACCGCCGGAATCGGCGTGCCGCGTGCGATCTCGCCGTCCGGATAGGCGCGTGCGCCGATCGCCGGCGTGGTGTTCGCCAGTGCCCACAAGCCAGTGTGAAAGCCGGCTTCCGACGCGGCGAGACGGGTACCCGCTTCGAACACGTCGTGGTGCCGCCAGTGGTACCACATGCCCTGCGCGAAATGCGGGTAGAAGTGGCAGTGGAAGATGGCATCGCCCGCACTCTTGTTGCGGTTGCCCGAGCCGCCGAAATTGATTTCGTAGGTGTAGCCCGCGCCGGGCCCGATGCCCTGGGCATCGAGGTAGTTGGAGTTGTCGTCGTTCGGGTTGTACAGCCACTGGTGGTTGTGCAGGTGGAAGACGTGCTGCTCCTTGCCGATGTGGGTATTGCGGATCTTGACGAAGTCGCCGATGTAGCTGTGGTGGACGTTGGACGGGTCTTCCGCGCCGATCACGTAGCTCGCTTTCGGACCGGTGCTCCCGGGCGGCGGCACCTGGCCGGGCAGCAGGGCTTCCAGCCCCACGTTGGCCGGCACGTCGACGATCAGCGCCGGGTCGCCCACCGCGAAGGAGGTCAGGAAGAACTCCTCGTAGCTGCACGACAGGCAGTCGTGCATCGGCCCCACGCCCAGGCGGTTGGCGATGATCTCCGACCCGATGCCGCCGGAGCCGTAGTTGATCATGAAGGCATCCTTGACGCCTTCGAGCACGTAGCTGAACACCGGGTCATCGGCGTAGAAGCCCGGGAATGCCTGCGCCGCGGCAGTCTCGTCGTGGTAGAGGGAGGCAAAGTCACGGAACGGCTCGAGCCGGTTGGGCAGCGTCGGGTTGCGCTTGCCGACGCTCTCGAGCGGGTAGGTGGCCGCCGGGAAGCTGCCGTCCACGTTGGGGCCCACCACCACGCCGTTGATCTCGGAGTGCACGATCTCGCAGGCCGTCCCCGCGCAACGCATCATGTTCAGCACCGGCAGCCCGGCCTTGCCTTCATCCACCCACACGCCGGTGGCGGGATAGCGGGCCTCGTAGTCGAGCCTGGGTTGTCCCGTGGGCAGGCTGCCGACCGTCGCCAGGCGGAGCTCTTCCTCGTGCACCTGCCCGCGGTAGATACGCGATCCCCGCGGTTCGACGATGAGCTGTCCGAACAGCCCCGTCGAGACGTGGCCTTCATTGGCGTCGGATCCGGTCGTCACGCCTTCGCTGGTGACGATGAACACGCCTTCCTTCTCGGCCCACAGCTTGTAGTCGCGCGACGCACCGGGCGGCGCCAGGCTGCCGGCGGCATCGTTCGGCGTGCCCTGCCCGCCGGCAAGGTGGTTGCGCCCGACCATGCTTCCGTCGTCGTCGATGCTGTTGACCAGCTGCATGCCGGCCGCGTGGAAGCCGACCATCCGGCTGGCAGGCTGCTCGTCGACGAAGACCGTGTGCTGCTGCCCCGAGGCGGTGACGACGGGTGCATTGAACGGATTGGCCGTCGGCGTCAGCAGATTGGTCAGGCTGACCGTCAGGCAGTCGCCCACGCGCACGCGCAGCACCAGCGGGCGCGGCCGCTTGTCCGGACGAAGTTCGACATTGCCCGGCGTCGCCGCACCTCCCGCTGTCAAGGGCAGCAGGCTGGTCTTGTCGATGACGTCGCGCTTGAGCGCGAACATCGTGCCGTTCACGTTCGTGGCGCCGAGGCGGTTGAACATCAGTGGCATGTCGAACGCGACGACTTGCGCGCTGACTTCGCGTTCGCACGTGATGGCTGCGGCCGCCGGCGCGATCGCTGCGCCACCGAACAGACATCCCACCAGGGCCCGTCGCCACAGCCGCCTGGCGCCCGCGAGTGACTCACCACGCCGTGACGGAGGGCGTGATGTCGAACTGCGCAGATTCAAAGCGTTCATGGCACGGCCCTCCGACATGGCTGTCCGGATCGCCGACGCGCTCCGGTGGACCCAGTCTCATCAGGCCATCCGGCCTTGACCATGTGGTTCTTTGCCGCATTGAAATGAATGCCTCGCCGCTCGCCACCGCGCCGTGCTAGGGCGCCACGAGGCAGGCCGGGGCTGCTTCCGTTCGTCGAGCGGCTGCACCGTGGCGATTTGCCGCACCTGAATGAGTGGGGCGTCGGCACAACGGCTGCTTCATGGCGAGGGCCCGATTCCAGGATTCAGGAGGCCTTCGCGCCACACGATTCCTGAACGTGAGAACCGTCCCCGGATGCCACCCCCCCTCGCTTGAGGGGAAAGCTCCTTAAGCCACGTCATCACTACTGTTAAGCCAACACACACCCTGCAACACTTCTGTTCCATCAAGGGGGTGCCTTCGTCAGGAAGAACGCGATGCATCGGGGACCTTGGGTGCAACGTCAGAGATGACGCGACAGTCCGTCGGGCATCTCCCCCCGCGCTCAAGAGGCATCGCGCTCGGAACTTGCAAATCGTCGGCACATCAGGAGTGGAGAGCGATGACAGCTGGCGCCATGCTGGGATTCGGACAGGTCGAGCGCGATCACGCGGGGCCTGCGCTGGGCTTCATGCAGGGGTCGGCGCGCCACAACCTTCAGCAACTCGTCGTCATGCGCAACGTCGCCATCGCGGCGCAGGCGTTGACGATCGTCGTGGCGCACCGCGGCCTGGCCCTCGAGCTGCCGATCGGCGCCATGGCTTCGATCATCAGCGCCCTGGCGCTGTTCAACGCCCTGACCTGGCGGCGAGCGAGCAGCGATCGGCCCGTGACCGACAAGGAGCTGATGTTCCAGCTTCTCGTCGATATCGGCGCGCTCTCGCTTCTGCTGGCGCTGGCAGGCGGCGGCACCAACCCCTTCATCGGCATGCTGCTGCTGCCGCTGGCCATCACCGCAGCCTGCCTGCCCTGGACCTACACCTGGGTCGTCGCCCTGATCACCGTCGGCTGCTACTCGCTGCTCGTCCTGTTCTTCAGGCCGCTGTTTCTCGTCGGTGACGAAGCGAGATACCTTCAGCTGCTGGTGGCCGGCATGTGGGTCAACTACGCCGTGACCGCGGGCATGATTGCGCACTTCGTCGCTCGCATCTCGATGGCGCTGCGCCGCGGCGAGCGCCAGTTCGCGTCGCGCCGGGAGAACGAGCTGTGCACCGAGCACCTGGTGCGAATCGGCGTGCTGGCGGCCGGCGCGGCCCACGAACTGGCACAGCCGCTGTCGACGATGGCCGTCGTCATCAGGGAGATGGATCGCCGCTGCCAGAGCGACGAGGACTTGCGATCCATGCTGCAGAGCGTGACCTCGCAGCTGCGCAACTGCCAGGACACCCTGGGCTCCCTGCTCAGTTATGGCCGCACCACCTTCGACGGAAACACCGGGGCGCTCGCGCTCGACCGCTTCGTGCGCGACGTGCTCGAGGCCTTCGAGGCGCGCCGCCCCGACACGAAGGCCAGGCTCGTCGTCGAGACCAGCGGTCCGTCGCCGACCATCCACCATGACCTGGCACTGCGTCAGGCGATCCTCAACCTGCTGGGCAACGCCGCCGACGTGTCGCCGAAGTGGGTCGAGGTGCGTCTGGGCTGGGACGCGGAGGTGCTCCGCATCGCCGTGCGCGACCGCGGGCCGGGCATTCCGAAGGAGATGCAGAACCAGATCGGCAAGCTGTTCTTCACCACGAAGGAGAACGGTGCCGGCAACGGACTCGGCCTGGCGCTCGCGCGCACGGCGGTGACCCGGCTGGGAGGCTCGCTCGAACTGCGCAACGAAGCGGCCGGCGGCGCCTGCGCGGAGATCCAGCTGCCGCTGCTCGACGGCTTCTGGCCGTCATCCCCCGAAGGGGCTCGGCCATGACGCCGCGCCCCCGCGGGAGCGCTGCCGGCAGTGGCCATTCGCCGGCGAGGTTCGCAGGACGGCGCAGCAGCGACCGCGAGGGAACCGCGGACGCGCGCAGCGGGCGACGGCGCGACGACCGGATCGACCCGCAGCTGCACGGCGTTCTGAACCGCCATCTCCTGTCGCTGCTGAACCTCGAGCGAGCGGTGCTGACCCTGACCGGCTTCGGCGTTCTGCTGGCCCTGTGGGACGTGCGCAAGGCCGACTTCCCCTGGCAGCCGGCCGGCTTCGTGCTGCTGGCCGTCGCGGCGCTCAGCCTCGCGGTGCGGACGCAAATCCGCGCGGGCGAGGCGCCCACCGAGAGCGTGTTCATGGTGCATCTGCTGGCCGACATCGCGCTGCTGATCTTCGCCTTCCACCATATCGGTGGCATCGAGAACCCGTTCCTCGTGCTGCTGATGCTGCCGCTCACACTGGCGGCGTACGCACTGTCGTGGCCTCGCCTGCTCGGCGTCGTGCTGGCTGCCTGCCTGATGCTTGTGCTGCTCGGCCAGCGCGGGTCTGCGGCAGTGCAGTTCGACTACGCGGTGCACGAGACCAGCGAACTCGTCGCCGTGGCTGCCATCACCTACTTCGCCTACGTGGTGTCACGCCTGTCGCGCACCCACGACCGGCGCGTCGCACAGGCGCGCGAGGATGCGCTCAGCGCCATGAGCAGCCAGGCGGTGGGCTCGGTAGCCGCACGCGCCGCCGACACGATCAGCTCACCTCTGTCGACCATGTCCGTGCTGGTCAACGAGCTGCGCCAGGAACGCTTGTCGGGGCCGGAGCGCGAGGCGGCGCTGCAGACGCTGACGGTGCAGATCGCGCAGTGCAAGACGCGGCTGTCCGAACTGCTCGATTCGGTGGGCAACGCACGCGGCCAGAACGGCGAGGCGCGCGACATCCGCGCCCTGGTGCGTTCGGCCGTGAACGAGTGCGAGCTGATCGATCCCGACCTGCAGGTCGATGTCGACCAGCCCACCAAGTCCGCACCGCAGGTCGTCGAAGAGCGCTCGCTGCTCGACGCCCTGGTCATGCTGATCCGCCATTGCGGACGGCGTGCGCCGCACCAGGTGCACATTGAGATCCGCTGGTCGCACCAGTGGGTGACGCTCGAGCTGCAAGGCCGCGGTCGCGCCGCCGACCCTGTCGCCGGGATCGAGAGCGGCGATGGGGCCATCTCGCTGGCCGCCTCCATGATCGAACGATTCAAGGGGTCGCTCAGCTGCCGCGAAGACGAACTGCAGTGCCTTGTGCGCATCCACCTTCCCGCCATGCCGGCTCCGCTGCGCGCCCGGCCGGCTCCCGTCCTGACCGACCCATGAACAGCATCACTCCCATGACCACGCACAGCAGCATCCTGGTCGTCGACGACGACGAGGTCTTCGCCCGCACGCTGGCCAATGCCTTCGAGCGGCGCGGCTACAGCGCTCGCATCGCCCACGATGTCGAGTCCGCCATTGCGGCGGCCATTCCCTCGCCGCCGGATTTTGCCGTGATCGACCTGCGCCTGCCCGGCGGCTCCGGGCTGATGCTGGTGAAGCGGCTGCGCGCCATCGCCAACGGCATGCGCATGGTCGTGCTGACCGGCTTCGGCAGCATCGCGACGACGGTCGACGCCATCAAGCTGGGCGCCTGCTACTACCTGAGCAAGCCGGCCAACGCCGACGAGGTACTGGCCGCGCTGCAGCGCGACGAGCCCGACTTCATCGACACCGAACCGGTGCAGGACGTGCCCTCCGTCTACCGCGTCGAGTGGGAGCACATCCATCGCGTGCTCGCCGAGCAGCACGGCAACATCTCCGAGAGCGCGCGACTGCTGGGCATCCACCGTCGCACGCTGCAGCGCAAGCTGAACAAGCACCCGGTGCGGCGCTGAAGCGCGCGACGGACACGAGGCCCATCGACATGCGCCACTCCCTCGCCCGCGCCTGCCGCCGCGGCTTCACCCTGCTCGAACTGATGGTCGTGATGGTGATCATCGGCATGCTGGCCGCCTATGTGGCGCCGCGCTACTTCGCGCAGGTCGGCAAGTCCGAGACCAAGCTGGCGCGCGCGCAGATCGACGCCCTGGAGAAGGCCCTCGACCAGTACCGCGCCGACACCGGCCACTACCCGAGCAGCGAGCAGGGCCTGGCCGCGTTGATGGTGCGTCCGGGCAACGAGCCGAAGTGGGCGGGCCCCTACATGAAGCGCGAGGTGCCTGCCGACCCGTGGGGGCGCCCCTACCTGTACCGGCAGCCCGGCGAACATGGCGAGGTCGACCTGTCCTCGCTGGGCAGCGACGGCCGGCCCGGCGGCAGCGGCGACGCCTCCGACGTGCAGAACTGGTAGGCCATGCGCTACCGCGTGAAGGCGCTGGCTCACGGAGGCGCGGTCGCCGAACTGCGGCTCGAGGCCGCCACGCCCGACCAGGCCGGCCTGCTGGCGCGCGAGCGCGGGCTCAGCGTCATCTCGGTGCGTCGGGACCTGTCGCCGTCACTGTGGTTCGCGCCGCGCCGCGAGCGCTTTGCGCTGCTGCTGTTCTCGCAGCAGTTCATCGCGCTGCTGGACGCGGGGCTCGGCACGGTCGAGTCGCTGCAGGCCATGGCGGGCGAGGCCACACGCAGTTCGGCGGCCCCGCTGCGTGCGCTGCTGGCACAGGTGAACGAGGGGCGCAGCCTGTCCGATGCGATGGCGCAGCAGCCCGGCGCCTTCCCGCCGCTGTTCGTGGCCACGATCCGCGCCAGCGAGCGCACCGGCGACCTGAAGGAGGCGCTGCTGCGCTTCGTGGCCTACCAGCAGCAGATCGAGCGGCTGCGCGGCAAGGTGGTCAGCGCCTCGATCTATCCGCTGCTGCTGCTGGGTGCCGGCGCGCTGGTGACGGCCTTCCTGATGTTCTACGTCGTGCCGCGCTTCGGCCAGATCTACGCCGACATCGGCGGCGAGCTGCCGGCGCTGTCGCGCCTGCTGATGCAGTGGGGCCAGTTGCTGCAGGCCCACGCCGCGCCGGTGCTGCTGTCGTTGACCGGCTGCTTCGCGCTGGCGGCGTACGGGCTCGCACGCCCCGCGACCCGCCGCTGGGTGTGGCACCGGCTCTGGGCCATCCCGCGCCTGGGCGATGTGCTGCGCATCTACCAGCTGGCCCGCTTCTATCGCACGCTGGGCATGCTGCTGCGCAGCGGCATGCCGCTGGTCGGCGCACTCGACCTGGCCGAAGGCCTGCTGGACCCGGCGCTGCAGCCGGCCCTGCGCGATGCGCGCCGCGCCATCAGCGAAGGCCAGCCGATCTCCGAGTCGCTGAGCCGCCACCGCCTGACCACGCCCATCTCGCTGAGCATGCTGGCGGTGGGCGAGCGCACCGGCGAACTCGGACCGATGATGGACCGGGTGGCCACGCTGTACGACGACGACCTGGCGCGCTGGGTCGAGCTCGGCACCAAGCTGTTCGAGCCCCTGCTGATGGCGGCCATCGGGGTCGTCATCGGCGTCATCGTCGTGCTGCTGTACATGCCGGTGTTCGAGCTGGCGAGCAGCCTGCGTTGAGCCGCCTCAACGCGCCGGCCCACGCAGCTCCTAGATTCGACACCAGGCTGCCGCCTTGCAGCAGCCGCGAAAGGGTCGACATCATGAAGAACTGGCTGGTGGTGGCGAACGCCGCGCGGGCGCGCGTGCTGGAGATGTCCGATGAAGGCGCTGCCTATGTGCACGTCGCCGACCTGGTGCACCCGGAGAGTCGGCAGAAGGCCGGCGAGCTCGGGGCCGACCGGGCCGGCCACGTCACGAGCGGGAAACACGGCACCGGCAGCGCCGAGTACCGGCCACGCACCGACGTGCATGAGCGCGAGCACGAGCACTTCGCCCGCGAGCTGGCCCATGTGCTGAACTCCGGGCTGGCCACCGGCCGCTGTGCCGGGCTGGTGCTGGTGGCCTCGAATCCCTTCCTCGGCGAGCTGAAGGCCCACCTGGACACGCAGGCCCGCCAGCGCGTGCTGCGCACCGTGCGCAGCGACTACACCGCGCTCGACGACCGCGAGCTCGCACAGCGGCTGGCGGCCGCGTGATGCCGCTCCCGCTCCGCCACTGGAGACCGACATGATGAAGCTGCTCATCGCCGTCGACGGTTCGGACCCTGCGCGCCGCGCCATCGAGGCCGCGGCCAAGCTCGCCAGGCAGGGTGTCGGCGTCGAGGCCACACTCGTCCATGTGCGCGAAAGCCCGGCCTACTACGGCGAGTTGCCGCCGTTCGACTACGAATCCATCGAGAGCGGCCTGCGGCAGCGCCAGAGCGCCCTGCTGGAAGCCGCGCTCGCGCAAGCGCGCAACAGTGGCCTGCAGACCGTGGCCACGCAGGCCACGCAAGGGCAGGCCGCGCAGGAGATCGCTCGCCTGGCCGCCGACCTCGGCGCCGACTGCATCGTGATGGGCACGCGCGGCATGAATGCGCTGGGTGGCCTGCTGCTGGGCTCGGTGGCCCAGCGCGTGGTGCACCTCGCCGCGGTGCCGGTGATGCTGGTGAAGTAATGCCCGCCCGGGCCGAGGCCCGGGCTTCGGCATCGCTCAGCCCACGCTCAACTTCCTGCTCGAGCTGGTCGCCTTCTTGGGCAGGCGCAGTTCGAGCACGCCGTTCTGGTACCTGGCGTCGGCCTTCGCATCGTCGATGTCGCTGGCCAGCGCGAAGCTGCGGCTGGCGAAGCCGTACTGGCGCTCGCTGCGCAGCACGCGCCCGTCCTTCTTCTCTTCCTTCTCCTGCTTGACCTCGGCGCTGATCGTCACCTGGTTGCGGTCGATGCGCACGTCGATGTCTTCCTTGCGCACGCCGGGAATGTCGGCCTTCACCATGTAGCTGTCGTCGTGCTCGCTCAGGTCGATCTTGATCTGCGGCGCACGATCGACGCCTTCCAGGCGCCACGGGCGCAGCAGGTTGCGGAAGCTGCTCTCCAGCGGATCCATGTCGAACAGATCCTTCACGCGCAGTTCGTTCATGTCGCGACTCCTTGGGTGGAAGAGGGGCGTGCCCCCGGGGTGCGCATGGTCGCGCTGCGCCCGGCACCCGGCGTTGAGCACACGCAATCGCCGCGGCGCGCTCGCACGTTCGGAATCTTCCTAGGGCCCTGTCGGAATCCTCGCCGTCAAGGAGCACGTCATTCCCACATCGGCACGCACCGGGCGCCGATTGCGGCGCGTCAGTGATGGCGCGAAGCTGTGACAAATGACGCAAGAACCAACCATGGAGAACAGCATGAGTGCGATCGTTTCGACCGACATCCGTCAGCCGGGCCGTGAAGCCTGGTTCGTGCAGCGCAGCGCCGTGACGGCCTCCGCGCCGGCACCGCTGCCGGAGTTGCTGGCCGCGATGGGGGCCGAAGCCACCCCGGCCGCCACCCGCACGCTGCCCGAACTGGCGGTGCCGGTGTGGCGGGTGCGCGCCGGTGCCGCGCTGCTGCACGAAGGCGCCTCGCCGGAGTCGGTGCACATCGTGCGCTCGGGCAGCTTCAAGTGCCTGAAGACCTCGGAAGACGGCTACGAGCAGGTGCTCGCCTTCGCCGGGCCGGGCGAGGTGCTCGGCTTCGAAGCGCTCAGCCGCGGCCGGCACACCTGCAGCGTGATGGCGCTGGAGGATTCGACGGTGTTCGCGGTGCCGCTTCGGGAACTCGACGGCTGGCGCCAGCGCGCCCCCGCGCTCGACCACGCGCTGCAGTTCGCGCTGAGCCGGCAGCTCGCGCGGGCCGGCGAGATCGCCGAGATGATGGC
Source organism: uncultured Piscinibacter sp. (assembly GCA_964628175.1). Taxonomy (GTDB): domain Bacteria; phylum Pseudomonadota; class Gammaproteobacteria; order Burkholderiales; family Burkholderiaceae_C; genus Piscinibacter. The sequence continues at coordinate 415 of CAZVLY010000012.1, read as the reverse complement.
CGCGGTGGCCGCCGAGACGCGGCTGGCGCGCTTCCTGATGTGGATGTCGGCCTGCATGGCCGAACGGGGCCAGTCGCCGCGGCGCCTGTACCTGCGCATGAGCCGGCGCGACATCGCCAGCCTGCTCGGCGTGGCGCACGAGACCGTCAGCCGCTCCTTCACCGCGCTGGCCGAGTGGGGCTACCTGCGCGTGGTCAACCGCGAGGTCGAGATCCTCGACGCGGCGGGCCTGCGCGCCTGCACGCGCAACACGCGCGGGCTGGCCGATGATGGTGGGCGCACAGGGGCCAGCGCGCCACGGCCGCGTGCGACGGCGCGGCGCCATGCCGAGTTGGCCGCGGCCTGAGGTCCGAGCCGGATCATGACCGCGAAACGCCTCCTGTTCGGCGACGACGCGCGCGAGCGCATGCGCCGT
>CAZVLY010000011.1:16980-29777 GCA_964628175.1 uncultured Piscinibacter sp. | reverse complement strand
TGTCGACGCGCGGTGGAATCGGTGGCCCGTTCCGCCGCGCGTTCGAGCTCGACGAGGTCGAACGCTTCCTGACCGACAAGAAGATCGGCCCGCTCGAGGGTGTCCGCTCCAAGGCGGGGTGGCCGTTCACCGCCGAACTGAGGCTGGCGTTCGACGACGAGATCAAGAACTGGAAGCTCGAGTTCGACTTCGGCGAGGACGCCAAGGGCGAGGGCGACGGCGAGCCGGTGGACTTCTCGGCTCAGGAGTCGCTGGGCGCCTGCCCGAAGTGCCAGGGCCATGTCTACGAACATGGCAGCAGCTACGTGTGCCAGCACGCGGTGGGTGCGCCCATCACCTGCGACTTCAAGAGCGGCAAGATCATCCTGCAGCAGCCGGTGGCGCGCGAGCAGATGAGCAAGCTGCTGGCCACCGGCAAGACCGACCTGCTGGAGAACTTCGTCTCCAACAAGACGCGGCGCAAGTTCAAGGCGCGCCTGGCCTTCGACAAGAAGGAAGGCAAGGTGAGCTTCGAGTTCGAGCCGCGTGCGGCCAAGGTGCCGGCCAAGAAGGCGGCGGCCAAGAAGGCGGCCTGAGCGGGGTGTGGCGGACGCGCTGCCGAGCTGCCTGACGCGCCACGGCGAGCGCCTGTGGCTGGCCGTCAGCGTGGTGCCCAATGCGAAGCGCACCGGCGCGGACGGTTTGCACGACGGGGCGCTGCGTGTGCGGCTGGCCGCGCCGCCGGTGGACGGCAAGGCCAACGAAGTGCTGGTGCACTGGCTGGCCGGCGAGCTCGACCTGCCGCGCCGCGCGCTGAGCCTGGTGCGCGGCCAGACCGCGCGCCGGAAGTGGATCGAGATTGACGGACTGCAAGAAGAAGTGATGCGGACTTGGCTCGAACGTTTGATCGGCCCCATATCTCGTCCGTGAAGCTGTCAATTCCGTCACGCCACCGCGTCCGGATTTGCCACTAGTCTGCGAACATGACGTTTGCCCCCACTTCCCTGGTCCGCGGCCTGTGCGCCGCGCTGCTGCTGCTCGCTTCGCCCTGGGCGAACGCGCTGGTGTTCGCCGTCAACGAGGGCGTGACCTACCGCGTGCCGCTCGAGGAGGTGCGTGGTCGTTATGCCGTCATCGCGGCCGATCTGTCCAAGCTGCTCAAGCAGCCGGTGACCGTCGAGCCGGTGGGCGACTACAACCTGCTGCGCCGCGGCCTGCAGTCCAAGGCCTACGACTTTGCGATGATCCACCCCGCGCATGTGTCGATCCAGGCCATCAAGGGCAGCGGCTACAAGCTCGTCGCGGTGACCAAGGGCTATCAGAAGTACACCGCCAGCTTCCTGGTGTCGGCCGACTCCACGATGACCACGCTGGCCGACCTGAAGGGGCGCAAGCTCGGCGCGCCGGACGAGGACTCGATCACCTCTTGGATGGTGCGCGCCACGCTGCGCGACGCGAAGATCGAGCCGGGCCAGATCGCCATCACCTACACGCGCTACCAGGACGCGGTGCCCTTCTTCGTCGAGAACAACCTGACGCAGTCCGGCGCGACGGCGGCCAACGCCCTGGTGAAGGCCTGGCAGGCCAAGGGGGGCAAGATCCTCGCGCAGTCGAAGTCGGTGCCGATCAAGCACATCGTCGCCAGCCCGAACCTCAGCGCCGAGCAGATCGAGAAGCTGCGCGACTACCTGATCGGACTGGACGGCAGCGACGAGGGCAAGAAGAAGCTCGAGCCGACCAAGTACACCGGCTTCGAGAAGTACGACGAAGCGAAGATGCTGGAGCTCGGCGCCTGGCTCGGCCTGTGAGCCTGACCTAGCCCTGCCCGACGATCGAGGCGGTGGCGACCAGCTCCTCGAACAGCGCCATCGACACCTTGCCCGACACCGCGTAGGGGTCGAGCACCGCGGTCTCGGAGTACTTCAGCAGCAGCGACGGGTTCAGCCGCGACAGGTTGACCTGCCCCATCGACCAGCCCGCGAAGCGGCGCTCGCCGATCTCCTCGTAGCTCAGCAGCACGACGTCGCGGTGGCGCTTGTCCGCCGCGATGCGGTTGTACAGCGTGTTCACCTGCTGGCGCCCGCCTTCGAGCAGCTGCAGGAAGATGCCGCCCGAGAAGCACAGCACCCCGGTGATGCCGTTGGCCGAGTTCTCGGCCTTGGACTTGCGCAGGATGGCCAGCAGCGCCTCCTGGTCGACCGAGTCGGCGGCGCGGCTGGCGTACATCAGTCGGACGAGCATGTCAGTTTCCGTTCTTCTTCGAGAGCAGGGAGAGGAATTCGCGGCGCAGGTTGGCGTCTTTCAGGAAGGCGCCGCGCATCACCGAGTTGGTCATCATCGACTCGTCGTCCTTCACGCCGCGCCAGTGCATGCAGAAATGGTCGGCCTCCATCACGATCGCCAGCCCGTCGGGCTTGACGCGGTCCTGCAGTTCGTTGGCCAGCATGGTCACGGCCTCTTCCTGGATCTGCGGCCGGCTCATGATCCAGTCGCAGATGCGAGCGTACTTCGACAGGCCGATGAGGTTGGAGAATTCGTTGGGCAGCACGCCGATCCAGACCTTGCCGAGGATGGGGCACAGGTGGTGCGAGCAGGCGCTGCGCACCTTGATCGGCCCGACGATCATCAGCTCGTTCAGGCGCGAGAAGTTCGGGAACTCGGTCACCGCGGGCATCGGCGTGTAGCGGCCGACGAACACCTCGTTGATGAACATCTTCGCCACGCGCTTGGCAGTCTCCTGCGTGTTGTGGTCGCTGTCGGTGTCGATGACCAGCGCGCGCAGCACCTCCTGCATCTTCGCGGTGACCTCGGCCTTGAGCTCGTCGATCTCGCCGTCCTCGATGAAGTCGGCGATGTTGTCGTTGGCGTGATAGCGGCATTGCGCGCCGATCAGCCGGTAGCGGATGCGGTCCGAGGCGGGCAGTCGCGCCAGCTCTTCCTCGCTGCGGAAGATCGGGGTGGCTTGGTCGGCAGGCATGGTCGAGTCGGGAATCGTCGGACGCCACAGGGTAGCGCAGGCCGGCCGCCGGCGCATCGCGGGCCGGCCCTGCCCGTAGACTGGGCACGGTGAATGCCCTCGCCCCGACCCCTGCCGCCTCGCTGCCGCTGGCACAGCTGCTGATCCACGCCGCTGCCGCGGTGCAGGCCGTGCGCGGCGGCCAGAGCCTGACCGACGCGCTGGAGCGCTGCCCCGGCGCCGCACGGCCGGGCGCGCAGGCGCTGAGCTTCCATGCGCTGCGCTGGATGGGCGGTGCCCAGGCGGTGCGCGAGCAGCTCGTCCCGAAGGCGCCGCCGGCGGCCCTCGACGCCCTGCTGCTCACCGCGCTGGCGCTGCTCTGGCCGGGCTCCGGCCCGCCTTACGCGGAGCACACGCTGGTCGACCAGGCCGTGATGGCCGCCAAGCAGCGCGGCGGCTTCGTCAATGCCGTGCTGCGGCGCTTCCTGCGCGAGCGCGAGGCGCTGCTGGCCGGGTTGCACGGCAACCTGGTGGCCCGCTTCAACCACCCGCGCTGGTGGATCGAACGCCTGCAGCGCGACTGGCCCGAACACTGGCAGGCCGTGCTCGCCGCCGACCAGCAGCGCGCGCCGATGACGCTGCGCGTGAACATCCGCCACGGCAGCGTGGCCGACTACCTCGCCCGCCTGGCCGGCGCCGGCATGGCGGCCACGGCAGGTCCTGGCGACCAGGCCATCGTGCTGAGGCAGCCCTGCCCGGTGCAGCAGCTGCCCGGGTTTGCCGAGGGCGACGTGTCGGTGCAGGACGCCGCCGCGCAGCGGGCCGCGCCGCTGCTGCTCGGCCGCGGCCTGCCGGCGGGCGCCCGGGTGCTCGACGCTTGCGCCGCGCCCGGCGGCAAGACGGCGCACCTGCTCGAACGCGCGGAGCTCGATGTGCTGGCGCTGGACAGCGACCCGCAACGCCTGGCGCGCGTGCACGACACGCTGGCGCGGCTGCAGCTTGCCGCCCGCACCGCCGCTGCCGATGCCGGCGACACGGCGGCCTGGTGGGACGGCCGGCCGTTCGACGCCATCCTGCTCGACGCGCCCTGCAGCGCCTCGGGCATCGTGCGCCGCCACCCCGACGTGCGCTGGCTGCGCCGCGCCAGCGACATCGACGCGCTGGCGCGCACCCAGGCCCGCCTGCTCGACACCCTGTGGCCCACGCTGCGCCCGGGCGGGCGGCTGCTTTACTGCAGCTGTTCGGTCTTCAAGGCCGAGGGGCAGGGCCAGATCGACGCTTTTTTGCAACGCCACGGCGATGCCGCCGTCCCCATGGAGCCCGCGTCCCCGGGCCATCTGCTCCCGCTGCCCGACAATGAGCCCGATCGTTCGCCGCCCTTTTCGGGTGCATCGGCGGACGGGTTCTTCTACAGCCTGCTCGAAAAGACCTGATCCCCGCCCACCCCATGCTCAGCGCGGCACGCTCGAACGGCAGTCCAGGCCTCCGCGCAGTCGGCTGCGTGCGTGGGGTCCGTGCCGTGCTGGCGCTGTTCCTGGTGCTGTGGCTGGGCTGGCTGGCCCCCGTGCAGGCGCAAGGCGGCGGCGCCGAGCTGGCGAGCTTCGGCGTGCAGCGCAGCGAGGACGGCCTGCTGCTGAACTACGCCGTCAACTTCGAGCTGCCGCGCGGCGCCGAGGAGGCGCTGAACAAGGCCGTGCCACTGTACTTCGTGGCCGAGGCCGAGGTGTTCCGCGACCGCTGGTACTGGCGCGACAAGCGCATCGCCAGCGCGGCGCGCGTCTGGCGCATCGTCTTCCAGCCGCTGACCTTCAATTACCGCGTCACCTTCGCCGGCATCAGCCAGAGTTTCGCGACGCGGGCCGAAGCCTTCGCCTCGATCCGCCGCGGTGCCAACTGGAAGGTTGCCGAGCCCTCGCAGCTGGAGGAGGGTGCGCGGCACTACGTCGAGTTCAGCTTCCGGCTCGACACCTCGCTGCTGCCGCGGCCGATGCAGATCGGCATCGGCTCGCAGCCCGACTGGGCGCTGTCGGTCGAGCGTACGCAGCGCTTCGATTGAACGCTGAACCTGCGCGCTCCGCGCCGATCCGACCCCGATCATGACCAAGGCGACTCGCTGGGCCTGGATCGTCTCGCTGGTGGCGGTGACGGGGGCCGGCCTCGTGCTCGCCTTCCTGCTTTCGGTGGCGACCAACAGCCCGGCGCTGTACGAGCGCCACTACGTCTGGCTGTTCTGGGTCAACGTGACCGTGGCGGCGCTGCTCGCGCTGGTGATCGGCATCGCCTCGGTGCGGCTGATCGTGCGCGTGCGGCGGCGCAAGTTCGGCAGCCGGCTGCTGCTCAAGCTGGCGGCGATCTTCGCCCTCGTCGGCGTGGTGCCGGGGGTGCTGATCTACCTGGTGAGCTACCAGTTCGTCTCGCGCAGCATCGAGAGCTGGTTCGACGTGAAGGTGGAAAGCGCGCTCGACGCCGGCCTGAACCTCGGCCGCGGCACGCTCGACGCGCTGGTCAACGAGCTCGCCGGCCGCACCCGGCTGGCCGCCGAGAAGCTGGGCGAGACCGCGGCGGCCGCTCCGCTGCTCGCTGGCCGCGGCGGCACCGCGCAGATGTTCGCCCTCGAGCGCCTGCGCGAGCAGCTCGCGGCGCAGGAGGTGTCCATCGTCGGCGCATCGGGCCAGACGCTGCTGTCCGCCAGCAGCAGCGCTGCGGGCCTGTTGCCCGATCGGCCGGCGGCGACCCTGCTGCGCCAGGCGCGGCTGTCGCGCGTGATCGGCCAGCTCGAGGGCCTGGACGAAGACACCGGCAGCGCGCCGAACGCGCGCATCCGCGTCGTCGCGCTGATCCCGAGTGCGAACTTCGCGCTCACCGAGCAGGAGCGCTACCTGATGGTGAGACAGCTCCTCCCGTCCACGCTGACCGCCAATGCGCTGGCGGTGCAAACGGCCTACCGCGAGTACCAGCAGCGCGCGCTGGCGCGCGACGGCCTGCGCCGCATGTACATCGGCACGCTGACGCTGGCGCTGGTGCTTGCCGTGTTCGGCGCCGTGCTGCTCGCCGCGCTGCTCGGCAACCAGCTGGCCAAGCCGCTGCTGCTCCTGGCCGAGGGCGTCGACCAGGTCGCGCGCGGCGACCTCAGCGCCAAGCCGGTGTTCGCCTCGCGCGACGAGCTCGGCGGCCTGACCCGATCCTTCGCCGACATGACCGAGCAGCTCTCGGAAGCGCGCTCTCTCGTACAGCGCAGCGTGCGCCAGGTGGAGGGGGCGCGCGCCAACCTGCAGACCATCCTCGACAACCTCACTGCCGGCGTGATCGTGTTCGACCGCGAGGGCCGCATCGACACCGTCAACCCCGGCGCCACCCGCATCGTCAAGCTGCCGCTGTCGGCCTACCGTGGGCGCCGTCTCGACGAAGTGCCGGGGCTGGAAGTCTTTGCCAAGGGCGTCTGGCAGCGTTTCGAGCTTCACGCCAGCAGCCCCGAGGCCGGCGAGCGCGACCACTGGCAGGATTCCTTCGAACTGCAGACCCAGGATTCGCAGGGCCGTGACCGCGACACGCTGACGCTGCTGGTGCGCGGCGCGGCCATGCCGCAGGGCGCGCGGCTGATGGTGTTCGACGACATCACCGAGGTCGTCTCGGCGCAGCGCACCGAAGCCTGGAGCGAGGTGGCGCGCCGGCTCGCCCACGAGATCAAGAACCCGCTGACGCCCATCCAGCTCTCGGCCGAGCGGCTGCAGCACAAGCTCGAGTCCAAGCTCGAGGGACCCGACCAGACCATGCTCGCGCGCTCGGTGGCCACCATCGTCAACCAGGTGCAGGCGATGAAGACGCTGGTCAACGAGTTCCGCGACTACGCGCGACTGCCCGCCGCGCAGCTCAAGCCTCTGGATCTGAACGCGCTGGTGGGCGAAGTGCTGGGCCTGTATGTCACCGCGCAGGAATCCGGCCAGCTCTATGCGGAGCTGGGGCAGGGCCTGCCGATGATCATCGGCGACAGCACGCAGCTGCGGCAGGTCATCCACAACCTCGTGCAGAACGCGCTGGATTCGGTGGCCGACAAGCCCGATGGCCGTGTGCTCGTGCGCACGGAGCTGGCACGCACCGAGCAGGGCGACCTGCGCGCCGTGCGCCTGCAGGTGATCGACAACGGCCACGGCTTCCCGGACAAGGTGCTCAAGCGGGCCTTCGAGCCCTACGTCACCACCAAGAGCAAGGGCACCGGCCTGGGCCTGGCCGTCGTCAAGAAGATCGCCGATGAACACGGCGCGCGCGTGCGCATCGCAAACCTGGGGGTGGCGCGCGACGTCGCGACAGGCGACACTCCACCGCCGGCGGGCGCCGCCGGCGCGACGGGGGCCCAAGTTTCGTTATCATTTTCCAAGTTCGCTCCGGGCGACGGCGCCTCAGCCGTCGCGGCGGCCACCGTGAGCCGGACGCACTGACCATCCATGGCGATCATTCTTGTTGTTGACGACGAACTCGGCATCCGCGCGCTGCTCTCGGAAATCCTGACCGACGAGGGCCACACCGTCGAGGTGGCCGAGAACGCTGCCGAGGCGCGCTCCTGCCGCGAGCGGCTGCGTCCCGATCTCGTCCTGCTGGACATCTGGATGCCCGACGTCGACGGGATCACGCTGCTCAAGGAGTGGGGTGCCACCGGGCTGCTGACCATGCCGGTGATCATGATGAGCGGCCACGGCACCATCGATACTGCCGTCGAGGCCACCAAGTTCGGCGCGATGGCCTTCCTCGAGAAGCCGGTGACGCTGCAGAAGCTGCTGCGTGCCGTCGAGCAGGGGCTGGCCAAGCCGGTAGGCAACCACCGTGCGGCGGCCACGCCCTCGGTCCATCACAACCACCACCTGCCGGACACCACGCTGACCGTCGAGGCGGCCATGACCGGCGGGGCCATGCTGCCCACCACGCCGCTGATGCTCGGCCCGCAATCCGAGCAGAGCTTCGACCTGGACCGGCCGCTGCGCGAGGCGCGCGATGCCTTCGAGAAGAGCTACTTCGAGTTCCACCTCGCGCAGGAGAACGGCAGCATGACCCGCGTGGCCGAGAAGACCGGCCTGGAACGCACCCACCTGTACCGCAAGCTCAAGCAGCTCGGCGTGGACCTCTCGCGCAACAAGCGGGGCGGGGTGCTCTAGCCAGGGAGCCGCCCGGCGCTCGGCTATAATCTTCGGTTCTTGGCCAAGTAGCTCAGTTGGTAGAGCAGCGGATTGAAAATCCGCGTGTCGGTGGTTCGATTCCGCCCTTGGCCACCAGATCCGGCCCGACGCCCATGAACTGCTGGCATCGGACGACAAGGAAGGCGACCCTCACCGGGTCGCCTTTTTGTTTTGCGTCGCGGGTCAGCGGGACCCCTCTCCTTCGTCGGAGTTACCGTTAGGTAATCCTCCGTTGACCTTCTGCGTTGAGGAACTCCCGCGGCTTCACCGCGCAGTCGACACGATCGCGTTCAGCTGCTCCCGCAACGCCTTGCGCCCCGCGCTGTTGGTCGCGCGCCAGGCGGCCAGCGCGAGCTCGACGAAGGCCGTCTCGGCGGCCGACGGCGCCGCATCCTTGCGAAGTTCGTCGAGCCACCCCGAGGGCTTGCCGCTGGCCGATTCGATCTGCCGCGCGAGCTTGTCGCCGATCGGGCGAGACGACTTGATCTGGCTCCACATGCTCGGCGAGATCTGCAGCGTCGCCGCGAAGGACTGCTCGAGCCCCTTGGGCGAGCTGCCCGACGCCAGTGCCTTCTCGGCGTAGTCCTGGAACAGCGCCAGCGCGTTCTGTCGTCTCGTGAGGGTGATGTTGGACACGGGTCGTGTGCGGGGTGCAACGCAGTTCGGCGCCATTCTCGCAGGGGCTTGACGACGGCGTAAAGACTCTTTACAGTCCGCCCCCATCGAGAAACCGGTTCGCAAGAGCCACAGCCAGAAGCACAGGACATCACCGTGAAACCGCACAACGTCACTCGAACCCACCGGCCCCCGCAGGGCTTGGTCGCGTTCGTTCCGTTGAATCCGGGAGAGGGGAGCGCCTAGCCGCGCACCTTCCAAGCTCTGCTTGCTACAGGCCCGGATTCCGAAAGGTTCCGGGCCTCTTTCGTTGTGCTCGATGGCTGAGGCATGCGACTCGTCGAGCATTTCACTTCGGGTGTGTCCATGCACTCCGAGGCCACGCGACATGGTGTTGGTGGCCCGGGATGTGCGCGGTCCTTGGCCAGACCCCGTGCAGCGAGACACCACATCCGACGGGATGCTCGCGTTTGGGCACAGCCGAAGTGGAAGTTCAACAAGCCCCGCGGAGCTCAGGCTCCAGGGGTGGAAATCGGCCGCAACGATTGGGCGGCGCCGGAACCCGTCACCGGATGGATTGTTCGCTTCGGCGAGCGCCGCCTCCACCCGCGCTAACCTGCGGGTGGAGATCCACCACCGCATTCATCATGGAAACCGACAACAAGCAACCCAAGGTCAAGCAGCCGCCCGTGCTGTTCGCCAAGACGCAAGCGGCCATCGCCAAGCTGACCGAACGGCTCGGCGGCCCCTTCGTGGCCTACTGGAACAACCCGCGAGGCTCGGTGTGCCACTCCGACGTGGTGGCGCTGTACGACGTGCTCGGCCGCCTCGGCCAGCACGACACCATCTACCTGTTCATCAAGTCCGATGGCGGCAGCGGCCAGGTGTCGCTGCGCCTGGTGAACCTGCTGCGACAGCACTGCCGCCACCTGGTGGCGCTGGTGCCGCTGGAGTGCGCCTCGGCCGCGACGATGATCGCGCTGGGTGCCGACCGCATCATGATGGGCCCCACGGCCTACCTCACTGCGGTGGACACCTCGCTGAACCACGCGCTCTCGCCGGTGGACCGCGACAACGAGCGCGTCAGCGTCAGCCTCGACGAGCTCAACCGCGTGATCCGCCTGTGGCGCGACCAGCAGGGCGACCAGGCCGAGAACCCGTACCGCTCGCTGTTCCAGTACGTGCACCCGCTGGTCATCGGCGCGGTGGACCGTGCGGAATCGCTGTCGATCATGCTGTGCCGCGAGCTGCTGGCCAACCACATCGCCGACGAGGCGGTGGCCGAGCGCATTGCCGCCACGCTGAACAGCAAGTACCCGTCGCACAGCTACCCCATCCTGCTCGACGAGGCGGTGAAGATCGGCCTGAAGGCCGAGCGCATGCCGGCCGAGGTGAACACCCTGCTGCTCGAGCTCAACTCGCACTACAGCGAGATGGGCCAGAAGGCGACCACCGATTTCGACGAGGTGCGTGCCCATGGCAACGAGATCGTCAACATCTGGGAAGCCGCCGGCACGCAGGTGTTCTTCCAGCAGGACAAGGACTGGTTCTATCGCGCCGAGGAGCGGCGCTGGATCACGATGAACGACAACAGCGGCTGGCGGCGCATCGAGCGCGTCGGCTCGCGCATCAAGCGCAGCCTGCTGCACGTGGCCTGAGCCTGGCCCCGGCTCTGCCGGTCCGCGCACCCTCAGGCCGCCCACTCCGCGGGAGAGCGCCGCCGGGCCATCTCGCCGCGGGGCAGCACGCAGCCGTGGTTGGTGCGCCAATGCCCTGCGGCCAGTGGCTCTGGCACGCTGGTGTCGCCGAGCTTGTCGTACGCCGACTTGATGACCGCGTGGCATTCGCAACTCTGTTCTTCCAGCCCGCCGCGGTCCAGGATGACGATGTGCCCCCGGGTGTAGCTGATCAGGCCCAGCTTCTGCAGCTTCGCGGCGCCGGCCGTGACGGTCTCGCGCCGCACGCCGAGCAGTCCGGCGATGCGCTCCTGCGTCACCAGCAGGTCCTGGCCCGGGTGATGGTCCTGGTGCCGCAGGAGCCAGCAACACAGCTGCTGGTGAAAGGTATGGCGGCGGTGGCACGCCGAGGCCTGCGCCAGCTGGACGAACAGGGCCTGCGCGTAGCGCTGCAGGGGCAGCATCACCGCGTCGTGGCGCGCCGCGTGGCCGGCCAGCACCAGTGCACGCATGCGCCAGGCCTGCCCCGAGGTCTGCACGACCGCGCCGCTCAGCGCGGTGTCGCCGCCCAGGCAGGCACACACGCCGACCATGCCCTCGTCGCCGACCACGGCCACTTCGGTCGAGCCGCCGTCGCGCATGTCCGACACCAGCGACACGACCGCCGTGGTGGGGAAGTACACGTGCTGCAGCGGGGTGCCGGCCTCCTGCAGCGTGCGGCCCTTCTCGAGGTCGACGAGCTCGAGATCCGCTTCGAAACGGCGCCAGGCGTCGTCGTCCAGCAGGGCGAGCAATTGGTTACCTGTGTGGATGGCTGACAAGTGGCAAGGGGGGTTGTTCATGTGGGGCCTCCGATGAGCGCGCCGAATTGCACGCGGTCGTCTCACTCTGCCCTCCGTGCCCCGCCTCTCAAATAGGCCGGCTTGGCAAGCGGCCGTCGGCATCGCTCTTGCGGCGGGGTCGGACTCGGCCTACAAGGCGCTGTCGGGCACTCCGGTGGTGCGCCGCCCGCGACTTGCGGCGCAGCGGGGCGTCGATACACTGCCCACCAGTGCCGACAGCAGGGGCCAGGGCCGCGGTTCCCGCGCCACGGAGGCTCCGCGTGGCACGCTGCAGGGGGGCTGCATGGACGAGCTCGAGGTCGGCTTTCCGATGCGGGGCGTGCACGCTTGCGGCATGTCGGGTGATCACGTCGGATCGACGAGGCATCCCGATGTTCCCGTCGCCTGACACGCTGGCTCGCTGGACCTCGAGCCGCTCTCTCGGGCGCCTCGCCGTGGTGCTGGCCGTGCTGCTGCTGGCGGTCAACGAGATCGGCTACCACGCGGTCGAGCGCCTCGCCAGGCAGAACGCCGTGATCCTGGAAGCCCGCACGCTGGCAGACCAGGTGCGGCTGATGGCACTGACGATGGAATCGGCCAAGCGCGGCCACATCCTCACCGAGCGCGACGCCTACCTGGAGCCGTACACCGCGGCGAACCGGCAGTTCGAGCCGCTGCTGGCGCGAGTGCAGGCGATGGCCGAGCGCTACCCGGAGCAGCGCACGAGGCTCGAAGCGCTGGCCGAGGCGGCGCGGCGCAAGCGGTCCGAGATGGCCGAGGTGCTGGAGCGATTCCGCTCCGGCAACCGGGCAGGCGCCATCGAGCTGGTGATGACCGAGATCGGCCGCGAGTCCATGGTCCGCATCAACCAGATCGCCGACGAGATCCGGACCCAGGAGTCCGAGACCTACAGCCGCGTCGAGAATCTGCGCGCGAACGTGCACCTGGGCAGCCGCATCGGCATCGCCGTCCTGGTGCTGCTGTGCGTGGCGGCGAGTTTCGTGGTGCTGCGCATCGGCCGCGCGCGCCAGGACGATCGCCGGCTGCACCTGATGCAGCTCAGCGCCGAGCGCGACAAGCTCGAGGCCCAGGTGGATCGCCGCACGCAGGAGCTGATGGACATCGCCCAGCACCTGCAGCGCGTGCGCGAAGACGAGCGCGGCCACCTGGCGCGCGAGTTGCACGACGAGCTGGGCGGCCTGCTGACCACGGCGAAGCTCGACATCGCGCGCGTCCGCAAGCGTGTCGAAGGCGCCGGGGTGGAGGTGGCCGAGACCCTCCAGCATCTGGGCCAGACACTCGACGCGGGCATCGCGCTCAAGCGCCGCATCATCGAGGACCTGCGGCCCTCGTCGCTGGACAGCCTGGGGCTGCAGCGCACGCTGGAGCTCCAGTGCGAGGAGTTCGCGCAACGCGCGGAGCTTCGTGTGCAGGCGCAGATCGCCGACCTGAAGCTCGACCCCGAGCGCGCGCTGGCGGTCTATCGCGTGCTGCAGGAGGCGCTGACCAACATCGCCAAGTACGCGCAGGCCAGCGAGGTGCGCGTGCTGCTTCAGCAGTCCGGCGAGCGTGCCCTGCTGCG
>CAZVLY010000011.1:0-16880 GCA_964628175.1 uncultured Piscinibacter sp. | reverse complement strand
GTCACCAGCTCGCGGTAGATGCCGCCGGCGGCGACGCTGCCGGTGGTGGTGCCTTGCCCCTGGATGCGCGCCACGCAATCGCGGCGATCGGGCTCGGGCAGCGGCGCGCAGCGCTGCAGGGCATTGCGGGCCAGTTGCTCGGGGCTCTCTTCGGGGCGCGACGGCCTCCTGCTGGCGGCCAGCGTGCTGGCTTCGCTCAGGCAGTTGTCGCGTGCGTCGCCGCGCACCGTGGTGCAGGCGCTGCGAGCGCGTTGGGGCGGCGCCTTGGCGTCGGTCTGCGTGACGGGGCTGGCGGCGAACACGGGTGTGGCCGCCAGCGCGAGCGCGGCGAGCCACAGGCCATGGGGCGCAAACGAGCGGGGTGCGATTCGGGCGTTCATGCAGAGTCCTTTGGGTTGACGCCGCAGGCCCCACATGCGCAGGACCCGGCAGCCGACACTGCACGGTGCGCGTCCTGCAGTCAGCCGTCGGTGCGCCAGTACACCGACGCCGGCGCGCTCACCCCCCGCTGAGCGCGAGCACGATGGCCACGAAGTCGTCCGCCTGCAGCGCGTGGCCGAGGTCGCGCACGCACAGCCCGTTGACGAAGACGCGCATGTTCGGCCGCAGCTGGGCCTGTTCGTCGACGACACGAAAGCGCAGGCCCGGGTAGCGGCGGTCGAGGTCGGCGAACAGCGCGAGCAGCGTCTCGCCGGTGGCCTCCACCTGCGTCTGGCCCGTGTAGGAGCGCAGCGCGCCCGGCACCAGCACCTTCATGCGAGCGCCGCGACTTCCACCGCGTAGATCTCCGGCAGGTGGCGGGCGATGTTGACCCAGCGCGCGCCACCCCCGTGCCCGATCCACAGCTCGCCGCTGGTCGTGCCCAGGTACAGCGCGGGCTCCGCCAGCGCATCGGCGCTCATCGCCTGGCGCTTGACGGTCCACCAGGCCTGCTGCGGCGGCAGGCCCTGGTCGAGCCGCTGCCACGTGTTGCCTGCATCGCGCGTCACGTAGGCGGCCGGGCGGCCGGCCGGGCTGGTGCGCGGCCAGACGTCGGTGCCGTCCATCGGGAACACCCAGGCGGTGTCGGGGTCGCGCGGGTGCAGGACCATCGGGAAGCCGATGTCGCCGACGTCCGCCGGCATGCTGCGGCCGATGCGTTGCCAGGTGGTGCCGGGCCGGTCGAGCCGGTAGATGCCGCAGTGGTTCTGCTGGTACAGGCGATCGGGGTTGCCCGGGCAGATGCGCACGCAGTGCGGGTCGTGGAAGGTCACGGTGGCCGCGTCGAAGCCGCCGACCACCTCCATGCCCTGGATCAGCGTGGTCCAGCTGCGTCCCGCGTCGCGCGACTCGTGCACCCCGCCGCCCGACATGCCGAACAGCAGGTGCGCCGGGTCGCGCGGGTCGACGATGATCGAATGCAGCTTCGGGCCGTCGGGCGTGCCGTCCTGCACCGTGCCCATCCACTCGCGGAACTGCGCACTGTCGTTGACGGCGGGCAGCGGCGTCCAGCTGACGCCGCCGTCCTCGGAGCGGAACAGGCCCTGCGGCGAGGTGCCGGCGTACCAGCTGTCGCGCTCGCTGGCGTGGCCCGGCGTCAGCCAGAAGGTGTGGTCGACCGAGCGGGCCGGCAGGCCGTTGGTGGTCTGGGCGAAGGCCGGCGGCTGGCGTGCCTCCTTCCAGCTGGCGCCCAGGTCGGTGGAGCGGAACACCGTGGGCCCGAGATGGCCGGTCTTCGCCGCGGCCAGCAGCGTGCGGCCGTCGCGCGGATCGAGCTGCAGGTGGCTGATGTTGTGGCCGAGGAAGTGCGGGCCGTCGGCCGTCCAGCTGCCGCGCTGCGTGTCGCCGTGGAACAGCCAGGCGCCCTTGCGCGTGGCCACCAGCAGCACCAGACGGGTCGGCGATGAGCTCATGAAGGTTTCTCCTTGAAGGCTGCCACCGTGCAGCGCGGCGAGGCGGCCAATGCCGCTTCAGCGCTACGACGATCGGGCGGGCGGCAGATCGACACGCGCGGCCGCGGTCCGCCATTGAAATCCGATCGGCAGGCCAGTGCAATGTGTCCGCGTCTGCGGCATGCTGGCGTGGAACCAGGCGAGCGAGGAGACCATCGTGCACAAGTTGCTGATCGCGGTGTGGGCCGTGGCTGCTGCCCTGTCATGCGCGCCTGCATGGACCGCGGACGCCGCTTCGGCGCCGTCCGGCGTGCCGGCTCGCGGCTGCGAGGCCTGCCCCGAGATGATGCCGATTCCCGGCGGCGAGTTCATGATGGGCAGCGCGGCCGGCGAATCCGAGCGGGACGACGATGAACTCCCGCAGCGGCGCGTGCGCGTCAAGCCGTTCGCGATCGGCAGGACCGAAGTGACGGTGGCGCAGTGGCGGCAGTTCGCGCGCGCCAGCGGCTACCTGACCGAAGCCGAGCGCAACCTCTACGAACCGGGCTGTTTCACCTGGGCGCCGGAGCCTGTCGAGTGGGCCTGGCGCGCCGGCCGCAGCTGGCGCGAGCCGGGCTGGAGCCAGAAGGACAACGAGCCCGTGGTCTGCATCAGCTGGACGGACGCGCAGGCCTATGTCCGCTGGCTCGACCAGCACAGCGGGATCAAGGGCTGGCGTCTGCCCACCGAGGCCGAATGGGAATACGCCGCGCGCGCCGGCAGCACGACCCGCCGGCACTGGGGAGACGACCCCGACTACTGTGAGTACGCCAACGGCACCGACAGGACCCTGGGGCCGAATGGCCGAGCCTGGACCCAGATCCACGCCTGCAAGGACGGCCACTGGTACGCTGCGCCGGTGGGCCGCTACCGGCCCAACGCCTGGGGCCTGCACGACATGATGGGCAACGTGTGGGAATGGGTGCAGGACTGCTACCTGCCGTACGCCGGCGCGCCGAGCGACGGCAGCGCCCACGAGACGAACGGATGCCGGGGCCGCGTGGTGCGCGGCGGAGCCTGGGACGACCCGCCCGCGGTGCTGCGCTCGGCCGAGCGCTTCTGGCTCGGCGCAGGGAACCGCAACAACAACATCGGCCTGCGGCTGGCCAGGACCTTGCCGCCCTAGCGGGGCGGCACGACGGACACCGTCAGACGCGGCGTGCCAGAGGCCCGAGCGTGGCGCGCTCGAGCGCCACCACGACATGCTCGAAATCGCGCGACTCGAGGATCGAGTTCGGCACGAGGCCGGCCTTCACCGCGCTCGCGTGGCTTGCGCGCAGGGCATCGAAGGGCAGTGCCGCGACCTGCTTGCCGGCGGCCCAGGCCGTGGCGAGGCTCTCGGCGAGCCACGGCTGTGCCATCGAGCTGCGACGCGCGATGCGGGATGTCTTGGCGAGTGAGCGGGACGTGCCCATGGCAGGCTCCTTCAGCGGGCGTACAGACCGTGAACGATGGGCGACCAGTTCTTGCGGCCGCGTTCGTCGATCTCGCGCATGCGGCGTTCGAGGTCGTAGATGTCCACGGACGCGGCCATGTAGGCCTCGTCACGATCCTTCTGGGATTCGATGGAGGGCAGGAAGGACTTCAGGAGTTTCAGCAGGTTCGTCATGGTCGTTGTGGCCCCTCGCCGGAGCGAGGGTAACCTAGGGTTTCTACTTAGTCCATTGTCCACCCGGTTGGTTCCGGTGATCGATGGATCAAGCCCTCTAAATGCGAACTCACTCAATCAATAAGTGAGCGATCGCTGACAACGAGTGCCACGACGGCAAAAGGTTTGGACCGGGGGTCAGTGCAGCGAGCTGCGGTCGGGCTCGTCGGTGCAGGCGCAGGTGACGACCAGGGCGTCGAAGGTCACTTCGTTACCGCAGCCCGGGCAACGGCACGACATCGTGCGCACGCGCGGCAAGGCCGCGCCCTTGTCGGGCAGGCCGACGAGCGAAGCCACGGGGGTGGCCAGCGGTTCCGGTGCAAGCGTCTGCAAGTCCATGGCGTTTCTCCCTGACGGTGTGGAATCCAGTGTGCGCGCCGGTCCGCAGCGCGCCATCCCCGCGTCTGCGGGCCGCCAGACCCCTAGAACAGGTCAAGTGGCGAGCAGTTCACGGGCGCGTGCGGTGTGCGGGCCGCTCGCGCCGGTCGTGGCCTGCAGGTGCTGCAAGGCCTGCTCGAACGCGGCGCGCGCCTCGCTGCGGCGGCCGGCCGCCTGCTCGGCACGGCCCAGCGCGAGCCAGGCCTGCCCGGCCTGGTCCGAGTGCGGCTTGCCGCCCTGCAGCCGCTGCGCGATGGCGAGCGCCTCGCGTGCGTCGCTGCGGGCCTCGTCGTGGCGCCCGAGCGCCAGGGCCGCTTCGGCACGCAGGCGCCGCGTGCTGCCGATGTACGACTCGCTGGGACCGATCGATTTGAGGAAGTCGATCGAGCGGGTGAGCAGCGCGTGCGCGTCGGCAGCGCGGCCGGCGTGCAGCGCGAGGCGCGCGCGCACCCATTCGGCGCGGATGTTCGCCGGCTCGCGCGGGCTGGTGCCGGCGGCCAGCACATCGGCGCGGGCGAGCGCCGCGGCCGCCTCGTCGGCGCGCCCCATCGACAACAGCACCCCGGCCATGCCGACCAGGCCGTAGCGGCTGCCCTGCGCATGCCGGGCCTCGTCGCTGATGCGCAATGTCTCGGTGTAGCGGGCCAGCGCTTCGTCGAAGCGCCCCACGCGCTCCAGCGCCACCGCGTGGTTGCCGAGCACCCAGCTCGGCGGCGCGCGCCAGGCCATCAGCCGCCGATGGCTGGCGAGCAGTTCGTCGTAGCGCTGCAGCGCCCGCTGCACGTCTCCGGTGGCCAGCTCCATCACGCCCCAGTTGCTCAGCATCACGCGGGCGTGCAGGCCGTCCAGCCGGTTCAGCGCGCCATACCGCTGCAGCGCATCCTCGAAGTAGGCCTCGGCCTCGCTGCTGCGCCCGCCGACGTGAAGGGCGTAGCCGATGTCGCCGAGCAGGTCCGCCTCGAGCTCGCCGCCGCCCAGCCCGGCCGCGCGCAGGCGCTGCAGCGCGGCCTGCGTGGAGCGCAGCGCCAGCGGGCCGTCCAGCATGTTGGCGGCCATCGCGCCGCGCATCTGCAGGCAGTGCACGGCCGCGATGGCCGGGGTGCCGGGGGCGTCGATCCAGCGATCGAGCATCTTCGCCGCCTCGGCGCCGCGGCCGAGCGACTCCTGTGTCTGGCCGCGGTCGCAATCGATCTGCGCGCGCAAGGTCAGATCGCCCGAGCCGCGTGTGATCTCGGCGGCGCGTGCCAGCAGGGCGTCGCTGCGCTCGGGCTCGTCGAAATACTCCGACAGGATGCGCAGGATCGCCGCCTCGTGCTCCGGCACCGCACCGAAGGCCGGCGCCACCATCTGCGTGCCGCGCTCCAGCATCTGCCGCACGGCGCCGGCGTGCTCGGGCGCCACGGCCTCGGTGAACAGCATCGCGTAGAAGTCGCTCACGGCTTCGTTGCGTGCCAGCAGGGCGTTGGCCTGGTCGCGCTCGATCGAAGCGACGCGCGCCTGCCAGCTCGCCAGCGCGGTACCCGCCAGCAGCGCGACGGCGATGGCCACGGCGGCACGATGCCGGCCGATCGCCTTGCTCAGCCGGTACCAGCGGCTGTGCGGGCGCGCCAGCACCGCTTCGCCGTTCAAGTGGCGCTCGATGTCGGCGGCCATCGCCTCGACGCTGCGGTAGCGCTGCGCCGGCTCCTTGCGCATGGCCTTGGCGATGATGGTGTCGAGATCGCCGCGCAGCGCGCGCGCGTCGCGGCGGTCCGTGGCCTGGGCGCTGGCCAGCGGCACGTCGGCGCTGAGGATCGCTTCCTCGAGCGCCGCCGCGGTGTCGCGCTTGAGGCGGTAGGGCCGCGCGCCGGCGAGCAGCTCGTACAGCACCACGCCGAGCGAGTACACGTCGGTGGCCACACCGACCGGGCGTCCGCTGACCTGCTCGGGCGAGGCGTAGTCGGGCGTCACGGCGCGGCCCATCATCTGCGTGATCTGGCTGCCCGGCGCCGGCTCGTCGGCCAGCAGCTTGGCCACGCCGAAGTCGAGCAGGCGCACCTCGCCCTCGGGCGTGACGAGGATGTTGCCGGGTTTCAGGTCACGGTGCACCACCAGGCGCGCATGCGCATGCGAGACAGCGTCGGCGACCTGCAGGAACAGGCTCAGGCGCGCGCGAACGTCCAGCCGCTGCGCCAGGCAGTGACGGTCGATCGGCGCGCCGACCACGTGCTCCATGGCCAGCCAGGGCCGCCCCTCGGGCGTGACGCCGGCGTCGTACAGGCGCGCGATGCGCGGGTGCTCGAGGCCGGCCAGGATGTCGCGCTCGCGCGCCATGCGCTGCGCCAGGCCGATGGCCCAGCCGCTGCGCGGCAACTTCAGTGCCTCCTGCCGCTGCAGGCTGCCGTCGATGCGCTCGGCCAGCCAGACCGTGGCCATGCCGCCGGCCCCGAGCTCGCGCACCAGCCGGTACGGGCCGATGACCTCACCGGGCTGGTCGATGATGCCGTCGGGTTCGGCCAGCTCGACGGCGCCCAGGGCCAGGGGCTGCCGCATGAAGGTGTCGGATGCGGCCGTGGCGCGCGCGAGCAGGCGGCGCAGCATCGGCAGCAGGTCGTGTTGCGCCGGGGGCAGCGCGTTCAGCCAGTCGTCGCGCTCGTCCGCAGGCAAGGCCAGCGCGGCTTCGAGCAGCGCATTGACGCGGCGCAGCAGCGCGGGGTCGGCAGGGGCGGACGCACTCATCGGCACAAGCAGGCTCCACGCAGTCGCCGGCGCAATGCGGACAGGCGGGCGCTGCCGCGCTCAGCGGCCGAGCATCTGTGCCAGCAGCAGCCGCGCGCGCTCCCAGTCGCGCCGCACGGTGCGGTCGGTGACGCCCAGCGCGCTGCCGATCTCCAGGTCGGTGAGGCCGGCGAAGTAGCGCATCTCGACCACGCGCACCAGCCGCGCATCGACCTGCGCCAGCGTCTGCAGCGCCTCGTGCACCTCGAGGATCTCGTCGTCGCTGGCGCCGAGTTCTTCCGAAGCGCGGGTGTCCAGCGTCACGTGCTCGATGCCGCCGCCGCGGCGCTCGGCGCTGCGCCGGCGCACGAAGTCGATCACCACCGAGCGCATGGTGGTGGCGGCGTAGGCGAGGAAGTGTTCGCGGTCCTTCAGCTCGACGAGGCCGCCGCGCTGCATGCGCATGAAGGCCTCGTGCACCAGTGCCGAGGTGTCCAGCAGCGTGTGGCGGCCGCCGGAGGCCAGGCGCGAGCGGGCCAGGCGGCGCAGCTCGTGGTACAGCTTGGCGAAGAGTTCGTCGGCGGCGACCGGTGCGCCGAGCGTCGGGTTCGAGGTCTCGGATTCGACGGGGAACATGGCTCGAAGGGCTCGCTGCAACGTGGCCCATCGGCGACGGGCGGGGCACGATGATGGAGCGCCGCCGCGGCCATCGCAATCCCTCCGAGGAGCGAGTCTTCAGCCCGCCAGCGGCGCCAGCGCGGCTTGGATGCGCCGCAGCTGCCCGGCGTCGACCAGACGCCCCAGCGTCGCGGCGAATCGTGCGTCCTGCGCGCCGGACACGATGTACTGCCAGCGGTACGCCTGCAGCAGCTCGGCCATCAGCGTGCTGACCTCGTCGGCGGCCAGCACGCGCCCGCAGATGCGCAGGAAGTAGTGGCCGTCGGCCTTCGCCTGGGCCTGCAGCAGGCCGTCGACCGCGCCGACCAGGCCGATGAAGTCGTCGACGGCCGCGTCGCGCGCCGGCGCGTCCAGCGCAGCGTTCTCGCGGTCCCATTCCAGCTCGTCGATGATCGCGTGCTGCGACTCCTCCTTCCAGTGGAAGAGGAACACGTCCTTGTAAAGCGCGGAGAGCTCGCTGTCAGGCTCGATGCTGTGGCGGTAGTGCACCTGCGTGAACAGCTCGATGTGGCAGGTCAGCGCCAGCACGGCCCAGGTCGACGCGCCCATCACCGCCTGCGCCACGCCGTTGGCCTGCGGCACGAACTCGTAGCCCGGCGGCATGCCGTCGGCGATCAGGCGCTCGATGCGGCGGAACAGCTCCTGGTGCTTGAGCTCCTCGTCGCTGAAGCGCACCAGCGCCTCCAGCGCGACCTGGTCGCCGAACCAGTGGTGGCGCGTGATCTCGAGCATCTTCGCGCCGATGAATCGTTCCACCAGGCCGAACATGTTCGCGTAGGTGCGGCCCTGGATCTGGCCGAGCAGGCGCCGCTCGGCGCTGCGCAGGAAGCCCAGCCGGCCCACGCGCGTCAGCCCCTCGGGCAGGAAGGACTGGCCGAAGTCGAAGCGGCGGCCGCGGATGACATCGGCGTCGATGTCCCAGCGCACGCGGCGCGAGGCCTCGATGCAGCGCGCGTAGCGCTGGGTCGTGCTGGAGTCGGTGGCGAAAGTCTCGGTGAAGGGCACTGAAGGGTCTCCCGGGGTGGTGGATGTTCAGGCGGCAGCGCGGCGCGGCGTGCCGTCGAGCAGGGCGTGGATCTCGCCGAGCCGCTCCTCGGCGGCGCGCCGGCCGGCCTCGAACAGCTCGGGCAGCGCATCGGTCTCCCACAGCCCGATGCGGCGCTTGAGCGTGAGCGTCAGGTGCAGCAGCCGCTGGCCGCGGGCTTCGGCCGCCTCGAGCCGCGCGCGCATCAGGTTGTTCATCAGCGAGGTGCTGTGCTGCGCGACCAGCCGCGAGGGCCGGTCGACGCGGCGCGGCATGGCACCCTCGAAGCCCAGCGTGATGACCGCCCGTGCCCGCGCCGCGGCCGACACCGGCAGCGGGTCCGAGACGACGCCGTCGACCAGGCGCCGGCCATCGATGCGCACGGGCGGGAACAGGAAGGGCAGCGCCATGCTCGCACGCAGCGCCGGCGCGAGCGGGCCGCGCTCGATCACCACCGGCCGGCCGGTCACCGCGTCGGTGGCGGCCACGCGCAGCGGGATCGGCAGCGCCTCGATGCGCAAGTCGCCGAAGGCCTGCTCGATGCGCTGCGCGATCAGCGTGCTGTCGCGCAGCGCGAAGTCGGCGTCGAAGCCGGCCAGTCGCGGCGCCACCAGCTGGGCGTAGGCACGCCAGCGGCGCTGCGTGGTGAGTTCCTGCGACCACAGGCGGCGCGCCATCTCCAGCGCCTCGCGCGGCTCGGTTGCCGAGGCGACGAGCGCGCCGAACAGCGCGCCGGAACTGCAGCCGACCACCAGCTGCGGTCGGATGCCTTCACGCCAGAGCACCTCGGCGATGCCGACGGCGGCGATGCTGCGCACGCCGCCGCTGCCGAGCACGAGCGCGAGCTGGGGGGCGTCGGGGATTCGAGAGATCGATGTGGTCATGGCTCAGCGGGCAGGGGTGTGGAAGGGGGTGCGAAGCGGCCCGTGCGGCCACCACCATGGCGCGCGTTCTCCGGGCTCGGCCGCGGGAACGCAACGCGATTCGGCCACCACGATGTGCTCGTCGCGGCGGTGCGGCGTGAGGCTGAAGCCGCAGCGGCGCATCAGCGCCAGCATCGGCGCGTTGTCGGCCAGCACATGGCCGTACAGCCAGTGCAGGCCCTCGCCCGCGGCGGCGTGGCGCAGGGCGGCCAGGGCCCGCCGGGCCACGCCGCGCCCGCGCCAGGCCTCGGCGACCACCAGCGCGAACTCCGCGGCGCTGTCGCTCAGGTCGGTGACGCAGCGCAGGTCGGCGATCAGCGCCTCGCGGCCGGCGTGTTCGGCCAGCACCACCAGCGCGATGTGCCGGTGGCCGTCGACATTCGCCATGTCGTCCAGGCGCTGGCCCGACACGTTGTTCAGCGCGCCGTGGAAGCGCCGTCGCCGGTCCAGCGCCGAGAGTCCGCCGATCAGCGCCTGCAGGCCGGCGGCGTCCTGGGGACGCACGGCGCGAATGCGCAAGCGGCTGCCGTCGGCGCCGGTCCATTCATCGAGGCAAGGGGTGTGCAGCAGGTCCATGCCCGGTACCACGCAGCGCGCTGCGTGGTCCGGACATCGCGGTGCGGGCGTTCGCTCAGGGCGCTTCCCAGCGTCCGCTGTGCTCCGAGCGAAGCAGCGCATCGATGATGCGCATGTTCATCACGGCATCATCGATGCCGTAGGGCAGCGAGATCTCACCGCGCACTGCGCGCGAGAAGGCTTCGCCCTGCAGCGTGTACTGGTCGCAGGCGGGCAGGGTCTCGCGCTCGACGCCGCTGCCGTCGAGCGCGCCGGTCGAGTCGACCAGGATCGTCGTGGCCTCGCCCTGCGGCGCGTTGAACGGGATCAGCACCTCGATGCGCCCGGTCGTGCCGACGATGTTCAGCCGCTGGTAGCGCTGCGCCTGCGTCGAGACGGTGAAGCCGAGCTGCCGGCCGCCGCCGAAGTCGGCCAGTGCGCTGGTCGTGCGGTCGGTGGCCAGCGCCGGGTCGCGGTCGACCAGCGCGATCACGCGGGCCGGGTCGGCCTCGAAGAGGAAGCGCCCGGCCACGATCGCGTAGCAACCGATGTCGTACAGCGCGCCGCCGCCGATCTCGGCCTGGTTGCGGATGTTGCCCGGGTCGTCGTTGAAGTACGAGAAGAACACCTGCACCGCACGCGGCGTGCCGATGCGCCCGGCGCGCACCAGGTCGCGCACGCGCTGCCACTGCGGGTGGAAGCGCACCATGAATGCTTCCATGATGTGGACGCGGCCGGCCACGCCGCGCAGCTGCTCGGCCTCGGCGGCGTTCAGCGAGAACGGCTTCTCGCACAGCACGTGCTTGCCCGCGCGCGCGGCCTGCAGCGTCAGCGGGATGTGCAGGTGGTTGGGCAGCGGGTTGTAGATCGCCTCGATCTCCGGGTCGGCGATCAGTTCCTCGTAGCTGCCGTAGGCCTTGGGCAGGCCCAGCGCGTCGGCCGCGGCCCGCGCCGCCGTCAGCGAGCGCGAGGCGATGGCGCGCATGTCGCACCAGGCGCTGCGCTGCATGGCCGGGATCACCTGCTTGACGCCGATCTTCGCCGTGCTGAGCACGCCCCACACCACCTTCTTCATGGCCGTTCTCCAGGGAATCCGCGGGGCCGCAGTATGCCCCCGGCCGATCGGGACTACGATGGCGGCCGCACGTTCCCGACTCCCCCGAGACTCCACCAGAAGGCCCGACATGACGAGCTTGCGCATCCAGGTCAACGGCCAGTCCGTCGACACCGACGTGGCCCCCACCACCTTGCTGATCGACCTGCTGCGCGGGCCGCTCGGTCTGACCGGCACGCACCAGGGTTGCGACACCGCGCAGTGCGGCGCCTGCACCGTGCTGCTCGACGGCCAGGCGGTGAAGAGCTGCAGCCTGCTGGCTCTTCAGGCGCAGGGCCGCGCGGTGACCACCGTCGAGGGCCTGGCGCGCGGCGACACGCTGCACCCGCTGCAGGAAGCCTTCATCGCCTGCCACGGCCTGCAGTGCGGCTTCTGCACCCCGGGCATGATGATGTCGGCCTGCGGGCTCCTGAAGCAGGTGCCGCAGCCCAGCGACGCGCAGATTGCCGACGCGCTGGAGGGCAACCTGTGCCGCTGCACCGGCTACGTCAACATCGTCGCCGCCGTGCAGCAGGCCGCGCAGGCGATGGCCGCCACCGGAGAGAAGGCATGAGCAGCCCCGTGGAAGCAGCCCGCTACGGCAGCGGCAAGGCGGTGCGCCGCATCGAGGATCCGGCGCTGGTGCGCGGGGCCGGCCAGTTCACCGACGACCTGAAACGCAGCGCGCAGACGCACCTCGTCTTCCTGCGCTCGCCGCACGCGCACGCCGTCATCAAGGGCGTCGACAAGAGCGCCGCGCTGGCGCTGCCGGGTGTGCTCGCCGTCTACAGCGGTGCCGACCTGGTGGCCGCCGGCGTCAAGCCGATGGGCAACGCCGTGCCCTTCCCGCGGCCCGATGGCAAGCCCGGTGCGTCGGCCACGCGCTACCCCATCGCCGTCGACCGCGTGCGCTTCGTCGGCGAGGCCGTCGCGGCGGTGATTGCCGAAACGCGCGAGGCGGCGATGAACGGCGCCGAGGCCGTGATGGTCGACTTCGAGGACCTGCCCGCGGTCACCGATGCGCTGCAGGCGATCCGCCCCGGCGCGCCGGTGCTGTGCGAGCAGGCGCCCGACAACATTGCGTCGGAAATGAAGCACGGCGATGCGGCGGCCGTCGACGCCGCGTTCCAGCGTGCCACGCACGTGGTGTCGCTGGACCTCGTCAACCAGCGCCTGGCGCCGGCCTCGATGGAGCCGCGTGTCGTGCTCGCCGAGCCCGATGCGGCGAGCGGGCGGCTGACCGTCACGCTGTCCAGCCAGATGCCCACCGCCGTGCGCGACGGCATCGCCGCGGCCTTGCCCGGCCTGGCCAAGGAGCAGGTGCGCGTGCGCGTCGGCGACGTCGGCGGCGGCTTCGGCATGAAGACCGGCCTGTACCCGGAAGACATCGTCGTCGCGCACGCCGCGCGCACGCTGGGCCGGCCGGTGAAGTGGTGCGCGCAGCGGCTGGAGGAGTTCAGCGCCTCGTCGCACGGCCGCGACCTGGTCACGAAGGCGGAGCTCGCGCTCGACGCGAACGGCAAGGTGCTGGCGCTGCGCACGCGCTCGTATGCCAACGTCGGCGGCTACGCGATGACGGTGGGCGTGGTCATCCAGCTGCTCATCGGGCCCTGGGTGTCGACGAGCATCTACGACATCCCGGCGATCTCGCTGCACCTCACCGCGGTGATGACCAACACCACGCCCACCGGTGCCTACCGCGGTGCCGGGCGGCCCGAGGCGATCTACGTCATCGAGCGGCTGATGGACGCCGCCGCGCGCGAGATGAAGATCGACGGCGCCGAGCTGCGCCGCCGCAACATGATCCGCCCCGGGCAGATGCCCTACAAGAACCCGATGGGGCAGACCTACGACGTGGGCCAGTTCGAGAAGATGCTCGACCAGGGCCTGTCGCTGGCCGACTGGCAGGGTTTCGAGGCCCGCCGCGCCGCGTCGAAGGCGAAGGGCCGCCTGCGCGGCCGCGGCATCGCCACCTTCCTCGAATGGACGGGCGGCAATGCGCTGTCCGAGCAGGTGGCGGTCAACGTGCTGCCCGAGGGCATCGTCGAGCTGACGGTGGCGACCATGCCGATGGGGCAGGGCATCAACACCAGCCTCGCGCAGCTCGCCGTCGACGTGTTCGGCGTGCCGCTCGAGCAGATCCGCGTCGTGCACGGCGACACCGACCGCGCCAACGGCTTCGGCAGCGCCGGTTCGCGCTCGCTGTTCACCGGCGGCGCGGCGGTTCAGGTGGCCTCCGAGAACACCATTGCGCATGCCAGGGACCTGGCCGGCGAGGCGCTCGAAGCCTCGTCGCGCGACATCGAGTACCGCGCCGGCCGCTTCACGATCGCCGGCACCGACCGTGGCATCGGCCTGTTCGAACTGGCCGCGAAGCAGCCCACGGCGCGCATCAGCGCCGAGGGTGACGCGACGGCCGGCGCGCCGAGCTGGCCGAACGCCTGCCACATCTGCGAGGTCGAGGTCGACCCCGACACCGGCGCGGTGGAGATCGCCGCCTACGCCTCGGTGAACGACATCGGCCGCGTCGTCAGCCCGACCATCGTGCGCGGCCAGATCGAAGGGGGCGCGGTGCAGGGCATCGGCCAGGCGCTGTGCGAAGCGGTGGCCTACGACGGCGAGAGCGGCCAGCTGCTCACCGCCAGCTTCATGGACTACGCGCTGCCGCACGCCGACGGCTTCCGCGGCTTCAAGACGGTGTTCGACACCTCGGTGCCCTGCACCACCAACCTGCTGGGCGTGAAGGGCGTGGGCGAACTCGGCACCATCGGCGCCACGCCGGCGGTGGTCAACGCGGTGGTCGATGCGCTGGCCGCGGCGGGCCTCGGCCGAGACGCCGAGAAAGTGCAGATGCCGCTGACGCCGCCGACGGTGTGGCGTGCGCTGCAGCGCGACTTCGATCGGCCGGACTGGGTTTGAGGCGGTGCGCCGTGCGTCAGCGCCGCGCCACCATGTCGATCTCGATCAGGGCGCCCTTGGCCAGGGCGGTGACGCCCACGCAGGTGCGCGCCGGCCGCCGGCCGGCCGGGAACCAGCTCGCGTAGGCGGTGTTCATCGCCGCGTAGTCCTGCTCGAAGCGGGTGAGGTAGATGCGCACCTGCAGCACGTTCGCCAGCGTGAGGCCGCAGCCTTCGAGCACGTTGCGCAGGTTCGTCATCACCTGGTGCGTCTGCGCCGTGATGCCCTCGGGGTAGGGTTCGTCGACCGAGGTGCCCACGAACGGCATCTGCCCGGTCACGAACACCCAGCCGTCGGCCTCGACCGCGTGGCTGAAGGGCGCCACCGGGTCGGGGGCGCCGGCGATCATGTGGAAGACGAGTGGCGCTTGCATGTCGAACTCCAAGAGCTGAAGTCACTGGCTCATCGCCAGATCACCGTGGGGGCGAAGCGGCCGCTGGTGTCCGACGTGAGCAGCAGAACGCGGTCGGAGAAGACCAGCGCTGGCGGCACGCCCGCGGGGAGGCTGGTGCCCGGAATGCGGAAGCGCATCACCTCGGGCAGCGTTGAAGTCGGCAACAAGCTTGGCAGACTCAGTGCGCTGTACTCCACGAGCTGCACCGAGAATCGCTCGTCGGGCAGCGCCAGTCCGAAGCCGGACACCGCACCGAACAGGCCCCCGTCGGCCGCTGTGAACCCCGTGGGCCAGGACGCCGAAGCCTCGGGGCTGAAAGGTCCGACGACGGCGCTGCGCAGGCCATCTTGATCCGCGGTCACGCCCAGGAGATCGCCCAGCGGGTCGAGGGCTGCCGCATGGGCGACGGGGGCTGTGCCCGACAGGGTGGGGCCACGCCACACCAGCCACCGCAAGCCATCATCGACAAGCGGCTTCAGCCCCTCGACGACGTCCAGAGAGAGCACCGCGATCGAGCGGTGGTACTCGACCTGCCCGGCGGTCGTGATGCTCGCGTAGTGCACCCTGTTGTTGCTTGATGCCGTCGTCTCGGTCCAGGTGGCCAGCACTCCGCTGGGGTGCGCCGCAAGCCGGACACCCGGCGAGAGCTGAGGCGATCCGACCGTAATCACGACTTCGGGCCGACTCGTGGAGCCGTCCGCCCCGATGGCTTGCAAGACCAGCTGATAGGCCGTCGTCCCTGCCGACGGAACCGACACCGTGCGTTGCGATGCGATCCAGAAATGGTCGGCGCCCGGGTTCGCTTCGACGGCGAGCGGGTACTCGACCAATGTCGCCGGATCGGTGCTGCCCAGAGTGAAGCTGGACAGTGCGCCGGCGCCGAGCGTCGCTCCAGAGTCGGACAAGGCGTACATCTGGTAGCTGGGCCAAGAGCCCGTCAACCAACGATTGCCTGCGGACAGGCGCATCAGGCCTTGGTGCTGCCCGACGGGCGGTGTCTCGATCGACTGCACCATGCCGCGCTTGTCGACACGGTGAAGGCTGGATGCCGTGGCGATCAGCGCCCCGTCGGGCAGGGCAAGCGCGCTCATGGCGCCGGCGACCCACAGTGACGACGAGCCCGGCACGACGGCGCTCTGAAGCTGCGCAGGCTGCGTCACGAATCCCAAGCCTTCGGTGATGCCATCCCAACCGAGCAGCAGACTCTCCTCGTCGAAGCTGCGGGAAGGGTCGGAGCTTGCAATGACCTGCCGGACCACGCCGATGCCCGAGGCATACCAGGTTGATACGCCCGAACTGGTGACCTGCGGTGCGCTTCGCGTGCTCGGATTGATGCGGATGGTCACGACCGTGTCCACGCGCAGTGCCGTCAGGGCCTGGGTGCGATTCGGAAGCGTCACCGGCTCATTGCCGATGATTCGGCGATAGCTCGCGACGTCGACCGTATCGAACTTGCCATCACCATCGATGTCGATCGGCTGGT
This sequence comes from uncultured Piscinibacter sp., assembly GCA_964628175.1. Classification (GTDB taxonomy): domain Bacteria; phylum Pseudomonadota; class Gammaproteobacteria; order Burkholderiales; family Burkholderiaceae_C; genus Piscinibacter. The sequence goes on along the minus strand of CAZVLY010000011.1, from coordinate 1,139 downwards.
TGTCGAAGCGCTGTTCAATCAGGTTGTACTGATCACCCTGTCTGACCGGTGAGCGCAGTTCCGGCCCCGCGATGATCACGGGCGTCCAGTTGGGCACCAGCTCGAGCGAGACAGAAAAGTTTACGGTCCCGCTGCCAGCCTCCACGGACAGCTGGGCCGTGGCCTGCGGATCGCTGCTGTCGGTCTCCGTCACACCGCCGTTGGCGGCTGCAAGCTGCGAGACGACGGTCTCGACGAACTGGCCTTGCGTCCGATCGTCGGTCCGATAGACCCATCGCGCTCCGGCGCGCAAGGGCCGCAGAACCGATGCCGTGGGGTACAGCGTGGCGCCGATCGAGGGCGCGGCAGGGATCAGGCTGGACGAGTCGCCGGGCGAAGTCGGTGCAGCCGAACCTCCGCCGCCTCCGCCGCCACAACCGGACGACATGGCAGCGAGCGCAGCGACGCTCAGGCCTGCAATGCGTGCAGCCAGTGTTCCAGGGGTCGACTTCCGGACGCGCAGTTCCATCTCAGTGATCCGTTTTCGTTGAGCGGTGGGTCAGTCCGACTTGCCCACGAGCACGAAATGTTCCACCACCGGCGGCTGCGCGAAGAAGGGGCCGACGATGGCGCGCCACTGCGGGAACAGCGGGCCGCCGCGGAAGTCCACCGTGTGGTTCTCCAGCGTGTCCCAGAAGATCTGCAGGACGTAGCGCTCGGGCGACTCGATGCCCTTGTTCACCTTGTAGCCACGGAAGCCCTTGGCCTGGCTGATCACGGTGGTGACGCCGCGCAAAATGGCCTCGTCGAATTCGGCCTGCTTGCCGGGCGGGATGCGGATGTCGGCGAGTTCGAGGATCATGGTTCTTCCTTCGTGAAGCGGCGTGTCACACGCCGAGGGTCTGCGACAGGGCGGCGGTGTCGGCGGCGAGCGTGTCGCTCGCGCCGGCCAGCACGATGCGACCCTTCTCCATCACCGCCGCGCGGTCGGTGTGGGCCAGCACCTTGCGGTAATCGCGGTCGACGATCAGCGTGCTGATGCCGGTGGCGCGGATCTGCCCGATGACGCGCCAGATCTCGGTCACGATCAACGGCGCCAGGCCTTCGGTGGCCTCGTCGAGGATCAGCAGCGTCGGGTTGGTCATCAGCGCGCGGCCGAT
>CAZVLY010000010.1:12624-31821 GCA_964628175.1 uncultured Piscinibacter sp. | reverse complement strand
GAAGCGCACCACATGTTCGTCGGCGAGTCGGGCATCAGCCGCGTCATCCAGCGCACCTGCGCGGCGATGAACGAGCTGAAGACCGACGACCCGAAGAAGCTGCGCGAAGCCGGCGTGATCGACCTGCCGACGCTGCAGCGTTACCTGAACTTCCACTTCTCGGTGACCATCGACCTGTTCGGCGCCGACGAGTCGAGCAACGCCGCCACCTTCTACTCGACCGGCCTGAAGGGCCGCTACGAGGAAGGCAAGCGCGTCGACGACCACCAGCTGCGCGGCCAGAGCTACAAGGTGCTGCAGGCCGTGGGCGGCAAGCTCGTCGAGCGCGAGGTGCCGATGCTCAACGCGCTGAATGAAGTGCTGCGCGACGACTACATCGCCGACTCGCGCGCCGGCGTGGAGCGCTGGAACAAGGTGATCGAGAAGGCCGGCATCCCGTTCCGCCTGAAGACGCCGCACAAGGCCTTCCACCGCAGCATCGGTGCGCTGTCGGGCGTGAAGGTGTCGCCCGAGGGCCAGGTGGTCAGCGAGGCCGAATGGAACGCCAAGGTCGACGACTGGCTGCCCAGCGGCAGCGACCGCGCCTTCGTGGCCAGCCTGATGGGCCGCGTCGTCGAGCCGGGCAAGTTCGCCAACTGGATCGCCCCGCCGGTCATGGGCATCAACCGCCAGCCGGTGGACTTCGAATACATTCGATTCGCCTGAGCAGGCACACCGGCCGCGTGGGGAACAGGGGGCCGCGAGGCCCCCTTTCCACAAGGGCACCGAGGAGACAAGAGCATGGACATGGCTGACACGGCCGTCATCAAGCAGCACCTGATCGACCCCGAGATCTGCATCCGCTGCAACACCTGCGAGGCGACCTGCCCGGTGCAGGCGATCACGCACGACTCGCGCAACTACGTGGTCGATGCGGACAAGTGCAATTTCTGCATGGCCTGCATCCCGCCCTGCCCGACCGGCAGCATCGACAACTGGCGCACCATGCCGCGCATCAAGGCCTACGGCCTGGCCGAGCAGCTGGGCTGGGACGAACTGCCGGCCGAGCTCTCGCCCGAGCAGATGGCCGAGGCGGGTGTCGCCGCCGATGCCGTGCCCGTCGCCGAGCCGGCCGCCGCCTCGGCGAGCGCGAGCGCCCCCCCCGGCAGCGAGGCCGCCTTCAACAGCGCGCAGTACAACGCAACGCTGCCGCCCTGGTCGGCGGCGCATGCCTACGTCAACCTCTACGGCCCGAAGGCAGCGGAGAAGAGCGTCACCGCCACGGTGACCGGCAATGTGCGCGTCACCGAGGTCGGCAAGGAATACGACACGCACCACGTGGTGCTCGACTTCGGCACCATGCCCTTCCCGGTGCTGGAAGGCCAGAGCATCGGCATCGTGCCGCCGGGCACCGATGCCAGCGGCCGGCCGCACCATGCGCGGCAGTACAGCATCGCCAGCCCGCGCAACGGCGAGCGCCCGGGCTACAACAACCTGTCGCTGACCATCAAGCGCGTGCTCGAAGACCACCAGGGACAGCCGGTGCGCGGCGTCGCCAGCAACTACATGTGCGACCTGAAGGTGGGCGACACGGTGCAGGTGATCGGCCCGTTCGGCACGACCTTCCTGATGCCCAACCACCCGAAGAGCCACCTCGTGATGATCTGCACCGGCACGGGCAGCGCGCCGATGCGGGCGATGACCGAGTGGCGCCGGCGGCTGCGCCAGTCGGGCAAGTTCGAGGGCGGCAAGCTGATGCTCTTCTTCGGCGCACGCACGAAGGAGGAGCTGCCCTACTTCGGCCCGCTGCAGAACCTGCCGAAGGACTTCATCGACATCAACTTCGCCTTCTCGCGCACCGCCGGGCAGCCCAAGCGCTACGTGCAGCATGCGATGGCCGAGCGCGCCGCCGACCTCGCCGCGCTGCTCGCCGACCCGAACGCCTGCTTCTACGTCTGCGGGCTGAAAGCGATGGAAGAGGGCGTCGTGGCCACGCTGCGCGACATCGCGCGCGGCGCCGGCCTGGACTGGGATACCGTCGGCGCGACGCTCAAGCGCGAAGGCCGCCTCCACCTGGAGACCTACTGAACATGACGACCGATCTTCGCGGCGCACCGGTGCTGGTGGTGGGCGCCGGCATCATGGGCATCGGCATCGTGCAGGTGGCGGCTCTCGCCGGCCACCCGGTGAAGCTGTTCGACATGCGCGAGGGCGCGGCCAGCCAGGCGCTGGACAAGCTCGCGGCAACGCTGAAGTCGCTGGTCGACAAGGGGAAGCTCGATGCCGACCAGGCGCGCGCCGCGATGGACCGCAGCGCCGCGATCAACTCGCTCGCGCAGGCGCGCGACAGCGCGCTGGTGGTCGAGGCCATCGTTGAGCAGCTGGAGGCCAAGCGCGACCTGTTCCACGAACTCGAAGGCATCGTCGCGCCGGGCGCGGTGCTGGCGACCAACACCTCGTCGATCAGCGTGACCGCCATCGCCAACGGCCTGGAGCACCCCGGCCGCGTGGTCGGCATGCACTTCTTCAACCCGGTGCCGCTGATGAAGCTGGTCGAGGTGGTCAGCGGGCTGCAGACCGAGGCACCCGTCGCCGAGGCGATCTTCGAGCTGAGCAAGGCCTGGGGCAAGGTGCCGGTGCACGCGAAGAGCACGCCGGGGTTCATCGTCAATCGCATTGCCCGCCCCTATTACGCCGAGACGCTGGCCTTGCTGCTGGAACAGGCCGCCACGCCGCAGGTGCTCGACGCCTGCCTGAAGGCGGCTGGCTTCCGCATGGGGCCCTGCGAGCTGATGGACCTGATCGGCCACGACACCAATTTCGCCGTCACGAACTCCGTCTACGAAGCCAACTTTTACGACAAGCGCTACGCACCCTCGCTGGTGCAACGCGAGATGGTCGCCGGCGGCCTGTTCGGCCGCAAGAGCGGCCGCGGCTTCTACCGCTACGAGGCCGGCAGCAGCGGACCGGCGCCCTTGCCGGTCGCCATGCACGACGCGCCGGCCACGGCGCACCAGGTCACGGTGCACGGCATCGGCCCGGTCGCCGACCACCTCGAACATGCGGCCATAACCGCCCTGGCGCCGCAAGGCTGGGGGCCGGCGCGCGACCTGGCCAGCCCCTGGGTCGGGCTGACCATCGACGGCGCCCGGCTCGCGCTCACCGACGGGCGCACGGCGCAGCAGCTGTCGCGCGAGCTCGGCGTGGCGGACATCGCCGTCTTCGACCGCCCGCTCGTGCAGCCGATCGCCCCCGGCACCGCGCTCGCCTATGCCGTCGCGCCGGGCGCGCGCGCGGCCTGGCGCACGCAGGCCGGTGCCTGGCTCGCGGCGCTGGGCTTCACGCCGCTGCCGCTGGCCGATGCGCCGGGTCTGGTGGTGGCGCGCACGATCGCCATGCTGATCAACGAAGGCGCCGACGCCGTGCTGCAGGGCGTGTGCGACACCGCCGGCGCCGATGCGGCCATGAAGCTCGGCGTCAACTACCCGGCCGGTCCCTTCGAGTGGCTCGCGCACTGGAGCGTGGACGGCGTGGTCGGCGTGCTGCGCGCGCTCGATGCCGAGTACCGCGGCGAACGCTACCGCGTCAGCCCCTGGCTGCGCCGCCAAGCGCACGGGCATGCATGAAGTTCGCCGAGTTCAGCGCCGGGCAGGTCATCGAGGCCGGGCCCTATGAGGTCAGCGAAGAAGAGATCGTCCGTTTCGCCACCGCCTACGACCCGCAGTGGTTCCACACCGATGCGCAGGCCGCGAAGGGCGGGCGCTTCGAAGGCCTGATCGCCAGCGGCTGGCACACCTGCGGCATCGCGATGCGGCTGGTCGCCGATGCGGCGCTGGCCGGCAGCGAGTCCTTCGCGTCGCCGGGTCTGGCCTACGTGAAGTGGCCGCACCCGGTGCGTCCGGGCGATCGGCTCACGGTGCGCGCCACCGTGGTCGAGGTGCGCAGATCCAAGGGCCAGAGCGCGCTGGGCATCCTGCGCTGGCGCTGGCAGCTCTTCAATGCGAAGGGCACCGAGGTGCTGGACCTCGAGGCGACCAGCCTGTTCGATCTCGCCCCTTGACCCTCAGCGCCGCACCAGCGGCAGCGGGTAGGCGGCCAGGCTGGCGTGGCCCCGCGCCGACACCGCCATCACGCCGAAGATCACGTTGTCCTTGCTGATGTCGTCCAGCGTCACGCGGCCTACACGCCCGACCTCGCGCGCGTGCTGCCAGGTCGCCGAGTCGGTGGCGCGCCAGACGATGCGGTAGCCGGCCACCGCCGGGTCCACGTCCCACTGCAGCGTGCTGCTGTTGGTCAGCTCGGTGGCATCGAGCTTCACGTTGCGCGGCGGCGGCGGCGCCAGCGCGAGGGTGGCCAGGCCGGCGGCGTTCACGCGCGTCACGTCGGCCACGTAGGCCATGTCCACATGCTCGGGCAGGTCGCCGTAGGCCACGCCGTTCTCGACGCGCACGTTCTGGTGCTGGTGGCGGAAGTTCTCGAAGGGCTCGGTGAAGCGCACCGCCGCGTAGCCGCGCTCCAGGAAGGGCAGGTGGTCGCCGCCGCGCAGGTAGCGGTCGCGCCGCTGGATCAGCTGCACCTGGAAGCCGGGCAGGTAACGTTCGCCGGCCGCCTTGAGGTGGCGGCCGAGCTGGTGCGTGGGCAGGTCCTCGCCGCCGCCGGCCAGCGCCAGGGCCTGCAGCGACGCGCGCGCCGCGGCCAGGCTGCTCGACTCGGCCTCGGCCGCCGCCGCGTTGCCCTGCGAGGCGACGAGCATGCGCAGCAGCGGGTCGAAGCCGTCGGCGAACAGGCGCAGCCGCTTCGGGTCGTGCTGGCCGAAGTCGCCGCGCGGGCTGCCGACGATGTCGTTGGTGATCATCGCCTCGATGTCGACGCCATCGCGGCGCGCCTCGCGCGCCATCTGCGCCGCGCCGAGCAGGCCCTGCTCCTCGCCGGCCACGGCCATGAAGACCAGCGTGGCGTCGAAACGGTGCCTGGCCATCGCGCAGGCCAGCTCCATCACCACCGCGGTGCCGGAGGCGTCGTCGTTGGCGCCGGGGGCGATGCCGGCCGCATCGTTGACGTCGGTGTTGCGCGAGTCGTAGTGGCCGCTGACCACCAGCACGCGCTCACGCCCCGCGGCCGCGGAGGCGCCGGGCAGCGTGGCCACCACGTTGACGATCTCGGTGGGCTGCGACAGCCGCCGGCCGGCCGGCTCGACATGGCCGCGCATCTGCACCTGAAGCGCCCCGCCGGTGGCCCGCGAACAGTCGCGCAGCTCGCGCTCGATCCAGCGCCGCGCGGCACCGATGCCGCGGGTGTCGGACGCGGTCTCCGACTGCGTGTGCCGCGTCTCGAAGGCCACCAGGGCGCGGATGCGCTGCTCGATGCGCTGCGCGGAGATGTCGGCCAGGATGGCGCGGACCATCGGGTCCTCGGCCTGGGCGTGGGCCGCGGCCGCCGCGGCGAGGGTGGCGGCCGCGGCGAGGCAACGCAGGGTCGAGCGGGGCATGCGGAACTCCAGGGGCAGCGGAGCGCGCATTCCAGCACAGCCCGTGCCGGATACGAAATGCGCCTCAGGCGAGGTGCAGCCGGAAGCCGTGCACGGGCAGGCCCTGCTGCTCGAAATCGAGCTCCGCCGAGCGCACGAAGCCCAGCGCCTCGTACAGCGCCCAGGCCCGCTGCATCGCGTGCGTCGTGTGCAGGATGACCTGGCTGCGGCCCTCGGCGCGCGCCCGGGCTATGCAGGCCAGCGTCAGCGCGCGGCCCGCACCGAGGCCGCGGTGCGCGGGCGCCACCGCGAGCAGCCGGATGCCGGCGGCGTCGCGCTGCGAAGCAGCGATGCCGCCCGCGCCGTACTCGGCCATGTCGCCGAAGTAGACGACGCCACCGGCCAGCTCGCCTTGCGCCGTGTGCGCCACCAGCAGGCAGGCGCCCGGCCGTCCGGCAAAGCGGCCGATACCCGCCAGCATCTCGTAGTAGCCGGGCTGCTGTGCCGGCGTCGGAAAACCGGGCAGCGCCGCGTACACGGCCACGGTCAGGCGGCCCAGCGGCTCGAACTCCTCGGGCCGCGCCGGGCGGATCGTCAGCGTCGTCTTCATCGTCTGTCTCCTGGTCGACGCTCAGTGCGCTGCGGCCGCGGCGAGGCGCTGCTGCACCAGCCGCCCGACTGCCGCGCCCATGTCGGCGCCGACCTGCGTCGAGTGGCGATAGTGCACGCCGGCGTGAATGCGCGCCGACTTCACCTCCTCGACCATCTCGGCGGCGCTCTTCCACTCGCGCAGCACGCCGGGCGCCGTCGGGCTGCTGGTGCGCAGCAGCGGCGATGTCGCGCCGCGCAGCTCGGCCTCGATGACGGCGCCGACCGCGCCGGCGATCACGCAATGCGCGCACGGATACTCCGGATGCAGCGGCGTGGGGATCAGCGGCGTCCAGCCCGCATCGCCCTCCACCGTCGAGCTGCCGGCCGCGTGGGTGCTGCGCACGGCCGTGATGGGCCGCCAGAACTGGTAGTGGTACTTGGCGTCGAACACGGCGATCAGCGCGTCGTCGCTGGCCAGCGCGGAGGCGGCGTACAGGCGCGCGTTCTGCGTCACCGTGCGGCCCGGCAGCGCCGCCACCGAGCGCAGCAGCGGGAAGTACACCAGCGGCCGCGTCTCCTCCCAGAAGCGCGCGATCTCGGTCTGCTGCGGCGTGCGCAGCTTGCTGCCCTTCTCGCCGAACGTGCGCACCTCCTGCAGGTCGCGCGCCCAGGTCTCGCTGCCCAGCTCGGGCGGCGGACCGGGCCGGAACTGTCCGGCCTTGTCCATCACCCAGGGCTTGCGGCTCGGCCAGCTGGCCGCCGCCGGGGTCACCGTGGGCACGTAGCGGCCGGGGCTGGCGTTCCACTGGTAGCGGTCGGGCGCATTCGCGCCATCGGCCGCGGCGCGTGCCAGCCACTGGGCCGCCGCGCGTTCGCCGGCGGCGATGGCGCGGGCCTTCGCGTCGCTGTCCGGCACGGCCGCGACGGCATGCTGGTAGGCCGCCTCGACGGCCGCCTTCTCGGCGGGCACCAGCGCCGCCAGCGTGGCGCGGTTGGCCGCGGCCACCGCCGCCTCGACGGGCGTGCGCGGTTCGGCGCCGTTCACCGCGTCGAGCACGGCGCCCTGCACCACCGCCATCACGCGGTGGCCCGGTGCGCCGGGGCCGACCTTGGCGACGATCTCGATGGCCTTGTCGTTCCAGTCGGTGACGACGTCGGCGTGGGCCACGCCGATCAGTGACAGCACGGCCGCGCAGGCGGTCTTTGAGAATGGGAAGTTCATGACGGTCTCCGGGTTCGGGGTTCAGCGCACGCGCACGACGACTTCGAGGTACTCGCTGGGCACCACCAGCGAATGCGAGCCGCCGCGGTTGCGGCGCAGCAGCAGCGCGGTGATGTCGTCGGCGAGTCGGGCCTGGGCCGGCGCGTCGAGCGCGGCGAAGGCCTTGTGCGTCGGCCCGTAGTAGTCGCGAAACACCTGCAGCCAGTGCGCCGGCGAGGCGTAGCGAAACTGGAAGTCGCGCCGCACGCAGCGGATGTCGGTGGCGCGCGCGCCGAACAGCTCGACCATGTGTGGCTCGGTGCCCCACAGCGCCGGCGACTTCAGGCCAGCGGGCGGCGGCAGGTAGGCACCGATCACCTTGAACAGCTCGCCGATGAAACCGTCAGGCGTCCAGTTGGCCAGGCCGATGCGGCCGCCGGGGCGCACCACACGCAGCATCTCCTGCGCGGGGCGTTCGTGCTGAGGCGTGAACATCGCGCCGAAGGTCGACAGCGCCACGTCGAAGGACGCGTCCTCGAAGGGCAGCGCCTCGGCATCGGCGTCGACGAACTCGATCGCCAGGCCTTCGGCACGGGCGCGCTCCGCGCCGCGTTCGAGCAGCGCGGGCACGTAGTCGGTGGACGTGACCCGGGCGAAGCGGCGCGCCGCGGCCAGCGTGGCGTTGCCGTTGCCGGCTGCGATGTCGATGACGCGCTCGCCGGCGCGCAGGTCGACGCTCTCGGCGAGCTGCTCGCCGACGATCTGCAGCGTGGTGCCGATGACGGCGAAGTCGCCGCTGGCCCAGGTGGCCTGCTGGCGCGCCTTGATGGCGTCGAAGGAGAGGGCTTGGGGCGGGTGTTCGATGACGGAATTCATGGGGGCTCCGAAGCAGACGGTGGTTGCGAGGGGTCGGCGCGAATGCGCTGCGTCGCGCCGATGCCCCGCATTCTTCGAAGGGGGACGCATTGACGCCGTGCGCGGCGTCGTGCAGATTTGCTCGCCCGTCCGGATCGCGCTCTCGCACACCTCACCGCTTGCTCGCCCGTCCGCCGCGCTTGACCGATCGTCCACCGATGTCCCACGACCCCCTGTCCGACGTGCTGCGCAGCGTGCGACTGCGCGGCGCGGTCTTCTACTACGTGAGCTACCGCGACGACTGGGTGGCCGAGGCGCCCGCGGCACGCGACATCGCGAACGCGGTGATGCCCGGCGCCGAGCACGTGCTCGCCTACCACCTGATGGCCAAGGGTGACGGCTGGGCGGCCACCGAGGGCGCGTCGCCGGTGCGCCTGTCGGCCGGCGACATCGTCATGTTCCCGCACGGCGATGCGCATGTGATGTCGCGCGCGCCCGGCATGCGCGCCACGCTCGACAGCGCCGACTGGGTGTTCGCCACGCGCGATGATCCCAAGCCGATCGCGGTGGCCTACCACGGCGGCGTGCTGCGCCCCGGCGCCCCGGTGCCGGTGGAGGAGGCGAGCAACATCGTCGTCTGCGGCTTCGTCGGCTGCGACCTGCGGCCCTTCAACCCGTTGATCGCGGCCCTGCCGCGGCTGATGCACCTGGCGGCCAGCGGCGTGGGCCACTGGGTGCGCGACGTGCTCCACCAGGCGGTGACGGAGTCGCGCGAGCGGCGCCCCGGCAGCGAGGCGGTGCTGGAGCGGGCCAGCGAGATGGTGTTCGTCGACGCGGCGCGCCGCTACCTCGAGCAACTGCCCGACGATGCCTCGGGCTGGCTCGCCGGCCTGCGCGACCGTCATGTCGGCAAGGCGCTCGGCGCGATCCACGCCGCGCCGGCGCGCGACTGGTCGCTGGAGGAGCTGGGCCGCGAGGCCGGCCTGTCGCGCTCGGCGCTGCACGAGCGCTTCGTGCGCTTCGTCGGCCAGCCGCCCATGCAGTACCTCACGCAGTGGCGCATGCAGCTCGCCGCCAACCAGCTGCGCAGCAGCCATGCCGGTGTGGCGGCGATCGCGCTGGAGGTCGGCTACGAGTCGGAGGCCGCCTTCACGCGCGCCTTCAAGCGCGCCACCGGCCTGCCGCCGGCGACCTGGCGACGCGCGCAGGCGACGCCGCCGCCGCGCCCGGTCTGACGGCTCGGATCAGGCCGCGGCGCGCCCGTACCAGCGCTGCGCGAACACGCCCAGGCCGGTGGCCACGCTGGCGAAGCGATCCCCGCGCACCGCGCGCGCCTTCGGGAAGGCCTCGGCGATGCGCTGCGCCAGCAGGCGCAATCCGGTGGAGCCGCCGGTGAAATAGAGCGCGTCGATGGCGTCGGCCTTCAGCCCGGCCTGCCGGGCCGTCTCTCGTGCGGCCGCGATGATCTTCTCGATGTCGCCATCGAGTGCCTGCAGCGCCTGCGCCTCGCCGAGCTCGACGGCGAAGCGGTTCTCCACGTGCGACAGGTCGATGCGCGTGCTGCCGCCGTCGGCCACCGCGATCTTGGCGCCCTCGGCACGCGCCGCGAGTTCGTGGCCGAGGCGCTCGCTGACCACCGTCATCAACCGCTCGTGGTGGCGCGGCTCGGCGTAGAAGCCGCGCATGCTGCGCAGCTCGGCCACACGCGCCGGGTTGTAGACGGTGTTGATCAGGTGCCAGGTGGCCAGGTCGAAATAGACGCCGCTGGGCACCTCGCGCGGCGGCGCGCCGGCCACGCTGGGCCCGAAGGCGCCGTAGCCGAACTCGGGCAGGATGGCGGCGAGCTCGACGCGGCGGTCGAAGTCGGTGCCGGCGATGTGCACGCCGTGGTTGGCGAGGATGTCGCCCTTGCGCTCGAGCCTGGCGGCGTGTTGCGGGCCGACGCGCACGATGGAGAAGTCCGAGGTGCCGCCGCCGATGTCGGCCACCAGCACGACCTGCTCGGCCTGCACGCTGCGCTCGTAGTCGAAGGCGGCGGCAATCGGCTCGTACTGGAAGTGGATGTCGCGGAAGCCGACCTGGCGCGCGGCCTGCTCCAGCGCCGACTGCGCCTGCGCATCACGCGCCGGATCGTCGTCGACGAAGAACACCGGCCGGCCCAGCACGACGCGCTCGATCGGCTGGCCGGCATCGGCCTCGGCGCAGCGCTTCAGGTGGCGCAGGTAGCCGGCCACGATGTCGAGGTACTTGGCGCCGCGGCCGCCGCCCACGTCGGTGGTCTGGTCGATCAGGCTGCTGCCCAGGATGCTCTTCATCGAGCGCATCAGCCGGCCGTCCAGGCCGTCGACATAGGCGGCCACGGCGGCGCGGCCGAAGGCGCGCGGCGGGCCGTCGTGCTCGGGCCCGTCGACGAAGTAGAAGACGGCCGTGGGCATGGTGCGGTGGCCGGGTTCGAGCTCGACCAGGCGCATGCCCAGGTTCGCATCGGGCACGGCGACGGCGGAGTTGGAGGTGCCGAAGTCGATGGCGCAGTACATGGTGCGGTGGGGCTACGCAGGGGCAGGACGCGAGGGGGCGCGATTGTAGGCGCGTACCGCTGTGCCCCCACAATCCGCGGCTGACATGCACCGCCGCGACCTGCTCCGCCAGCTCAGCCGCCAGGCTGCTGCCGCGGCACTGGCCAGCCTGTTCGGGTCCGCCGTTCGCGCACAGGCCGCCTCGGCCCCGGGCACGCGCTGGCCCGCCCACCTGGACTACCCCTTCACGCTCGGCGTGGCCAGCGGCATGCCGCGGCCCGGCGCGGTGCTGCTGTGGACGCGCCTGGCCCCGCGGCCGCACGAGCCGCTGGGCGGTTTGCCGCGCGCGCCGATGACGCTGCGCTGGGAGCTCGCCGAGGACGAGCGCTTTGCCGTCGGGCTGCGCCGCGGCGAATTCACCGCGCTGCCGGAGCACGGCCACAGCGTGCACGTCGAGGTCGACGGGCTGGCCCCCGGCCGCACCTGGTACTACCGCTTCATCGCCGGCGACGCCGTCAGCCCGATCGGCCGCACGCGCACGGCGCCGGCCGACGACGAGCCCGTGCAGCGCCTGCGCATTGCGCTGGCCTCCTGCCAGCACTACGAGCAGGGCTGGTACGCGGCGCACCGCGAGATCGCCGCGCGCGACATCGACCTCGTGCTCTTCGTCGGCGACTACATCTACGAATCGAGCAACGCCCGCTACCGCGTGCGCGCCCACGAGGGCCCGATCCCGCAGACGCTGGCCGCCTACCGGGCGCGGCACGCCACCTACAAGCTCGACGCCGACCTGCGTGCCGCGCACGCCGCCCACCCCTGGCTGCTGACCTGGGACGACCACGAGGTCGAGAACGACTATGCCGGCGAGGCCAGCCCGAGCGGACTGGACCGCGAGGCCTTCCTGCGCCGCCGTGCCGCCGCCTACAAGGCCTACTTCGAGCACCTGCCGTTCGCGCCGTCGATGGCGCCGCAGGGCGCGGCGATGCGCATCCACCAGCAGCACCGCTGGGGCCGCCTGGCCGAGCTGTGGACGCTGGACAACCGCCAGTACCGCAGCGTGCAGGCCTGCAGCCCGCCCGGACAGGGCGGCGGTCGGGTGCTCTCCGGTTGCGACGAACTGGGCGATGCCTCGCGCACCATGCTCGGCGACGCACAGGAACGCTGGCTCGCACAGGGGCTGACGGCGAGCCCGCGGCAATGGCAGCTGATCGCGCAGTCGAGCCAGGTCGCGCCCGGTGGCATCGACCTGCCGACCGGCCGGCGCGTGCACACCGACGGCTGGGACGGCTACCCGCGAGCGCGCGAGCGGCTGCTCGATGCCGTGGCCGCGGCCAGGTCGCGCGACGTGCTGTGCCTGGGCGGCGACGTGCACCGCCATGTCGCCGCCAACCTGCGGCTGCGGCCGGACGACCGGCGCTCGCCGGTGGTCGCCAGCGAGTTCGTCTGCAGCTCGGTGACGAGCCGCGGCCTCTCGGAGGCCGTGATGACGGCCATCCGCGCCAGCAACCCCGACCTCGTGCATGCCCGCAGTGACGAGCGCGGCTATGCGCTGATCGAGATCACGCCCGGCGGCGCCTCGTGCGACTTCCGCGCCACGCCCTTCCCGGCGCAGCCCGACGCGCGGCTGCACTCGCAGGCGCGCTTCCAGGTCGAGGCCGGCCGGGCCGGTGTGGTGCGCGACTGACGGCGGATCCGCCCTTTTGTCACGGCCCGAAGCATCGCGTCACGAAATGCACGGGAGCGGTGCAGTTGTTCTCAGGACCGGCAGGCGCGGCAACGCGGACACTGGAATCATTCAGTCATCGGGTGTCCGGTCAAGTCAGCCAGCGGGGTTCACATGAGCAAGTCGTCTTCGGTTCCATGGTGGTCCTCCCTGGGCTTCGGCAAGGCCGAGCCCACCAAGGACACCGACTACGGCGACATGGGCACGGCCTTCGGCCTGGATGCCAGCATGGACACCCTGCCCATGCCCGAGCCGGGCAGCGCGGCCAAGAATGACAACGGCCGGCCACCCACCGAGGGCGCCGGCCGTCGAACGAAGCGCTAGCGAACTAGCCTGCGTTCACTTCGGCAGCACGACGCTGTCGATCACGTGGATCACGCCGTTGTCGGCCACGATGTCGGCCTGGACGACCTTCGCCGCGTCGACCGTCACGCCGCCGGTGGTGCCCAGCGTCAGTTCGCTGCCCTGCACCGACTTCACCTTGCCGGCCTTGACGTCCTTGGCCATCACCTTGCCCGCGACCACGTGGTAGGTGAGCACGGCGCTGAGCTTGGCCTTGTCCTTGAGCAGCGCGTCGAGCTCGGCCTTCGGGATCTTGGCGAAGGCTTCGTCGGTGGGCGCGAACACGGTGAACGGGCCGGGCCCCTTCAGCGTGTCGACCAGTCCGGCGGCCTGCAGTGCGGCCGCCAGCGTGTTGAACTTGCCGGCCGCCACGGCGGTGTCGACGATGTCCTTGGCTTGTGCCGACAGGGCGGCGCAGGCAAGGGCGGACAGAACGATGATCTTCTTCATGGTGGGTACTTCCTGGTTCAGTGGTGGGTGAATGCGTGGGGCCGATCCGTCCTGCGCTCAAGGCGCCGGCAGGATCACCTTGTCGATGACGTGAATCACGCCGTTGCTGGCCAGCACGTCGGTGGCGACGATGTTGGCCGTGCGCGCGCTCTGGTCGGTGATGGCCAGCGAGGCATTGACGCTGAAGGTCTCGCCCTGCACGGTCGTGATGGGGGTGCCCACCGGCACGCCGGCCTTGAGCACGCGGCCTGGCACGACGTGGTACTTGAGCACCTTGTCCAGCAGGGCCGTGTCGGCCAGCAGTTGCGCCTTGCTGACGCCGAGCTCGACGAGCAGCGCGGCAAACGCGGCGTCGGTGGGCGCGAACACCGTGAACGGGCCGGGGCCGCTGAGCGTGTCCACCAGGCCGGCGGCGGTGACGGCTTCGACGAGGATTCCGAACTCCGGCGCGCTGGCCACCGCGGTCTGCACGATGTTCTTGTCGGCCGGCAGCAGCACCGTGTCGATGGCGTGGATCACGCCGTTGGCGGCCGCCACGTCGGTGACGACGATCTTCGAGCTCCGGTTGCGCCCGTCGGTGACGATCAGGTCGGCGCCGACGCTGTCGACCTTGAAGATGCCGCCTTCGAGCGGGCTGATCGCGGCGCCCAGCGGCACCGCGGCCTTGCGCACCGTGCCCGACAGCACGTGGTACTTGAGCACCGCGGTGAGCAGCGGCTTGTCGGCCAGCAGCTGTGCCTTGCTCAGGCCGAGTTCGGTGAGCAGCGCGGCGAAGGCGTCGTTGGTCGGCGCGAACACCGTGAACGGGCCGGGGCCGGACAGCGTCGTCGCCAGGTCGGCCGCGACGACGGCTTCGACCAGGATGCTGAAGCGCGCGTCGGCTTGCGCGACCTGGACGATGTTGCCGGGATGGGGATCGTCGTCGCCGCCGCCGCAGGCGGCCACGAGGGCGAGGGCGGACAGGGCCGCCAGTCTCTTGAACCAATCGAACATGTGTACTGCTCCAGTCGAGGTGGGTAGAGGCCGGCCGCGAGGCTGCCGGAAGTCGATCCGTGAACTGCGTCACGAGACCGATCGGGCGCAATTTAAACTAATCAGTATTCATTGATTACTATGTGGTCTATTTGCATAACTCGTCAGTCGCATGGAGACTCCGGCGTAGGAATGCAGCCGGGCACGCCTAGAATTGCCGCATGGCCAAGGTGTCGTTCCGTGAACAGGTTCTCCGCGCTCGCGAGGACGCGATCGTCTCGTCGGTGAACCGGCTGCTGGCCGAGAAGGGTTTCGACCTGATGACGGTCGACGAGGTGGCCGCCGACGTGGGCATCGCCAAGGCGAGCCTGTACAAGCACTTCACCTCGAAGGAAGAGCTGGCCGCGGCGGCGATGATCCGAGTCCTCGACCGCGCCATGGCCTTCATCGACAGCCTGGCAGCCAAGGAGCCCGCGCGTGCAATCGACCAGCTCAAGGCGGTCGCGCGCTGGACCATGCAGGTGCAGCTGGCCGGCGAGATGCCTTCGCTGCCCGCGCAGAACTCGAGCCTGCGCGCCGCGCTGACCACGAACAAGGTCTACCTCGACCGGCTGATGGAAGTCAGCGACCGCCTGGGCGCCTGGATCGGCACCGCGCGGACGGATGGCGATCTGAACCCGGCGCTGCCGCCCGAGGTGATCCTCTACACGCTGTTCGCGCGCGCCTGCGACCCGGTGCTGGGCCTGCTCAAGCTGACCGGCCAGTACAGCGACGAGCAGATCATCGAGCTGCTCGTCTCCACCTGCTTCGACGGGCTGGCGCGGCGCTGATCAGCGGACCAGCAGCACCGGCGTCTTGCAACCGGCCAGCACCTTGGTGGCCACCGAACCCATCACCAGGTTGCCCAGCGTGCCATGGCCGTGCGAGCCCATCATCAGCAGGTCGAAATCCTGGCCGTCGGCCATCTTGGCGATGACCTCCGGCGCATGACCGACCTTGCCAACGAATTCGGCCTCGATGCCCTGCTTCTTGAAGAAGGCGCGGATCGGCTTGAACACGGCCTCGCTGGTGTCGGCGTAATAGGACTTGAGGGTGTCGCGATCGATCACCGACGCGGCACGCGCCGGCACCGGCGACACCGTGTTCAGCACCGTGTACTGGTGGCGGCCGCCGCCGAGCCACTCGTCGTGGGCCGCGAGGTAGGCCAGCATGCGCTTGGTGAACGGACTGCCGTCGACGGCGATGAGGATCTTCATGGTGGAGCGTCTCCGATGGAATCTTCGGCTGCGATCCTAGTCTCCCACAGCGCCCGGCACCTTCCTTGACAACCCGCAAGCACGCCCGGCCTTACCATCCGCACCGATGAATGCACGAATCGAAGATCTGAAGCGCCAGCTGCGCCAGCTCGATGAGCTGGCCGCCTCGGGCACGCTCTCCCCCGAACAGGCGGCGCCCGCGCGCGCCAAGCTCGAACAGGAGCTGGTGTCGCTGGTCATGACGTCCGGTACACCCGCGGCCGCCGAAGCTCCCGCCAGAGCGGCCGTGCCGGGTGCGCCGCCCTTGCCGACGGCTCCCACGGCCCCGGCGGCGCGCCCGTCGCGCCGCCTGCTCGCCGGGCTGTCGGTGTTCGTGCTCGCCGTCGCGGCCGCAGGCTACGCGGTGTACGGCACGCCCGGCGCATGGCGCGGCGTGCCGGTCGCGCAGAGCGAGGAGGAGGCCGGCGCGGGCCACGGCGGCGCGGCCGAACAGATCGCGGCCATGGTCGCCAAGCTCGAGCAGCGCATGAAGGAGCAGCCCGACGACGCCGAGGGCTGGTCGATGCTCGGGCGCAGCTACAGCGCGATGGGCCGCTACCCCGAAGCGGTGACGGCCTTCAAGCGCGTGGCCGCACTGAAGCCGAAGGACGCCCAGGCGCTGGCCGACCAGGCCGACGCGGTGGCCATGGCCGCCGGGCGCAAGCTCGCCGGCGAGCCGACCCAGCTGATCGCCCGCGCGCTGGAGCTCGACCCGAAGAACCTGAAGGCGCTCGCGCTGGCCGGCACCATCGCCTTCGACGCCAACGACTTCGCCAAGGCCGCGCAGCTGTGGACCACCGCGGTGTCGGTGGCCGAGCCCGGCAGCGAACTCGAGCGCAACCTGCAGTCCGGCGTGGCCGAGGCACGCTCGCGTGCCGGCTTGCCGCCTGCCCCCGTGGCATCGGCGTCGGCCCCGGCCGCGACCGCGGCCGCCACCGCCGGCGCGTCGCTGGCCGGCCAGGTGGACATCGCCGCGGCGCTGAAGGCCAAAGCCTCGCCGGACGACACCTTGTTCGTCTTCGCCCGCGCCGTCGAGGGCCCGCGCGTGCCGCTGGCCATCCTGCGCAAGCAGGTGAAGGACCTTCCCCTCACCTTCACGCTCGACGACTCGATGGCGATGAACCCGGCCATGCGCCTGTCCACCGCCTCGCAGGTGATCGTCGGCGCGCGCATCAGCAAGTCGGGCAACGCGATCGCGCAGCCGGGCGACCTGCAGGGCTTCACGAAGGCCGTCGCGGTGGGCGCCAGCGGCCTGAAGATCGAGATCGCCGAAGAGGTGAAGTAGCGCGCCTGGGCGCGCGCGCGGCCCTCAGACCTCGAAGAGACGCAGCGGGTCGTGCCCGTCGGCCTCGCCCTTGCGGCCGTGGCCGCGGGCATTGCACACCACCCGCGTGCGGCCCTGCGCGTGCTCGACCAGATAGTCGTGGCGGCAATGCAGGTGCCCGTGGATCCAGGTGGTCGCCGCGGGCAGCAGCGCGTCGTCGGCATTGCAGAAGCTCGCCGTGCCCGGCTGCGCACCGTAGCGCGGGTCGGCGCTGCGCAGGCTGGGCGCGAAATGCGTCAGCACGACGGTGCGGTCCCAGTCGCCGCGCGGCTTCGCGAGCTCGGCGGCCAGCCAGTCGCGGCAGGCGATCGCCTCCTCGCGCACGCCCTCGGGATCGAAGGCCACGCCATGGCGCGTGCTGCGCATGATGCGCATGTAGTACCCGGCGGCACGCATCGCGGTCGCGCGGCCGGCCTCGCCGTAGAGGTCGAAGTCGCACCAGCGCACCGTGGCGACGAAGCGGATGCGCGCACCGTCGGCGTCCTGCACGACGCGGCTCTCGCGCTCGAGCAGGCCGATGCCCAACGCCTCGCAGCGTTCACGCAACGCCGGCCAGGCGTCGTCGACCTCGCGGCCGTCGAACTCGTGGTTGCCGGCCACCATCAGCACCGGCACCGGCCAGTCGCGGAAGCGTTCGAGCTCGACCCAGCTGCTGTCGATGTCGCCGCCGAGCACGAGCAGTTCGGCGGCCGGGTTCGGCTCGGGCGCGAAGGACTCGGTCTCGAGGTGCAGGTCGGAGAGCAGTTGGATCCGCATCAGCGAAGGCGGTGCCGGTTCAGGCCTTGCCGTGGCACTGCTTGAACTTCTTGCCGCTGCCGCAGGGGCAGGGGTCGTTGCGGCCGACCTTTGGTTCTTCGCGCTTGACCGTCTCGACCTTGTAGCGCAGGTCGCGCGTCAGGTCGTCGAGGTCGGCGACGACGACGATCAGGTCTTCGATCGCGTCGTCCAGCGTCGGCAGCGGATGCTCCTTGTCGAGCGTGGCCACCACCTCGCGCTCCTCGTCGGTCTGCGCCGGCAGGTGGCGGTACAGGCGCGCCAGGGCGATGTCCACCGCCGGGTCGGGCAGTTCCAGCAGGTCGGGGAAGGACTCCAGCGCGTGCTGGAAGCCGGCCACCCAGGGCATCAGCGATTGCGACACCGGGTTCAGGCTGGCGGCCGGATCGTCGGTGCGCGGCGGGTTGAAGTCGTCGGGCTCGAGAATCAGCGGGTCGAACCAGCCGTCCTCGGTCATCGAGCGATTCAGCGCCGCGTGGCGGCGCACGATCAGCGCGGTGACACGCTCGCGCCAGACCGGGTCGGCCTCGTCGGGCAGCGGCTGGCCGTCGAAGTCGAACACGTGCGGCAGCCAGGCGTCAGTTTCGATCAGCACCGGCTGCACCAGCACGCCGCACAGGTAGCCGTCGAGCATCACCGCGTCGAGCGGCTCGAAAGGCTCGGGCGTGGCCGCGAGCAGCTGGTCGAGCTCCTCGAATTCGGCGTCCGTGAGGTCGCGGGTCGGGGCTTGCTGGTGGGGGGTCTGCATGGTGTCGGGCGGCGGATCAGGCCGGGGTCAGACCGAAAAGCGGCCGATCAATCGATAGCGTGAACCTGGATGGTACAGGCGCGCCACCGAGGCCACCGCGCCTTGCGAGACGGTGCGCCGCGACACCATCAGCAGCGCGCTGCCCTCGGCGACGTCGAGCCACTTCGCCTGCTCGGCATCGGCCAGCACCGCCTCGACGACCTGCTCCGCCTCGGTCAGCGGCGCATGCTGGAACAGCACGTGCGAGGGCGTGACCTGGGTGAAGTCGAGCGTCATGAAGTCGGGCGCGAGCGCCGGGTTGACGTGGCGGTCCTCGAGCTGGATGGGCACACCGTTCTCCAGGTGCACCAGACGGACGTGGAAGACCGCGGCGCCCTTGCGCAGACGCATGGCCGCGGCAATCTCGGCGCCGGCCTTCTCGCGCTGCACGCTGCACACCCGCGTGGCGTGCACGTGGCGGCGCTCGGCGATCTCGTCGCGGATGTCGCGCACCTGCAGCACGTTGGAGATCGGGTGCAGCTGCGCGACGTAGGAGCCCGAGCCCTGGCGGCGCTCGATCAGGCCTTCGTCCTCGAGCTCGCGCAGCGCATGGTGCACCGTCATGCGCGCGCAGCCGAACTGCTGCACCAGCTCGCGCTCGGACGGCAGCTTCATGCCCGGCTGCCAGCCGCCCTCGGCGATGCGCTGCCGGATCGAGGCCTTGACCTCCTCGGAAGGCAGGCGGCGCGGCGCGGCGGCGGGAGCGGTCATGGTGACATTCTAGCCGTGCTCATGCTAAAGTTGTCTAGACCACTTTGCGGAGCCCGACCATGACCACGTTCACCCTCGCGCCCGGAGGCCTGGACAAGACCCTGCTGGCACGCGCCGCCGCCGGCCCGCTGGCGCTGGCCATCGCGGCCTCGGCACGCGCCGGCATCGAGGCCAGCGTGAACGCGGTGCGCGAGCTGGTCTCGCGCCACG
>CAZVLY010000010.1:0-12524 GCA_964628175.1 uncultured Piscinibacter sp. | reverse complement strand
CGCGCCGGCATCGAGGCCAGCGTGAACGCGGTGCGCGAGCTGGTCTCGCGCCACGAGCCGGTCTACGGCATCAACACCGGTTTCGGCAAGCTGGCGCAGACGCGCATCGCCGACGACCAGCTCACGCAGTTGCAGAAGAACCTGGTGCTGTCGCACAGCGCCGGCATCGGGCAGCCACTGTCGGCCCCGGTGGTGCGGCTGATGCTCCTGCTCAAGGCGGCGAGCCTGGCGCACGGCGTCTCGGGCGTGCGCATGGAAGTGATCGAAGCGCTGCTCGCGCTGCTCGCCCACGACGTGCTGCCGGTGGTGCCCGAGAAGGGCTCGGTCGGTGCCTCGGGCGACCTGGCACCGCTGGCCCACCTGGCCGGCGTGCTGATCGGCGTCGGCGAGGCCTTCGTCGGCGGCCGCCGCCTGCCGGCGCTCGAAGCGCTGCCGCACGCCGGACTGAAGCCGCTGCAGCTCGGGCCGAAGGAAGGCCTGGCGCTGCTCAACGGCACGCAGGCCTCCACTGCGCTGGCGATCCATGCGGCGCAGCGGCTGGAGCGCGTGTTCGACACCGCGCTGGCCGTCGGCGCCATGACGGTGGACGCCGCCAAGGGCTCGGACACCCCCTTCGACGACCGCATCCATGCGGTGCGCGGCCAGCGCGGCCAGCGCGAGGTGGCAGCGCGCTACCGGGCCTGGCTGAAGGGCAGCGCGCTGCGTGCCTCGCACATCGACTGCGAGAAGGTGCAGGACCCGTACTGCCTGCGCTGCCAGCCGCAGGTGATGGGCGCCTGCCTCGACCAGATGGCCCATGCGTGGGGCATCCTGCTGATCGAGGCGAACGGCGTGTCGGACAACCCGCTGGTCTTCGCCGACACGATGGAGGCGCTCTCGGGCGGCAACTTCCACGCCGAGCCGGTGGCCTTCGCGGCCGACAACCTGGCGCTGGCCATCGCCGAGATCGGCGCCTTGTCGGAGCGGCGCACGGCCATGTTGATGGACCCGGGCATCTCCAACCTGCCGGCCTTCCTGGTCGAGCACGGCGGGCTGAACTCCGGCTTCATGATCGCGCAGGTGACAGCGGCCGCGCTCGCCTCCGAGAACAAGTCGCTGGCCCATCCGGCCAGCGTCGATTCGCTGCCCACCTCGGCGAACCAGGAAGACCATGTGTCGATGGCCACCTACGCGGCGCGGCGACTCCATCAGATGCTGGACAACACCGCCGGCGTGGTCGGCATCGAGTGGCTGGCGGCGGCACAGGCGCTCGACTTCCACCGGCCGCTGCAATCGTCGCCGGCACTGGAGGCCTTCCACGCCCGCCTGCGCGCCAAGGTGCCGCGCCTGCTCGAAGACCGTTTGATGGCGCCGGACATCGCGGCTGCCACGGCGATGGTCGAAGAGGGCATCGCCCCCTGATCAGCGCTCCATCTGGGCGGTTTTGAGCGACTCAGCCCGGATATCCTCGGTGACCACGGCCTTCAGCTCCGAGAAGCGCGGCGTCGTCTTCACCGTGTAGTGCCGCGGATAGGGCAGGTCGATCGCCAGCTCGTTCTTGATGCGCCCCGGCCGGGCGCTGAACACCACGCAGCGGTTCGCCATGAAGATCGCCTCGTCGACGTCGTGCGTCACGAACAGCACGGTCTTGCGGTGCAGCTCCCAGATCGACAGCAGCAGCTCCTGCATCAGCGCGCGGGTCTGGTTGTCCAGCGCGCCGAAGGGCTCGTCGAGCAGCAGGATCTTCGGGTCGTTGGCCAGCGCACGGGCCAGCGCCACGCGCTGCTGCATGCCGCCGGAGAGCTGCTTCGGGTAGTGGCCCTCGAAGCCCTGCAGGCCCACCTCGGCGATGAAGCGCGCGGCGATCTCGGCCTGCTGCGCCGGCGGCATGCCCTTCTCGCGCAGGCCGAAGCAGATGTTCTCGCGCACCGTCAGCCAGGGGAACAGCGTGTAGCTCTGGAACACCATGCCGCGCTCGGCGCCGGGGCCGCGCACCGGTTCGCCGTCGAGCCGCACTTCGCCCTGCGTCGGCGTGTCCAGCCCGGCGACGATGCGCAGCAGCGTCGACTTGCCGCAGCCCGAGGGGCCGAGGATGGTGATGAAGTCGTTGTCGGCGACCTCCAGGTCGGTGGGCTGCAGCGCCAGCGTCGGCACACCGCGGTTCACGCCGGGGAAGGTGCGGCCGACGCCCTTGACAGACAGCCGGCTCACAGCGCGGCCCAGCGGAACATCGTGCGGTTCGCGCGTTTGAAGGCGAGGTCGGAGACGAGCCCGATCACGCCGATGGTGATGATTCCGAAGATGATCTGGTCGGTGGCCAGCAGCGCCTGGCTGTCGGTGATCATGTGGCCGATGCCCTGCGAGGCGCCGATCAGCTCGGCGACGATCACGTAGGTCCAGGCCCAGCCGAGCACCAGGCGCAGCGTCTCGGCGATCTGCGGCGCGCTGGCCGGGATCAGTACGCGGCGCACGATGCCCCAGTCGTCGGCGCCCAGCGTGTAGGCGGCCTCCACCAGATCGCGCCGCGTGGCACCCACCGTCACCGCGATCATCAGCACGAGCTGGAAGAACGAGCCGATGAAGATCACCGAGAGCTTCTGCGCCTCGCCGATGCCGGCCCACAGGATCAGCAGCGGAATGAAGGCCGAGGCCGGCAGGTAGCGCGCGAACGAGACGAAGGGTTCGAAGAAGGCCTCGACCGGCTTGTAGGCGCCCATCGCCACCCCGAGCGGCACGGCGACGATCGCCGCGAGCACGAAGCCGCCGAGCACGCGCCACACCGTGTAGCCGATGTCCTTGGCGAAACCCTGCTCGGCCAGCAGCGTCCAGCCCGACCTGACCATGGTGATCGGGTCGGCCAGGAAGGTCTTGGACACGAAGCCGCCCAGCGTGGCGGCCGCCCACACGGCGAAGAACAGGACGAAGAAGGAGATGCCCAGGGCCAGCCGGACCCCGGGATCGACCTCGCGCAGCGGCTTCAAGGGACTACTTGATGAAGCTGGTGTCGGCCAGCGCCTTCAGGTCGGGGATCTGCTTGATGATGCCGATCTCCAGCAGCAGGTCGGCCGCTTCCTTGCTGAACTGGCCGTGTTCGGCGGCGAAGAACTTCTGGTTCGCCGCCTTGTCCTGCCAGCGCAGGTAGGCCTGGCTCTTCTCGAAGGCCTCGCCGCTCTGCTTGACGTCGGCGCCCATGATCTCGAAGCTCTTCTTCGGGTCGGCCTTGATCATGTCCAGCGCCGCGAAGTAGCCGTCGGCCAGCGCCTTGGCCGCCTTCGGGTTCTCCTTCAGGAACTTGGGCGTGCAGCCGAAGGTGTCCATCACCATCGGATAGTCGAGCGTGGTGGCGATGATCTTGCCGGCCTCGGGCTTGGCGCGCACGGCCGAGAGGTAGGGCTCGTAGGTCATCGCGCCGTCGATGCCGTCGGTGCCGGCGATCATCGCGTTGGCGGCCGGCTGCGGGCCCATGTTGACCACCTTCACGTCCTTCACCGACATGCCGTTCTTCTTCAGGATCCAGGCCAGGCCGAAGTAGCCCGCGGTGCCCGGCGCGTCGGCGGCCATGGTCTTGCCCTTGAGCTCGGCGATCTTCGTGATGCCCGGCTTGACGACCATGCCGTCGGCGCCGTAACTCTTGTCGAGCTGGAAGATCTGCGTGGTGGCCACGCCGTTGGCGTTCCAGACCACCCAGGTCTCGACCGTGGTGGCGGCGCACTGGATGTCGCCCGAGGCGATGGCGAGGTGACGGTCCTTCTGCGGGATCTTCTTGATCGACACGTCCAGGCCGAGTTTCTTGAACAGGCCGGCTTCCTTGGCCAGCGTGAGCGGCGCGAAGCCCGTCCAGCCGGAGATGCCGATGGCCACAGGGGTTTCCTGGGCAGCGACGGGCACAGCGGTCAGAATGGCGGCCAGGGCCGCGAGGCCCGATAGGGTGCGCTTGAGGATCATCACGTCTCCTGCGTGTGGGGGTGTTCGACGGGTAGCAAGGCCCGTGCCTCGCAGTCTACACTGTGGCACTCACTTGTCTAGACCACTTGGCCAAGGGTTGTCACGCATGGAATCGGACATCTTCGCACTGACCCGGGGCACGTCGCCGCTGCTGGTGTCGGTGCCTCACGCAGGCGTGCACATCCCGCCTGCGCTCGAGCGCCGCATGACGCCTGCTGCGCTGCAGCGCGCCGACGTCGACTGGCACTTGCCGCATCTGTACGACTTCGTGCGGGCCATGGGCGCGACGCTGCTGACGGCGAACTTCGCCCGCCACGTGATCGACCTGAACCGCCCGCCGCAGGACGAGAGCCTCTATCCCGGCCAGGACGTGACCGGCCTGCTGCCGATGGACACCTTCCGCAAGGAGCCGCTGTACCTTCCCGGCGAATCGCCCGACGCCGCCGAGCGCGACGAACGCCGCGCGCGCTACTGGCAGCCGTACCACGATGCGCTGCGCGGCGAGCTCGCGCGCCTGCGCAGCCTGCACGAGCACGTGGTGCTGTGGGACGCGCACTCGATCTGCAGCGTGCTGCCGCGCTTCTTCGAGGGCCGGCTGCCCGACCTCAACCTGGGCACCGCCGACGGCCGGGCTTGCGCGCCGGCGCTGCAGGCCGCGGTCGAGGCGCAGATGGCGGCGCAGAGCGACTACAGCCACGTCAGCAACGGCCGCTTCAAGGGCGGCTGGATCACGCGCCACTACGGCGCGCCCTCGCAGGGTGTGCACGCGCTGCAGCTCGAGATGTGCCAGTGCACCTACATGGACGAGACCGCGCCCTTCGCCTACCGCACCGACCTCGCGGCGCGCGTGCAGCCGCTACTGCAGCGGATGCTGGCGGCCGTTGTGAATGCGCGCCCGTAGCGGGCTGGCCCCGATGGCGTAGGCGAGCTCGGCCGGGTGCTCGACATCCCACAGGCACAGGTCGGCGGCCTTGGCCAGCTCGATGGTGCCGTGCGAATCAAGCATGCCCAGCGCCGAGGCGGCGTGGCGCGTGACGCCGAGCAAGGCCTCGGCCGGCGTCATGCGGAACAGCGTGCAGGCCATGTTCATCATCAGCGGCAGGTGCGTGGTCGGGCTGCTGCCGGGGTTGCAGTCGGTGGCCACGGCCATCGGCACGCCGTGGCGGCGGAACAGATCGATCGGCGGCAGGTGCGTGTCGCGCAGGAAGTAGTACGCCCCGGGCAACATCACCGCCACGGTGCCGGCGCGTGCCATCGCCATCACGCCGGCTTCGTCGACATGCTCGAGGTGGTCGGCCGACAGGGCGCCGAACTCGGCGGCCAGCGCCGCGCCGCCCATGTTCGACAGCTGATCGGCGTGCAGCTTGACCGGCAGACCGTGCTGGCGCGCCGACTGGAAGACACGCCGCGTCTGCAGCAGGTCGAAGGCGATGGTTTCGCAGAACGCGTCCACCGCGTCGGCCAGGTGCAGGCGCGCGGCCTCGGGCACGATGTGCTGCGTCACGTGGCTGATGTACTCGTCGGCACGGCCGGCGTACTCGGGCGGCACCGCGTGCGCGGCGAGCAGCGTGGTGCGCACGTTCAACGGCAGCCGCTGCCCGAGGTCGCGCGCCACCTTCAGGCACTTCATCTCGTCCTTCAGCGACAGGCCGTAGCCCGACTTGATCTCCACCGTGGTGACGCCGTGCACCATCAGTTCGGCCAGGCGCCGCGCCGATTGCGCCATCAGGTCGGAGGGCACCGCCTCGCGCGTCTGCCGCACGGTCGAGACGATGCCGCCGCCGGCGCGTGCGATCTCCTCGTAGCTGGCACCGTGCAGCCGCATCTCGAACTCGCGCGCGCGGTGGCCGGCATGCACCAGGTGCGTATGGCAGTCGATGAAGCCCGGCGTGAGCAGGGCGCCTTCGCCGTCGAGTTCCTTCACCACCGCGGCGTCCGGGTCGAGCTGGGTCATCGGGCCGAGGCCGGCGATCAGGCCGCCGAAGATGGCCACGAAGGCCGGCGGCGTGATGGCGCAGACATCGTCGGTGCAGGTGACGATGCGCACGTTGCGCAGCAGCAGGTCGATCGGCGGATTCATCCCAGCTCCGAGAGCAGGCGGCGGCGGGCGGCGACGAAACGTTCGGCGGCCGTGGCCGCGCCCGGGTGCTGCCCATTCTGCACGCGGCAACGGCCGCCGACCCAGACCTCTTGCACGGTGTTTCGTCGGTGACTGGCGAAGACGTGGCTGGACAGTTGCTGCGCCGGTGTCAGCCCGTCGAGCAGCCGGTCGCCGAGCACGACGAAGTCGGCCTGCTGACCGAGCGAGATCCCCGCGATCGGGCGCGCGGCGGCCTGCGCGCCGCCGGCCACGGCGGCTTGCCACATCGCTGCGGCCACGTCGGGGCGCTCCGCGTCGGCCAGCACGTTGCGCTGGTGCGTCGCCAGGCGCTGCGTGTACTCGAGCAGCCGCAGTTCCTCGGCCGCATCGACGCTGGCATGGCTGTCCGATCCGATTCCCCAGGCGCCATGCCAGGCCGTGGCGTCGAACACGCCGTCACCGAGGTTCGCTTCGGTGCTCGGGCACAGGCCGATGACGGCACCGCGCTCGTGCGCGGCGGCGCGCTCGCGCTCGTCGAGGTGCGTGGCATGCACCAGGCACCAGCGGCCATCCACCGGCGCGTGGTCGAGCAGCCACTGCACCGGACGCTGCCCGCTCCAGTCCACGCAGTCCGCCACCTCCTGCCGCTGTTCGGCGACGTGGATGTGCACCGGCGCGGTGGCATCGATGCGGTCCAGCCCGGCCAGCAGTTCCTGCAGCGCGGGTGCGGCCACCGCGCGCAGGGAATGCGGCGCGACGCCGCAGCGCACGCCCTGCGCCCGCAGCGTCTCGACGGTGCGCAACAGGCCGTCGACCGAGCCGATGAAGCGCCGCTGGTCCGCGCGCGGCGCCTTCGCGCCGAAGCCGCTGTGCTGGTAGAGCACCGGCAGCATCGTCAGGCCGATGCCGGCGCGCCGCGCCGCGGCCGCCAGCCGCAGCGACATCTCGGCCGGGTCGGCGTAGGGCCGGCCGGCGGGGTCGTGGTGCACGTAGTGGAACTCGCACACCGCGGTGTAGCCGGCGGCGAGCATCTCGACGTAGAGGTGCGTCGCGATGTCTTCCAGCGCGTCGGGCGAGATCAGCCCGGCGAAGCGGTACATGCGGTCGCGCCAGGTCCAGAAGCTGTCCTGCGCAGCGCCGCGGTATTCGGTCAGGCCGGCGAAGGCGCGCTGGAAGGCGTGCGAATGCAGGTTGGGCAGGCCGGGCAGCAGCGCGCCGCTCGCGTACGGCGTGGCGGCGTCGGCCGTCGCACCCGCCTCGACCTGCTGCAGCGTCCCGGCATCGTCCCAGCGCAGCAGCACCTCGCTCGCCCAGCCCGAGGGCAGCAGGGCATGCTCGGCGAAGAGTGCGTTCATCGGAACGGATCGTGGCACAGCCGCACATGGATCAGCGCCGACGCGGCGCCCGGCACGCGCGGGCCGACCGTGATCGGCGCCTCCAGTCCATGCCAGAGCAGGGCCTGCATCGGCTCGATCGTCTCCTGGCCGACCTGCCAGGCACCCTCGACCGCCAGCAGCAGCGTCACATGGCCCGAGGCCACGGCCGCCGCCGAGTGCAGCACGCGCACGTCGGCACGCCAGCGGCCGCGTCGCGTCATCACGTTGAAGTCGCTGCACGGGCCGCCGCTCAGGTGGGCCGACAGCGCACGCTCGCCATCGAAGGTCCATGGCACCAGGCGGCGCAGGGACTGCACGCCCTTGCCGGGCTCGCCGAGCAGTTCCATGCCCGTGCCCTGCAGCAGCACGATGCAGCGCTCGATGCCAGGGAAGGCGGAGAAGGGCGCGTCGCGCTCGATCTCCGCCAGGCTGATGCGCCAGTCGAAGTCGTCGAGGCCCGCGCCGACGGGGCCGCGTGCGAGCTCGCGCGTCGTCCCGGCGCCGTTCTTCCAGCGCTGCGTCGGCAGCGCGTTCACGTCGATTCGATGGGCTCCCGCGGGTGTGGCGCTCATGCCCGAAGCATCGGCAGGTTCAGGCCCTGCTCGCGCGCCGTGCGGATGGCCAGTTCGTAGCCCGCGTCGGCGTGGCGCATGACGCCGCTGCCGCAGTCGTTGACGAGCACGCGCGCCAGGCGCTTCGCTGCCGCGTCGGTGCCGTCGGCAACGATCACCATGCCCGAGTGCTGCGAGTAGCCCATGCCGACGCCGCCGCCGTGGTGCAGCGACACCCAGGTGGCACCGCCCGCGGCGTTGAGCAGCGCGTTGAGCAGCGGCCAGTCCGACACCGCGTCGGTGCCGTCCTTCATGCCCTCGGTCTCTCGGTTCGGGCTGGCCACCGAGCCGGTGTCGAGGTGGTCGCGGCCGATGACGATCGGCGCCTTCAGCTCGCCGCTTTTCACCATCTCGTTGAAGGCCAGGCCGGCGAGGTGGCGCTCGCCCAGGCCCAGCCAGCAGATGCGCGCCGGCAGGCCCTGGAAGGCGATGCGCTCGCCCGCCATGTCCAGCCAGCGGTGCACGTGGGTGTTGTGCGGGAACAGCTGCTTGATCTTCGCGTCGGTCTTGCGGATGTCTTCCGGGTCGCCCGACAGCGCCACCCAGCGGAACGGCCCCTTGCCCTCGCAGAACAGCGGGCGGATGTAGGCGGGCACGAAGCCGGGGAAGTCGAACGCATTCTTCACGCCCTGGTCGAAAGCGACCTGGCGGATGTTGTTGCCGTAGTCGACCGTGGGCACGCCCATCGCATGGAAGTCGAGCATGGCGCGCACGTGCACGGCGCAGGAGCGCGCTGCTTCCGTCTTCAGCCGCTCGTGCTGCCCCGGGTCGGCCTGCGCGGCGCGCCATTGCGCCACCGTCCAGCCTGCGGGCAGGTAGCCGTTGATCAGGTCGTGCGCCGAGGTCTGGTCGGTGACGAGGTCGGGCTTCAGGCCGCCGGCCTTGGCGCGCTTCACCAACTCGGGCAGGATCTCCGCCGCGTTGCCCAGCAGCCCGATCGAGACCGCGTCGCCTTTGGCCGTGTGCTCCTTCACCAGGCGCAGTGCGTCGTCGAGGTCCTTGGCCTGCTTGTCGAGGTAGCGCGTGCGCAGGCGGAAGTCGATGCTGGCCTGCTGGCACTCGATGTTCAGCGACACCGCGCCGGCGAAGCTGGCGGCCAGCGGCTGCGCGCCGCCCATGCCGCCCAGGCCGGCGGTGAGGATCCAGCGGCCCGCCATGCTGCCGCCGTAGTGCTGGCGGCCCGCCTCGGCGAAGGTCTCGTAGGTGCCCTGCACGATGCCCTGGGTGCCGATGTAGATCCAGGAACCCGCCGTCATCTGGCCGTACATGAACAGGCCCTGGCGATCGAGCTCGTGGAAGTGTTCCCAGGTGGCCCACTTGGGCACCAGGTTCGAATTGGCCAGCAGCACGCGCGGCGCATCCGCGTGGGTCTTGAACACACCCACCGGCTTGCCCGACTGGATGAGCAGCGACTCGTCGTCGCCCAGCTCCTTCAGGCAGTCGAGGATGCGGTCGAACGAGGCCCAGTCGCGCGCCGCACGGCCGATGCCGCCGTAGACCACGAGCTCCTCGGGGCGCTCCGCCACGTCGGGGTCGAGGTTGTTCTGCAGCATGCGGAAGGCCGCCTCGGCCAGCCAGGACTTGCAGCTCAGCGTGGTGCCGCGCGGGGCGCGGACGACACGCCCCGGTGCACTGCGGGCGGCCTGCGCGGCGGCGTGGGCGACTCGGTTCTGGTCGGCGGGTGAGTTCATGGCAGCGGGTCCCGAAGCGAGGGTTGAGCAAAGTGGCCTAGACCACTTTGCGAAGCATGCGCGAAGTCGCGCCGGGCGTCAAGCCGGGTTCGCCGCCTGCGCGATCTCGTCGAAGCGCGCCAGCAGCCACTGGTGTGCGGCGGAACGGTCGTGGCGCACGTGCCAGAGCGCGTCCAGGTAGACGGTGCCCGGCGCCACCGGGAGCTCGCGTTCGACCAGCCGGTCCTGCAGCCCGGTCAGCGGCAGGAAGCGGGCCGGCAGCACGGTGAGGTGGTCGCAGGCGGCGACCACGTGCGCGGCGGTGAAGAACTGGTTCACGGTGAGCGCGATGTGGCGCGTGCGCTGAAGACTGGCCAGAGCCTGGTCGACAAACCCGTGGGGCCGGCCGCTGAAGCTGACCAGCACGTGGCTGGCCGCGCAGAAGGCATCGAGCGTCAGCGGCTCGCCCGCCAGGGGATGGTCGCGGCGCATCGCGCAGACATAGCGGCCTTCCGCCAGCCGGCGGTGGCGCAGCGGCGCCACGCGGCCCTGGGCGACGAGGGCGGCGACGGCCTCCGGGAAGTGGCCGATGGCAAAGTCGATGTCGCCGTGGCCGAGCAGGTTGCGCGGGTCGCGGTCGAGGAGCGGGCGCACCTCGACGTGGCTGTGTGCGCCCAGCGCCTCGAAGCGCGCCATCAGTGCCGGCAGCATCAGGCCGGCCGCAGCGTCGGCCATGGTCAGCCGGAACACCCGCGTGTCGACGGTCGGATCGAAGTCGCCAGGCTCCAGCGCCTCCCGCAGCTGGCCCAGCGAGGAGCGCACCTGCGGCCACAGGGCCTCGCCGAAGGCAGTCGGCTGGACGCCTCGCGGCGCTCTTGTAAGCAAGTCCTCACCCAGCGAATCACGCAGCCTTTTCAAGGCATTGCTGACGGCAGGCTGCGTCATCGACAGGCGCTGGGCGGCGCGCGTGATGCTGCCCTCGGCCATCACGATGTCGAAGACCCGCAGCAGATTGAGGTCGAGCGTGCGGAAATTCACGGGGATCCTCCCATCACCACAGTGAATGCCGAGTATTCACATCATTCACTACGCGGTATGAGTGTTTACCCTATACTGCACTGCAGCATCAACCCGATGTCAAGGAGAAATCGCCATGAGCAGCCACATCCTGCCCTCGCAATCGTTCAAGCCTGCCCGCCCGATCGGCTTCGGCAAGGCCCTGGGCAATCTCGCTCTCGCCACCGCCCGCATGACCGAGGCCCTGCTGGCCTCGCTGCGCCGCCCGGTGCGCAACCACCATCGCCTGAGCCTCGTCGAAGAGGCCAACGAACTGCGCAACTTCGCCACCGCCTACCAGCGCACCGACCCCGGTTTCGCCGCCGACCTGATGGCCGCGGCCGACCGTCACGAACTGATGAACGAGAAGGCCTGAGCCTTCGCGTCAAGGAAACCCAAATGAACTCGTACATCCTGCCCCAGGGGCAGGCCGCGCACTTTGCCGACCGACTGGCCCCGAGGCTGGCCGACGGCCTGGCGCGTGGAATGCTGCTCCTGCAATCCTTCGGCCATGCCCTGCGCATGCCGTCCCCGGGCGTTCCGGAAGCCACCGCGCAGTTGCTGCGCATGGCCGAATCCTTCGAGGCGACGCAGCCAAGCTACGCGGCCGATCTGCGCGCTGCGGCCGGCATGGCCGAACGCAACGCTGTTTCAGCGGACTGAGATCCAGCCCACCGAGACGACGAAGGCCGGCAATCGCCGGCCTTCTTCCTTGGCGCGTCGGCCGGATCAGGCGCTCAGTCGAGCCTCGATCTTCGCCTTGGTCGACTTCAGCGCCTCGGGCAGGTGGTAGGCGAGCTGGTTGAACAGCTCCGCGTGCAACACCATTTCGGCCTTCCACTCGTCCGCATCGATGCGCGTGACCTGGTCGAACTGCGCCCGGCTGAAGTCCAGGCCCGTCCAGTTGAGGTGCTCGTAGTTCGGCGTCACGCCGAACACATGCTCCTCGCCGCCGCCCGTGCCTTCGAGGCGCTCGACCATCCACTCGAGCACGCGCATGTTCTCGCCGTAGCCCGGCCAGACGAACTTGCCGTCGGTGCCCTTGCGGAACCAGTTCACGCAGTAGATCTTCGGCAGCGTCGAGCCCGACGCCTGCAGCTTCGCGCCCAGGTCCAGCCAATGCTGGAAGTAGTCGCTCATGTTGTAGCCGGTGAAGGGCAGCATGGCGAACGGGTCGCGGCGCACCACGCCCTGCGCGCCCGCGGCGGCGGCGGTGGTCTCGGAGCCCATGGTCGCGGCCATGTAGACACCTTCGGTCCAGTCACGCGCCTCGGTCACCAGCGGCACGGTGGTCGAGCGGCGGCCGCCGAAGATGAAGGCATCGATGGCCACGCCGTTCGGGTTGTCCCACTCGGCATCGAGCGCCGGGTTGTTGATCGCCGAGACGGTGAAGCGGGCGTTCGGGTGCGCGGCCTTGGCCCCGGTTTCCTTGGCGATCGCCGGCGTCCAGTCCTTGCCCTGCCAGTCGATCAGGTGCGCCGGCGGCGTGTCGGTCATCCCTTCCCACCAGACGTCGCCGTCGTCGGTCAGCGCGACGTTCGTGAAGATCACGTCGCGCGTCAGGCTGGCCATGCAGTTTTCGTTGGTCTTGTGATTGGTGCCCGGCGCGACGCCGAAGTAGCCCGCCTCGGGGTTGATCGCGTAGAGGCGGCCGTCGGCGTGGGGCTTGATCCAGGCGATGTCGTCACCGATGGTGGTGACCTTCCAGCCCTTCAGGCCCGCCGGCGGGATCAGCATCGAGAAGTTGGTCTTGCCGCAGGCGCTCGGGAAGGCGGCGGCCAGGTGGTACTTCTTGCCCTTGGGCGAA
>CAZVLY010000009.1:22679-33786 GCA_964628175.1 uncultured Piscinibacter sp. | reverse complement strand
ACACTCGGGCATGACCCTCATGCGCCGACACCACACCGAACGCCACCGCACCGACCGCATCGGCTGGCTGCGCGCGGCGGTGCTGGGCGCCAACGACGGCATCGTCTCCACCGCCAGCCTGGTGGTCGGCGTGGCCGCGGCGCACGCCAGCCATGCCTCCATCCTGACCACCGGGGTGGCGGGCCTGGTGGCCGGTGCCATGTCGATGGCCGCCGGCGAGTACGTCTCGGTGCATTCGCAGGCCGACACCGAGAAGGCCGACCTGACGCGCGAGCAGGCCGAGCTCGATGCCGATCCGGCCGCCGAGCGGCGCGAGCTCGCGGCGATCTACGCGGGTCGTGGCATCGAGCCGGCGCTGGCCGCCCAGGTGGCCGAGCAGATGATGAAACACGATGCGCTCGGCGCCCACGCGCGCGACGAGCTCGGCATCACCGAGGCGCTCAGCGCGCGGCCGATCCAGGCCGCGCTCGCCTCGGCCGCGAGTTTCGGCGTCGGCGCCGCGCTGCCGCTGGCCGTCGTGGCCCTGATGCCGGCGGCCCAGCTGATGGCCGGCGTGGTCGGCACCTCGCTGCTGTTCCTCGCCCTGCTCGGCGCGGTGGCGGCGCGCGTGGGCGGCGCCAGGCCCTGGCTCGGCGCACTGCGCGTGACGTTCTGGGGTGCACTGGCCATGGCCATCACGGCCGGCGTCGGCGCCTGGTTCGGCGCGGTCGTCTGACGTCCGCGTCGGCGGCTCAAGCCATCACGGCGTCGTAGCCCCGCAGGTCGGCGGCGTAGCAGCTGCAGGCCGCCGCTTCGAGGCCGGCGCGGTCGAGCACCTTCAGTTCGCCGCGGTGGTACTCGATCAGGCCGTGCGCCTGCAGCGCGCCGGCGGCCATGGTCACGCCCACCCGCCGCACGCCGAGCATGTAGGCCAGGAAGTCGTGGGTGACGTGGAATGCGTCGGCGTGGGCACGGTCCTGCGTCATGAGCAGCCAGCGCGCCAGGCGCGGCTCGATGAGGTGGAAGCGCAGGCAGGCCGCCGAGGTGGCCAGCTGTGCCATCAGCACGAAGAGGTATCGGTCCAGGCAGCGTTTGAGCGCCGGGCTGCGTGCCAGTTCGCGGCGGAAGGGCACGGCCGCGATGCGCCAGGCCGTGCCGGCGCCCTGCACGACGGCGCGCAGCGGCGTCGTGGCGATGCCCAGCGCCAGCGGGGCGCCGAGCATGCCTTCGCGGCCGACCATGCCCACCTCCAGGCTCGGGTGCGCATCGACCTGCGTGACCAGCGAGATGAAGGAGTCGATCGGGAAGTAGACATGGCGCAGGACCGTGTCGCGTTCGCAGAGCACGTCGGCGAGCGCGAGCTGCACGGGTTCGCCGGCAGCCATCAGCCGTTCGCAATCCTTGCGGGGCAGCAGTTCCAGCAGGTGATTCTGTGCATCGGCCAATGTGTGAGCTCCGTGATGGCATCGGTCGCTGCGGCCCGCCAGGCGATCGGTGCGCGCAGTCTGGTCCGTTGGCGCACCCTTCACCGTCTCCCAGCGCACAGACCGGGGCAAGTTGCAGCCCTAGCGTCGATCGCATGGGAATACTGTCGATCGAACACGGCAAGGCGGCCTATGGCGCCGACTTCGCCCTCTATGGCGCGGCGGTGGCCGTGATGACCGGGGTGCTGCTGGCCCGCGCGCCGCGCGAGCACGGCCTCGTGATCGCCGCGTGCGTGCTGCTGGGGGCCTGGGGATGGAGCGGCTTCGAGTACCTGCTGCACCGCTTCCTGCTGCATGGCGTGGCGCCGTTCAACCGCTGGCATGGCGCGCACCACGACCGGCCGATGGCGATGATCTGCGCACCGACCATCCTCAGCGCCTCGCTGATCGTCGTCTTCGTGTTCCTGCCGGCCTGGCTGCTGGCCGACCTGTGGATCGCCTGCGCGCTGACGCTGGGCCTGCTGGCCGGATATTTCGCCTATGGCGTGACGCACCACGCGACGCACCACTGGCGCGGCCGCAGTGCGTGGCTGCGCGAGCGCAAGCGCTGGCACGCGCTGCACCACCACGCCGCCACGCCGTGCTGCTACGGCGTCACCACCTCGTTCTGGGACCGCGTGTTCGGCACGGTCCCCGCGCAGGCGGGCAGGGTGCGACATCGCACAGACGGTGCGGGCGCCAGGCGCTACAAGGGTGACACATGACTGAACAGAACACCCACGGCCCGAGCTGGAGCACGGCCTCCTTCGGCGACACCGTCGACACCTCGCCGATGGAGTTGTCCGCGCTCGGCGAGCACCTGCACCTGTGCCGCTCGCTGTCCGGGCGCCTGTTCGTGCTGCGTTGCGGCGCCGAGGCCGTGCAGGGCTTCGTCGCGGCGCGCTTCGTGACCACGGTGGTGGTGCTGACCCTGGTGATCGGCGTCGGCTCCCTGGCCTGGTAGGGCGATGGTGTCGTCCGCGCTGGCTCGGCTGGTCCCCGAGGCGTCGGCGGCGCTGTGCGCCATCCTCGATGCCTCGCGCGGCCCGGTGCCGCCGCCGATCCGCTCCGAGATCTTCGGCCAGTTGCGCTTCGCGCAGCATGGCTTGAGCCTGGGCGACACGCACCGGGTGTCGCGCTCACGGCTGCGCATCCCGACCTTCTACCCGCGCCTGCGCAGCAACATCCTGGCGCTGCGCGAGGCGCACCGCTACATCGGCGTGCAGGCCGCCACCGGCTACGACGTCAGCCCGGCGGCCGAGTGGCTGCTGGACAACTTCCACCTCATCGAGGCGCAGCTGACGCAGATCCGCGAGGGCCTGCCGCGCCGCTACTTCCGCGAGCTGCCGGTGCTGGTGGATCCGCCGCTGGCCGGCCTGCCGCGCGTGTACGGCGTGGCCTGGGCCTTCGTGGCCCACACCGACGGCGCCTTCGACGAGGACCTGCTGGCCGCCTTTCTCGGCGCCTACCAGGAGACGCGCGAACTGCGCCTGAGCGAGATGTGGGCGCTGCCCACGACGCTGCGCGTGGTGCTGATCGAGAACCTGCGCCGCCTGGCCGAACGCGTGGCCGCCAACAAGGCCGCCCGCGAGCTCGCCAACCTGGTGTGCGATCGAATAGCCTCGCATGGCGTGCCGGCGCTGCAGCAGCTGCTCGCGCTGCTCGAGCGGCGCGGTGTCGGCCGCGTCTTCCTCGGGCAGATGGCGCAACGTCTGCAGGACCTGCAGCCCGGCGCGGAGGCCGGCCCGCAGGCGGCCCACCACGAGTGGCTGAGGCTGGCGCTGCCCGACCTGGCGGCGCTGCAGGCGCAGCAGAGCGCCGACCAGGCCGCCGACAACCTGAGCGTCAGCAACGCGGTGACCTCGCTGCGCGACATCGGCGACGCCGATTGGCCCGACCTCGTCGCGCGGACCAGCCTGCTGATGCGGCTGATGCTCACCTCGCCGGTGTTCGAGGCCGAGCACGTGGCCACGCGCGACCAGACGCTGCACGGCATCGAGCGGCTGTCGCGGCGCAGCGACCGCAGCGAGCGGGAGGTGGCGCAGCGACTGCTCGACCTGATGCATGCGGCACCGTCCGGCGACGCACTGGCCGGCGTGCCCAGCCACTGGCTGCTCGGTGCCGGGCGTCCGGCGCTGCTGCGCGCGCTCGGCCTGCATGAACATGCTGCCAGTGCCTGGCGCGGCGTGGTCGCGCGGCTGGCCTTGCCGGCCTACCTGGTGGCGCTGCTGCTGGGCACGCTCGGCCTGACGGCCTGGCTGCTGCTGCATGGGCACACCGCGCTGGGGTGGATGGCGCTGCCGGCCGCGCTGCTGATGCTGTTCCCCGCGTCGGAGGCGGTGGTCGCGGTGATCAACCGGCTGATCAGCGAATCGAAACGCCCGCGCCACCTGCCGCGCCTGGCCTTCGGCAACGGCATCCCGGCCGAGCACCGCGTGCTCGTCGTCGTGCCGGCCCTGCTCACCGATGCGTCAGGGGTCGAGGCGCTGGTGCACCGGCTGGAGCTGCATCACCTGGCCAACCCGGAGCGCGAGGCGCAGTTCGCGCTGCTCACCGACTGGGCCGATGCCGACACCGCGCAGCGCCCCGGCGACGCGCCGCTGCTCGCCCAGGCCGTGCAGGGCGTCGAGGCGCTGAACCGGCGCCACCCGGGCGACCCGCGCGACGCCGACGCGGCGCCGCGCTTCATCGTGCTGCACCGCGAGCGCGAATACAGCGAGACCGAGCAGCGCTGGATCGGCTGGGAGCGCAAGCGCGGCAAGCTCGAGCAGCTGGTGGCGGCACTCTCGGGCGCGCTGCCGCACGGCCACTTCATCGACTGCGGCGCGGCCTCGCGCCTGGCGGCCGGCGCACGCTACATCGTCACGCTGGACAGCGACACGCAGCTGCCGCCGGGCCGGCTGCGCGAACTGGTCGGCGTGGCCGCGCACCCGCACAACCAGCCGCGCCTGTCCGACGACGGCCTCCAGGTCGAGGGCGGCTGCGGCATCCTGCAGCCGCGCATCGTCACGCCGCTGCCGGCGGCGCGCGACTTCACGCGCTTCCACTGGCTGTTCGCCGGCCAGTGCGGCATCGACCCGTACAGCGCCGCCACCTCGGAGGTCTACCAGGACCTGTTCGGCGAGGGCAGCTTCACCGGCAAGGGCCTGCTCAACGTGGCGGCGATGCAGGCGGTGCTGGCGCAGCGCCTGCCCGACGGGCAGGTGCTCAGCCACGACCTGCTCGAGGGCTCGCTGGCGCGCTGCGCCGCCGTCACCGACATCACGCTGATCGAGGACGCGCCCTTCCACGCCGACGTGGCCGCCTCGCGCGTGCACCGCTGGACGCGCGGCGACTGGCAGCTGCTGCCCTTCCTGCTCGCGCCGGCGCGCTACCCGATGCGCGCCGTCAACCGCTGGAAGATGTTCGACAACCTGCGCCGTTCGCTGGTCGCGCCGATGTCGCTGGCGCTGCTGGCGATGGCACTGGCCGGCAGCGTGGTCTCGCCCTGGGCGGTGCTGGGTCTGCTGCTGGCGGCCTTCGCGGCCGGGCCGCTGATGGGTGCGGTGTCGGGCCTGTCGCCGCACCGCGACGACCTGGCCCGGCTGCACTTCTACCGCCAGGCCTTCGCCGACCTGGCCCGCGCGCTCTGGGGCGGGCTGTGGCACCTCGCGCAGCTGCTGCAGCAGGCGCTGGCCAGCGCGGACGCGATCGCGCGCGCGCTGTGGCGCACCCTGGTCAGCCGCCGCCACCTGCTGCAGTGGACCACCGCCGCTGCCGCGCAGGCGCAGTCCACCACGCGCCTGGCGTCCCTGTGCCGCCGCCACGCCGCCGAGCCGCTGCTGGGCGGGCTGCTGCTCGCCGCGCTGCTCGCCGTCGGCACGCCGCACGCGGTGCTGGCCACTGCGCTGTGCCTGCTGTGGTCGGCCTCGCCGCTGTGGACCTGGTGGGTGAGCCGCCCCCAGCCCGCGCGCGCCGCGGCCGAGGTGCCCGAGGCGGCACGCGAGTACCTCGAGGGCATCGCGCGCGACACCTGGCGCTTCTTCGAGCGCTGCGTCACCGCCGAAGAGAACCACCTGCCGCCCGACAACCTGCAGACGCTGCCGCACGACATGGTGGCGCACCGCACCTCGCCGACCAACATCGGCCTGTACCTGCTCGCCGTGGCCTGCGCGCGCGAATTCGGCTGGATCGGCACCGCCGAGCTGCTGGCGCGCATCGAGGCGACGCTGGCCACGCTGGACACGCTGCAGCGCCACCGCGGCCACTTCATGAACTGGTACGACACGCAGACGCGGGCGCCGCTGCTGCCGATGTACGTGTCCACGGTGGACAGCGGCAACCTCGGCGGCCACCTGCTCGCCGTGGGCCAGGCCTGCCTGGCGCTGGCGCGCGAGGGCGACCTCGACGACGACGCGCTGCAGCGGCTGCAGGTCATCGCGCAGCGCTGCGCGCGCTTCGCCTGGGAGGCCGACTACGCCTTCCTGTTCGACCATCGGCGCCGCCTGTTCCACATCGGCTACCGCGTCGCCGAGCAGCAGCTCGACGCCGGCTTCTACGACCTGCTGGCCTCGGAGTCGCGGCTGACCAGCCTGCTGGCCATCGCCAAGGGCGATGTGCCGGTGGGCCACTGGGCCGCGCTCGGCCGGCCCTTCTACGCGGTCGGCGCCAGGGCGGGGCTGCGCTCCTGGTCGGGCTCGATGTTCGAGTACCTGATGCCCAGCCTGGTGCTCGACGAGCCCGAAGGCAGCGTGCTGCGCGATGCCTGCCTGGCCGCGCTGCGCGAGCAGATGGACTTCGCGCAGGCGCATGGCGTGCCCTGGGGCATCTCGGAATCCGCCTATGCCGGGCGCGACCACACGCTGGCCTACCAGTACGCGCCGCAGGGCGTGCCCCGGCTGGCGCTGCGCCGCACGCCGCCCGACGAGCTGGTGATCGCCCCGTATGCCACCGCGCTGGCCGCGCAGGTGGCGCCGCGCCGCGCGGCGGCCAACTTCGACCTGCTGCAGACGCTGGGCGCGCGCGAGGGCCTGGGTTTCATCGAGGCGCTCGACTACACGCCCTCGCGGCAGTCGCAGGCCGAGGGCTTCACCCCGGTGGCCACCTTCATGTCGCACCACCAGGGCATGACCATCGTCGCGCTGGCCAACGTGCTGCTCGGCGGCGTGGTGCGCCGCTGGGGCATGGCCGACCCCCACATCGAGGCGGTGGCGCCGCTGCTGCACGAGCGTGCGCCGCGCGAAGTGTCGATGCTCTACGCGCCCGCCGCCGGCGCGCCGCCGCAGGCGCTGCAGCGGCGCACGCCCGGCCTGCTGCGCGAAGTGCTGCCCGGCGCCGCCGCGCTGGAGCCCACGCACGTGCTGTCCAACGGCCGCTACAGCGTCTCGCTGCGCGCCAACGGCGCCGGCTGGAGCCGCTGGGGCAGCGCCGGCATCACGCGCTGGCGCGACGATGCCCTGCGCGATGCGCTCGGCAGCTTCTTCTACCTGCGCTGGGACCAGCAGCCGCGCGCCGTGTCGATCACCCAGCACCCGGCGCCCGACCCCGCCGCGGTGTACCGCAGCACCTTCCACGCCGACCGCGTCTGCTTCGACGCCGCCTGGTCCGAGGTGCAGGCGCACACCACCGTGTGGGTGAGCCCGGAGGACGACATCGAGTTCCGCCAGGTCGAGCTGCACAACCTGGGCGACCGCACGCTGGACATCGAGCTGATGTCGGCCTTCGAGGTGACGCTGGCCGAGCCGCGCGCCGACGAGTCGCACCCGGCGTTCTCGAACCTGTTCGTGCGCGCGCAGTGGCGAGCCGCGAACCAGGCGCTGGTGTTCGAGCGCACGCCGCGGCTGGCCACCGAGCGCGGCATGCTGGCCGCGCACTTCCTCGCCGCCAGCGACCCGCAGGTGACCGGTGTGCGCGTGCAGGCCGATCGGCAGCGCTGGCTGGGCCGCAACCGCGGCGCGAGCCGGCCGCTGGCCTCGTTCGAGCTGCCGCCGGTGTCGGCCGACGACGGCCCGGTGCCGCTGGACACCGGCCTCGACCCGGTCTGTGCGCTGGCGGTGCGCCTGCGCATCGCGCCGCGCGGCAAGGCCATGCTGACCTTCGCTACCGCGGCGACCGACAACGGCGGCGTGCTCAGCGCGGTGATCGACAAGTACCGCCAGCCCATCCACGTGCAGCGCGCCTCGCTGATGTCGGCGACGCTGGCCGGCATCCGGCTGCGCGCGCTGCGCATCGGCGCCGAGAACTACGCCGCCGTGCAGAGCCTGACCACCGCGCTGCTGCTCACGCTGACCCGGCCGCAGTCCGCCGGCGCCTCGCATGCCGAGCCCTGCGACCGCCGCCTGCTGTGGCGCTTCGGCATCTCGGGCGACCGGCCGATCGTGCTGGTCACCGCCGGCGTCTCGCAGGGCCTGGGCCTGCTGCGCTCGCTGGCGCAGGCGCTGCGCCTGTGGTCCTGGGGCGGCGTCGCCTGCGACCTGGTGGTGGTGAACGCCGAGCCGGCGTCCTACCTGATGGCGCTGCAGCACGAGATCACGGCGCTGCGCGAGCGGCATCTGGCCGACAGCGCGGCGCAGGGCGGCGTGTCCAGCACCGGTTTCGTGGTGCTGCAGTCGCACGAGGTGTCGGCGGCCGAACTGGCGACGCTGAAGGGCCTGGCGCGCCTGCGACTGCGCGCCGACGGCCGGCCGCTGCTGCACCATGTGCAGGAGTGGGTGGAGCGCCACGAGCAGGCCTTCGAGCAGCGGCACGGGGTGTCGACGGTGGCGGTGCAGGTGGCCTCCGGTCCCGCCGAGCCGGTGCCGGCGCCGCGGGGCAGCTTCGCGCCGGCGACGGCCGAGTTCGGCTTCGACGTGAGCGCCCAGCGGCGGCCGGCGCGGCCGTGGATCAACGTGCTCGCCAACGCCGGCTTCGGCACCCAGGTGTCGGAGGCCGGCGGCGGCTACACCTGGGCGCTGAACAGCCGCATGAACCAGCTCACCGCGTGGTCGAACGACGCGGTGGCCGACCCGCCCTCGGAATGGCTGCTGATCCAGGACCTGCGCACGCGCCAGACCTGGAGCGCCACGCCCAGTGCCTGGGGCTGTCCCGGCGACGAGCGGGTGAACTACCGCGTCACGCATGGCCAGGGCCACAGCGTGATCGCCCACCGCCACGGCGATGCCGACGTGACGGCGAGCTGGTGTGTCGACCCGCTCAGCGCCGTCAAGCAGCTGCGGCTGCGCATCGTCAACCGCGGACAGCGCACGCTGCACCTGCGCCTGGCCGGCATCGTCGAGTGGACGATGGGCGCGCAGCGCGGCGACCGCGGCACCGTGCACACCGCGCTGCACCGCCAGCGCCTGCCGGGGCACAAGCTCACCGCGCTGCTGTGCACGCAGCGCGAGCAGTCCGCGGGGTTCGGCGAGGGCACGGCCTTCTTCGGCCTGGTGGACGGGATCGACGACGGCGAGGACTGGACCTGCGACCGCCGCGAGTGTTTCGACGCGCGCGGCCGCCTGGTGCTTCCCGATCACTTCGGCCAGCAGCAAGGCAGCGGGCTCGACCCGTGCGCGGCGCTGTCGACGGTGGTGCGCGTGCCGGCGGGCGAGTCGGTGGAGCGGGTCTTCCTGCTCGGTTATGCGGCGCATGCCGACGCGGCCCGCGAACTGGCCACGCGTGCGGCGAGCGTGCCGGCGACGCAGCGCCTGGCCGCCGTGCGCGCCCACTGGGACGAACTGCTGGAGGCCACCACCGTGGCCACGCCCGACCCGCTGTTCGACGCGATGGTCAACCGCTGGCTGCTCTACCAGGCGGTGTCGTGCCGCTTGTGGGCCAAGGCCGGCTTCTACCAGGCCGGCGGCGCGACCGGCTTCCGCGACCAGCTGCAGGACGCGATGGCGCTGGCCTGGGCCGCACCGCGGCTGCTGCGCGAGCAGATCGTCATCGCCGCCTCGCGGCAGTTCCCCGAGGGCGATGTGCAGCACTGGTGGCACGCGCCCGGCGGCGCCGGCGTGCGCACGCATTTCTCCGACGACCTGCTGTGGCTGGCCCATGCCTGCCTGCACTACCTGCGCGCCACCGGCGATGCGGCGCTGCTCGACGAGCCGGTGCCCTTTCTCGAGGGCGCGCCGATCCCGCCCGGCGCCGAGGACATCTACGACACGCCGGTGGTCGGCGCCCAGGTGGCCTCGGTCTACGAACACGCGGCCCGCGCCATCGACCGCAGCCTGCTCGTGGGCGCACACGGCCTGCCGCTGATGGGCAGCGGCGACTGGAACGACGGCATGAACCGCGTCGGCCACGAGGGCCGCGGCGAGTCGGTCTGGCTGGGCTGGTTCCTGTGCGCGCTGGTCGACGGCTTCGCGCCGCTGGCGCGCGCCCGCGGCGAGGTGCCGCGCGCGCAACGCTGGGAGGCCGCGGCGCAGGGCTGGAAGGCGGCGTTGAACGGGCCCGCGTGGGACGGCGCCTGGTTCAAGCGGGCCTTCTTCGACGACGGCAGCCCGCTCGGTTCGCATTCGAACCAGGAGGCCCGCATCGACCTGATCGCGCAGGCCTGGGCGGTGCTGTCCCGCGCGGCGCCATGGCCGCGGCAGGTCGCGGCGATGGGCTCGGTCGAGAACCATCTGGTGGACCGCGCGGCCGGGCTGGTTCGCCTGCTCGACCCGCCGCTGGTGCACGCGCAGCCCAGCGCCGGCTACATCCAGGCCTACCCGCCGGGTGTGCGCGAGAACGGCGGGCAGTATTCGCACGGCGGCGTGTGGGCCCTGATGGCGCAGGCCGAGCTGGCCACGCGCTTCGGCGCACCCGGCAGTGCGCGGGCGGCCTGGCACTACTTCACCTGCCTGAGCCCGGCGCATCGCTCGGCGCATCCGACGCAGGGGCCGGTCTACGGCGTCGAGCCCTACGTGATGGCCGGCGACGTCTACACGCAGCCGCCGTACACGGGCCGCGGCGGCTGGAGCTGGTACACGGGCGCGGCGGCCTGGATGCACCGCGCGGCGGTGGAGTCGATCTTCGGCCTGCGCCTGGCAGCCAACGAGCTGTCGTTCACGCCCTGCCTGCCCGCCCACTGGCCGCGTGCCGAGCTGAGCCTGAAGCGGGAAGGGCGCACGCTGCGCTTCATCCTGATGCGGGCGACGGCGGAAGCGGCGCTGCAGGCCACGGCGCCATCGGCGGCGCGGCTGCTGCTGCCGGGCCAGTCGCTGGACTGGCCGGCGCTGGTGCAGGACCAGTGTTTCGTGATCCCGCTGACGGACGGGCGCGGAGCCGCCGGGGACGGCCCCGCACCGGCCGCCTCAGCGCGGCACGATGTTGCCGGTCTCGTCGGACAGGACGATCTCGACACGGCGGTTCAGCTGCCGCCCGCCTGAGCTGTCGTTGCCGGCCACGGGATACGACTCGCCGTAGCCCTGCGTGGCGATGCGGTTGCGCACGACGCCCATGTCGACCAGCGCGGCACGCACCGCGTCGGCACGGCGGCTGGAGAGTTCCATGTTGTAGCTCTCGCTGCCCGTGCTGTCGGTGAAGCCCTCGACCAGTGCCTTGCGTTGCGGGTACTGGTTGAGGAAAGCCACCAGCTTCTCGACGTTGCGCATGCCGCCGGCACGCAGTTGCGCGCGGTCGGTCTCGAACAGCACGTCGCCGATGGTGACGACCAGGCCGCGCTCGGTCTGCTTCGCGTTCAGGTCCTTCAGCTGCGCCTCGAGCTG
>CAZVLY010000009.1:0-22579 GCA_964628175.1 uncultured Piscinibacter sp. | reverse complement strand
GCTACTTGGGCTTGCGGTCGAGTTCTTCGCGCAGCACGCGGCTGCCTTCGCTCACAGCGTCGGCCGCCTTGCGTGCCTTGGCAGACTCCGCCTTGGCCTCGGCAAGAAGCGCGTCGAGCTGCGCCTGCTCGGCCAGCGTGTCGGCGGCGGCGTGGTCCTTTCCGGTCATCGCGACGGTGGCGCGCTGCAGCTTGTCGCGCGCCAGGCGCATCTCGACGGGGGCGAACTCGGGCCCGCCGGCGGCGGCGGCATGCGCGACGGCAGCGGTCGCCACCGCCATGCGTTCATTGGGTGGCGGAGGCGAGCTGGCGCAGGCCGCGAGGACCATTGCGCAGCCGAGTACCAGGGCGGTGCCCCGATGCGGGCGAAGGTTCGAGAAGGTTGTCATGGTCGTGTCTTTCGGGGGGTCGGTGAGGCGTGCGTGTTCGCACCGTCGCAGGCTGCACTGCGGGCGCGCCGGCGTCGGTGCGTTGTCGCACCCAGCGCCCTGCGTTCGCCGCCGCGCGCAGCGACGG
Source organism: uncultured Piscinibacter sp. (assembly GCA_964628175.1). Classification (GTDB taxonomy): domain Bacteria; phylum Pseudomonadota; class Gammaproteobacteria; order Burkholderiales; family Burkholderiaceae_C; genus Piscinibacter. The sequence continues at coordinate 22,064 of CAZVLY010000009.1, read as the reverse complement.
GGCATCGTCCTACAGCCTCGCGCGACCGACGCCGATGTTCCGCGCGGCGGCCCTTTCCTACATTGGCCAGACGCCCCGCACAACCCACGCACAGGATTCCCATGGCCGCCAAGAACGACACCGCTGACATCAACCGGCGCGAGCCTCTCGACCACGAGGCGCTCGCACTCGACGAGGCCGCCATCGATGCGTCGCGCAGCAATCTGGCGGAGGGCGCGATGACGCCGCACTACGGGCCGTGGAAGAAGGACGTGATCCAGCTGCTCAACGACTCGCTGGCCACCGAGCTGGTGTGCGTGCTGCGCTACAAGCGCCACCACTTCACCGCGCAAGGCCTGGCCTCGCCGAAGATCGCCGAGGAGTTCCTCGTGCACGCCAACGAGGAATCGGCGCATGCCGACCGCCTGGCCAGGCGCATCGTGCAGCTCGGCGGCGAGCCCGACTTCTCGCCCGACTCGCTCACGCAGCGCAGCCACGCGGCCTACGACGCGTCGCCCGACCTGAAGGCCATGATCAAGGCCAACCTGATCGCCGAACGTGTGGCCATCGAGACCTACAGCCAGATCATCTCCCTGATCGGCGACAAGGACTCGACCACCCGCCGCCTGCTCGAAGACATCCTCAGCGACGAGCAGGAACACGCCGAAGAACTCAAGGGCTGGCTCGCCAGCGACTGAGATCCCTCGCCACCGCCATCAACAACCGCACAGGAAGAACACCATGAACACACGCAACACGCTCGCCGCCATCGCCGCCTCCATCGCTCTGCTCGTCGCGTCCGGCTGTGCTGTCACGCGCGGCCAGGAATCGGTGGGCGCCTACGTCGACGACACGGCCATCACCACCGCCGTGAAGGCACGCTACATCGACAACAAGGACGTCGATGCCACGAGCATCCGCGTCGAGACGCTCAACGGCACGGTGATGCTGTCGGGCTTCGCCAAGAGCGCGACGGAGAAGACCACCGCCGAGACGCTGGCCTGGAAGGTCAACGGCGTGAAGGCCGTGAAGAACGAACTCGCCATCCGCCAGTGAGCCCGACGGGCCCGCGGCAAACACGAAAGGACACGACATGAACTGGGAACAGATCCAGGGCAACTGGAAGCAGGCCACCGGCAAGGCCAAGGAACAATGGGGCAAGCTGACGGACGACGATCTCGAGGTCGTTGCCGGCCGCCGCGACCAGCTCGCCGGCAAGATCCAGGAGCGCTACGGCGTGGCCAAGGAAGAAGCCGAGATGCAGCTGGCCGCATGGCAACGCACCGCCAGCGACGCCTGGTTTGCGGCGGAGAAGAAGTCCGACTGAGGACCTCGCCCGGCCCAGGCCGGGCGTCTTGCGCATCGGCCCGGTCGCGGGGGCACCCCGCGAGCGCCGTTCGAGACCCGCAGCGGTGCGGCTAGGTGCCGCCTGGCGCGTCCCGTCGGCCTGAGGCACGCAGGCGCCGATGGATCGGTCCCTGGGACACGCCGAGTTGCCTGGCTGCATCCGAGATGTTGCCGCGGCAGGCCTGCAGCGTCCGTTGGCTGAGGGCCAGATCCGGCTCGCGCAGCAGCGGCGTCGTCGGCGCCTCAGCGGCTTGTTCGGGCTCCACCGCCGCTGCGGCCGTGCCATCCGGTTCCTGCACAAGGCGCTCGGGTCGTGGCCAAGCCGCCGCTACCCCGGATACCAGACCCGACGCGGTTCGTCATCGGCACGCCGGTAGCCCCAGGCCGACTCCACCAGCCGCTCCATGTCGTAGTGCGGGCGCCATCCCAGCAGGAACTTCGCCTTGCTGTTGTCCAGCCACGTGGAGTGATAGCGGTCGCGCAGGGGTACCAGCGTGCTGCTGCGCGTGCGCACCAGGTACTCGCCCAGGCGAACGTAGTCGATCGGCTCATCCATGCAGACGTTCATGACCTGCTGCCTGGCACGCGGATGGTCGATCGCGGCGAGGATGGCGCTCACCAGGTCGTCGACGTGCACGAAGTTGCGCTGCACGCCTTCGCCCTGCGGGTCGAGCAGCACCGGAATCGCGCCACACGCAGCATAGGCCGCGGCCGCCTCGGCGCCGACCCGGTCGCACCAGCGCGGCGCGCCGAACACGTCCGCGCCAAAACTCAGATGGAACCGCAGGTCGTCCTTCTCCAGGATCCACGGCGCGCGCAGGCAGCAGCCATTGAGACCGTACTGAATGATGTACTGCTGCAGCATCACCTCCTCGATGACTTTCGAGAGCGCGTAGCACCCCGGATAGGCGCTGTGCGGCTGAGTCTCGACCACCGGCGCCGGGTGCGGGTAGTGGAAGTGGCCGACCGCGGCATCGCCACCGATCAGGATGAACTGGTTGAAGCTCGGGCTCGCCCTGCAGCCTTCGAGCAACCAGAACAGTCCCTTGACCGCCACGTCCATCACATCCTCCGGCGTCTCCTTGCTGGTGGCCAGGTGCAGCACGTGGGTCACGTCCTGCAGCGCCTGCTGCACGGCCTGCCTGTCCTGGATGGCGCCGCGGACCGACTCGATGCGTGGATGCGGCGGCAAGGCGCGCTGGTGGCACAGCGCACGCACGCGCCAATGCGCGAGCGACGGTTCGGCCAACAGCCGCGCGATGAAGCTGCGGCCCACCTTGCCTGTCGCGCCGGTGACGAGGATGAGTGGCTGGGCAGAACGGGTCATGACGAAGCCTCCGCAGGGGGTCAAGTCAAAAAAGGGCCCACGCAACGGTGGGCCCAAGGGATGCCGATCAGACCCAAAGGACTGCGCCTGCGGACCTTCGATGCACGCGCGCGCGGGCATCTGTCACCGCGGGCGGCGGGCATCATGGAGACAACTGATGTGCGCTCATTCGCGTCGTGTCGTTGGGTGGGGCCGGCTTCATTCGTTGGCGCTGCGCGAGCGCAGCCGGTCGAACAGCACGGCGATGACGATGAAGGTGCCGACGAAGGTGCCTTGCCAGAAGGTGCTGATGCCCAGCAGCGTCAGGCTGTTGCGGATCACCTCGATCAGCGCCGCACCGACGACGGCGCCGAAGGCCGAGCCGATGCCGCCGGAGAGGTTGGCGCCGCCGATCACCGCCGCGGCGATGACGGTGAGTTCCATGCCCTGCCCGAGCCCGGTCGTGATGGTGCCGAGCCAGCCGACCTCGAGCACGCCGGTCAGCCCGGCGCACAGCGCGCAGAACATGTACACGCCGACCTTGACCCGCTTCACCGGCACGCCGGTCAGCGTGGCGGCACGCTCGTTGCCGCCGATGGCGAAGAGGTAGCGGCCCCAGCGCGACCAGCGGAAGGCCAGGCTGGTGCACACCATCAGCACGAGCATGAAGATCAGCGGGTTGGGGATGCGGATCGGGTCGACGAAGGGCAGCACCAGTTCGAGGAAGCCGCCGCCGAGCGCCAGCAGCGCCGGCTGGTCGGGCCCGAAGGAATAGACCATGCGGTTGTCGGAGAGCACCATCGCCAGGCTGCGCGCGATCGACAGCATGCCCAGCGTCACCACGAAGGGTGGCACGCCCACGTAGGCGATCATCACGCCGTTGAACGCGCCCACCGCCAGTGCCGCCGCGAGGCCCAGCGGCACCGCCAGCCAGATCGACATGCCGGAGTTCATCGCCATGCCGGTGACCATGCCGGAGAGCACCAGCACCGCACCGACCGACAGGTCGATGCCGCCGGTGACGATCACCGCCGTCATGCCGATGGCGATGATCGCCACGAAGGCGAAGTTGCGCGCCACGTTGAACAGGTTCTGCTGCGTGGCGAACACGTCGCTGGCCAGCGTGAGCCCGGCGAAGGCGAGCAGCGCGGCCAGCGTCACCCAGAAGGTCTGCTGGCCGGCCAGCCAGGCCAGCCGGCTGCCGTGCGAGCGCTCGGCGATGGCACGGGCCAGCGTGGTGTCGGCGATGCCGGCCTGGCTGCCGGTGGGATTCGGTGTGTTCATGCGATGGCAATCGCACCGGTGATCAGGCCGGTGACTTCTTCCGGTGAACTCTGCGCGATGGCCTTGTCGGCCACTTTCTCGCCGCGGCGCAGCACCACGACACGGTCGGCCACCGAGAACACGTCGGGCATGCGGTGGCTGATCAGCACCACCGCGATGCCGTGTTCGCGCAGCCGGCGGATCAGTGCCAGCACCTCGGCGACCTGGCGCACGCTGATCGCCGCCGTCGGCTCGTCCATCAGCACGATCTTCGGGTCGGACAGCCGCGTGCGGGCGATCGCCACCGCCTGGCGCTGGCCGCCGGACATGCGGCGCACCAGGTCGCGCGGCCGCGTCTCGGACTTCAGCTCGGCGAACAGTTCGCCGGCACGCTCGAACATCGTGCGGTAGTCGAGCCAGCGCACGGGGCCGAAGCCGCGCATCGGCTCGCGCCCGAGGAAGACGTTCTCCGCCGCGCTGAGGTTGTCGCACAGGGCGAGGTCCTGGTAGACGATCTCCACCCCCTGTGCGCGCGCCTCGGCGGGTTTGTGGAAGTGCACCGGCCGGCCCTGCATGGCCATCGTGCCGGCGCTGGGCGGGAAGTTGCCGGCGATGATCTTCACCAGCGTCGACTTGCCGGCGCCGTTGTCGCCCATCAGGCCGACCACTTCGCCGGCGTGCAGCGACAGCGACACGTCATTCAGCGCGTGGATCGCGCCGAAGTGCTTCGACACCTTGTTGAGGTCCAGGACGGCCATGGGGTTCGGGGGTCCGGTCGGGAAGGCCGCCGGGGCGCCTGCGGGCGCCCCGGACTGCGGCGTCACTTCGCGGGGCACTTGCCCAGGTTGGAGGCCGTGCACTCGTCCAGGCCGGTGTACAGCGGGTCGGCCACCTGCTTGCCGTTGATCAGGTCGATCAGCACCGCCGGCGCGCGCAGCCCCATCTCGAACGGGCGCTGGCCGATCTGCCCGTGGCTGCGTCCGGCCTTCAGCGCGTCGAGCTGCGGTGGCAGCGTGTCGCCGGCGATGATCACCAGCTCCTTGGACTTCAGGCGCGGCATCACCTGGTCGGTCACCTGCGCATAGGCCTGCGGGCCGAACTGCGCCCAGCCGCCGATCAGGATGAAGGCGTCGAGCTTCGGGTTCTTGGTGAACACGTCGGCCATCTGCTGGTTGGCCAGGTCGATCTGGTCGTTGGTGAACACCGGGCAGCCGGCGATCTCGGTCCAGCCGCCTTCGCCCTTGAGCCGGTCGGTGCCCTTCTTGCCGCTGATCGTGTCGCGGAAGCCCGCGGCACGCGCGTTGATGTTGTCGGCCGCCACGTTGCCCAGCTGCAGGCAGACGCTGCCGCCCTTGGGCTTGTGCTGCTTCAGGTGCCCGGCCATCAGCACGCCCATGTCGTAGTTGTTGGTGCCCAGGTAGGTCTTGCGCAGCGCGCGGTCGGCCGCGCCGAGATCGGCGTCGATGGTCATGATCGGCATCTTCGGTTGCTTGGCCTTGAGCATGTTGGCCATCGCCGGTGCGTTGGACGGCGAGATCGCGATGCCGGCCACGCCCTTGTTGATCAGGTCCTCGACGATCTGCACCTCGCCGGCCTCGTCGGCGCTGGAGGCCGGGCCGGTGTAGAGGCAGGTGTACTCGGAGCTCGGGTTCTGCTTGTTCCACAGGGCACAGCCGTCACCCAGCACGGTGAAGAAGGGGTTGTCCAACCCCTTCACCACCACCGCCAGCGTCTTCTTCTGGGCCCAGCCCGGCGTGGCTGCCGCCAGAGCCAGCAGCGCAACGCCGGTGATCTTCAGGATTCTCGTCTTCATCTCGGTCTCCTCTTCTCACGTGGTTTGGCATGCGGCGAAGTCCTCATGCCTTGGGAAATCTCAGATGCGCTGGCCGGTGCGCGGGTCGAACAGGCTGGTGCGCGCCGCGTCGACTTCAAGTCGCAGCACCTCGCCGGGCCGCACCGTGGTGTGCGCGTCGATGCGAGCCACCATGTCGACGGCGCCCAGCGTGAAGAACACCATCGTGTCGGTGCCGGTCGGCTCGACCACGTCGATGCGGCAGTCCAGCACGGCGCGCTCTGCCGTGGCGGCGACGCCTGGGCGTGGCGCAGTCAGATGCTCCGGCCGCACGCCGAACACCACGTCGCGCCCCAGCCAGTCGGCATAACGCTGCGGCGCCTGCGGCAGCGGCACGTACAGCGCCGGCTGGCCCAGCCGCGGCAGGTGGACGCCGAGCCCGCCGTCCTGCTGCACCAGCGTGGCGGGCGCGAAGTTCATCGGCGGCGAGCCCATGAAGTCGGCCACGAACATGTTGGCCGGCGACTCGAACACGGTGCGCGGGTCGGCACATTGCTGGAGCACGCCGTCGCGCATCACCGCGATGCGCGTGGCCAGGGTCATCGCCTCGATCTGGTCGTGCGTCACGTAGACGGCCGAGGTTCCCAGGCGCTGGTGCAGTCGCTTGATCTCGGTGCGCATCTCCAGGCGCAGCTTGGCGTCGAGGTTCGACAGCGGTTCGTCGAACAGGAAGATCGACGGGTCGCGCACCATGGCCCGACCCATCGCGACACGCTGCCGCTGCCCGCCGGAGAGCTGGGCGGGCTTGCGCTCGAGCAGCGGCTCGATCTGCAGGATCGCCGCCACCTTGCGCAGCGCCTGCTCGCGCACCTCGCGCGGCACGCCGCGCGCGCGCAGCCCGAAGGTGATGTTGCGCTCGACTGTCATGTTCGGATAGAGCGCATACGACTGGAACACCATCGCGATGTCGCGGTCCTTCGGGTGCACCTCGTTGACGCGCCGTGCGTCGATGCGGATCTCGCCGCTGCTGGTGTGCTCCAGTCCGGCGATCAGGTTCAGCAGCGTGCTCTTGCCGCAGCCCGAGGGGCCGACCAGCACCAGGAACTCGCCGTCGCCGACGCGCAGCGACACGTTGCGCACCGCCTCCGCGCGGCCATAGCTCTTGGACACATCGATGAGCTCGAGCGACGCCACGGGGTCAGCCTTTCACCGCGCCCGCGGTCAGCCCGCGCACGAAGTACTTGCCCGCCAGCAGGAACACGAGCAGGGTGGGCAGCCCGGTGATGATGGCCGCGGCCATCTCGACGTCGTAGCGCTTGGTGGCCTGCGAGGTCTTGACGAGGTTGCCCAGGGCGACGGTGGCCGTCTGGCCGGCGCCGTTGGTCAGCGTCACGGCGAACAGGAAGTCGTTCCAGATCTGCGTGAACTGCCAGATCAGCGTGACCACGATGGTCGGCAGCGACAGCGGCAGCATGATGTGCCAGAAGATGGCGAAGAAGCCCGCGCCGTCGATCGTCGCCGCCCGCACCAGCTCGCGCGGCACGGTGACGTAGAAGTTGCGGAAGAACAGCGTCGTGAAGCCCAGGCCGTAGACGATGTAGGTCAGTGCCAGTCCGGTCCCCGTGCTGGCCAGGCCGAGCGCGCCGAGCAGCTGCGCCAGCGGCAGGATGATCGCCTGGAAGGGGATGAAGCAGCTGAACAGCAGCAGGCCGAACAGCAGGTTCGAGCCCGGGAAGCGCCACGCGGCCAGCGCGTAGCCGTTGATGGCGCCGATCAGCGTGGAGATCAGCACCGCCGGCACCACCACCACCAGCGAGTTGACGAAGTAGGGCCGCATGCCGCCGCAGCTGACGCTGATGCAGACCTCGCTCCAGGCATGGCGCCAGGTGTCGAGCTGCGCGGCGTGCGGCAGCGCGAAGATCGAGGCCTCGCGCAGTTCCTCGGCCGACTTCAGCGAGGTGGCGATCATCACGTACAGCGGCGCGAGGTAGTACAGCGCGAACAGCGTCAGCACCGCGTAGAGCAGCACGCGGCCGATGCGCAGCCTTCGCTGCGCGGCGACGGCCGGTGCCCAGCGGCCGTCGCGCAGTTCGAGTGCGGCCTCAGCCATGGGCGCTCCTGGCCGGGCGCAGCTCGGAGTACAGGTAGGGCACGATGATCGCCATCACCGTGCACAGCATCATCATCGCGGTGGCCGAGCCGACCGCGATGTTGTTGCGCTGGAAGCTCATCGAGTACATGAAGATCGCCGGCAGGTCGGTGGCGTAGCCGGGGCCGCCGTTGGTCATCGCGACGACGAGGTCGAAGCTCTTCACGGCCAGGTGGGTCAGCACGATCACGGCCGAGAAGAACGCCGGCCGGATCGACGGCAGCACGATGCCCCAGTAGATCTGCAGCGTGCTGGCGCCGTCCATGAACGCGGCCTTGACCACGTCCTGGTCGACGCCGCGCAGCGCGGCCAGGAAGATCGCCAGCACCAGGCCCGAGCTCTGCCACACGCCGGCGATGACGATGGTGTAGATGGCCAGGTCCGGGTCGACGATCCAGCCGAAGCGGAAGCTCTCCCAGCCGAGCTGGTGCATGCCGCGCTCCAGCCCGATGCCGGGGTTGAGCAGCCACTTCCATACCGTGCCGGTGACGATGAAGCTCAGCGCCATCGGGTACAGGTAGATCGTGCGCAGCAGGCCTTCGGCGCGGATGCGCTGGTCGAGCAGGATGGCCAGCAGCAGCCCGGTGAGCAGGCCGAGCCCGACGAACAGGCTGCCGAAGATCAGCAGGTTGACGATGGAGACGTTCCAGCGCTCCATCTCCCACAGCCGCGTGTACGCGTCGAAGCCGATCAGTTCGTACACCGGCATCATTCGCGAGCCGGTGAACGACATGTAGGCCGTCCAGGCGATGAAGCCGTAGACGAACACCAGCGTGGCCGCAGCCGTGGGCGCCAGGATCAGCGCCGACAGGTGCCGGCCGAGGGCCGCCCGGATCACTCGCGTGCCTGCTTGATGGACCTGGCGAGCAACTGCACCGCCTCGTCCGACGAGATCGAGGAGTTGAAGTGCTTGGTCGCCACGTCGGTCATCGCGCCGCGCACCGCGCTGGCCACCGCCATGTCGTGGATCGCCGAGGGATTGAAGCCGCCGCCCTTGATCGACTTGTCCATCTGGTCGCGTGCGGCCAGGGCGCAGGCGTCGAACTTGTCGAGCTTCATGTCGTTGCGCACCGGGATCGAGCCCTTGGCCAGGTTGAAGTTCTCCTGGAACCGCGGCTCCATCATCAGCTTGCCGAACAGCTTCTGGCCGGCCAGCACGTCGGGGTTCTTCGACTTGAACATCGCGAAGCTGTCGACGATGAACAGGAAACTGCCGCCGCCGTGGCCGGGCGGATTGGCGCAGACGTAGTCGCGGCCCGGTTGCTTGCCGGCGGCGCTCATATCGCCCTTGACCCAGTCGCCCATCAGCTGGAAGCCGGCCTGGCCGTTGATGATCATGTTGGTCGCGACGTTCCAGTCGCGACCGGAGAAGTTCGCATCGACGTAGCCGCGCAGCTTGCGCATGCGGTCGAACACCTGCTTCATCGTCGGGCCGGTGAGCGCGGCGTTGTCGAGTTCGACCAGCGCCTTGCGGTGGAACGCGGGCCCACCGACGCTGGCCACGACGATCTCGAACAGCGAGGCGTCCTGCCAGGCCTGCCCGCCATGGGCCAGCGGCGTGATGCCGGCGGCCTTGAGCTTGTCGGCCGCGGCGTCGAACTCCTCCCACGTCGCGGGCATCCTGATGCCGACCTTGCTCAGCACTGCCGGGTTGGCGTACATCCAGTCGAGGCGGTGGATGTTCACCGGCGCGGCAACCCACTGGCCCTTGTACTTCATGGTGTCGGAGACCAGCTTCGGCAGCGCCTGCTCCCAGCGGCCGGCGGTGGCGACGTCGTCGATCGGCTGCAGCACGCCGAGCGCACCCCACTCCTGGATCAGCGGCCCCTTGAGCTGCACCGACGAGGGGGCGTCGCCGCCCATCACGCGCGTGCGCAGCTTGGCGAGAGCGTCCTCGCTGTTGCCGCCACCCACTGGCGTGTCGATCCACTTGCCACCCTGCGCCTCGAGGTCGTCCTTGAGCGACTTCATGCCCTTGGCCTGCCCGCCCGAAGTCATGAAGTGGAGCACTTCCACGGTGGGCGGCCCGGCCAGGGCGGGCAGGGCGCTCAGCGCCCCGGTGGCCAGCGCCAGGCAGGCGATGCTGAGTCGGATGTGGTGCACGGCGTGTCTCCTCGTCGTTGGTCCGCGGCGCGATGCTGGCAGCGCGCACGTGCGCCGTGCGGCTGGCGACGTAACGCTGGTCGAGCGCCAGAGCGCATCGCTACGCAGCGATACAAATGTCGCGGCGCAGCATGGCGCTCATTGCGATCCCTGGTCGTCGGGCGCAGCTCCGCTTCAGACCTCGCGCGGCAGCTCCAGCGTGGCGAGCAGGCCGCCTTCGGCACGGTTGCACAGCTCGATGCGGCCGCGGTGTGCATCGGCCACCGTCTTGACGATCGCCAGCCCCAGGCCCATGCCGCCGGTACTGCGTTGGCGCGACGACTCGATGCGGTAGAAGGGCTGCAGCACCTTGTCGATCTCCGCCATGGGGATGCCGGGGCCGCGGTCGAGCACGCCGATGCGCACGTGCTTCGCGTCCGCGTCCAGTTGCACATCGGCGCGGAATCCGTACTTCAGCGCGTTGTCGATCAGGTTGTTGACGGCACGGCGCAGCGCGTTCGGCCGGCACTGCAGGCGCACCCGGCGCTCGCCGGCGAAGCTCAGCTCCTGGCCGGCGGCGGCGAACAGCGTGGGCACGCTGCGAAAGCGCAGCGGGGGAGGTTCGGCGAAGGCGACCGGCTGCCCGACATCGGCATAGTCGTCGCACACGGCCTGCAGCAGCGCGCTCAGGTCGACCAGCTTGCGCGGCTCCCCGCGCACGTCGTCGGCCAGGAAGGTCATCGCCTCGGTCAGCATCGCGTCCATTTCGTCCAGGTCGCGCAGCATCAACCGTTGCAGATCGGCATCCTCGCGCACGAACTCGACGCGCAGACGCAGACGTGTGGCGGGAGTGCGTAAGTCGTGCGAGATCGCGGCCAGCATGCGCTTCTGATCATCCAGCAGGTCGGCGATGCGCTCGCGCTGGCGGTTGAAGGCCTGCGCCATAGCGCGTGCTTCCAGCGGGCCGCGTTCGGGCAGCGGGCCGCCGGGGTCTTCGACGCCCTGTTGCTCGATCACGCGGGCCATCTCCCGAACCGGCTCGATCAGGCGGGCGACGGCCCAGTCGGCAAGCACGAGAATGGCTGCGGCGCCAAGCAACAGCGACACGCCGGCACCGAAGCTGCGCTGCAGCGGCCCGGCGAGCCAGTCGGTCAGTACCAGCAGCATCACCACGGCGCAGGCGATGCACCACAGCAGTCGCGCCCTCAGGCTGCGGGGCGCCCAGCACGCAAGAGCCTCCGGCCAGCGCCGCATGGCGGGCTCAATGGGCGAGTGTGTCCGCCGCCACGTCGGCCGGGCGGCGGGTCACCTCGGCGCAGAACTGGTAGCCCTCGCCGCGGATGGTCTTGATCAGCGTCGGCTCCTTGCGGCTGTCCTCGAGCTTGCGGCGCAGTCGCGACACCAGGATGTCGATGCTGCGATCGAAAGGCGAGCAGTCCTGGCCGCGCACGGTGTCGGCGAGGCGGTCGCGGCTCAGCGCGCAGCGAGGGTGGCTGAGGAAGGCGAGCAGCAGCGAGAACTCGCGCGCCGACAGCGTGACCAGCGTGCCGTCCGGCGACTGAAGGTCCCGCGCCCCCGCATCCAACTGCCATCCCGCGAAGCCATAGACGAAGCGCGTCTCCTGCGGCCGCTCGATCGGCCGCGCCCGGGCGCGGCGCAGGATGGTACGGATGCGCGCCACCAGTTCGCGCGGATTGAAGGGTTTGACCAGGTAGTCGTCTGCGCCCAGTTCCAGCCCGACGATGCGATCCGACTCCTCGCGCAGCGCGGTCAGCAGGATGATCGGCATCTCGCTGCGATGACGCAGTTCGCGGCACAGCGCGAAGCCGTCCTGGCCGGGCATCAGCACGTCGAGCACGATCAGGTCGACATGCCACTCGTTGAGCGCCGCGGCCATCTCGCGCCCGTTGCCGGCGACCGTGACGAGGAAGCCGTAGTCCTGCAGCAGCGTCTTGGTCAGGCGCCGGATCTCGACGTCGTCGTCGACGATCAGGATGCGTGGGATGCGGTCCATGTCGGCCTGCGCATGGTGTGTGTCGGCCCGCGGCTAGGCCACGGCTTCCCAGCGCTCGCTGCGCTCGGAGCGCCATAGGGCATCGATGACGCGCAGCTGCGCGATCGCGTCATCCAGACCCCAGTGGGGCCCGGTCTCGCCGCGCACCAGGCGCGAAAAGGCCTCGGCCTCGAGCTGGTACTGGTCGGCAGCAGGCAGTGTCTCGAGGTGGACGCTGCTGCCGTCGAGGGCACCTGTTGCGTCCACCGCGACGGACATCGAGCCGCCGCGCGGCGCATTGAACGGGATGCGCAGTTCGAGGCGGCCGCGGGTGCCGACCACCTGCACCTGCTGGAAGGGGCAGCTCTGCGTCGAGACGGTGAAGCCCAGCTGCCGGCCATCGCCGAAGTCGAGCAGGGCACTGGTCGTGCGGTCGGTGCCGAGCGCGGGGTCGCGGTCCACCAGCGCCACCACGCGCCGCGGCTCGGCCTCGAACAGGTAGCGCCCGCTGAGGATCGCATAACAGCCGATGTCGTAGAGCGCGCCGCCGCCGATGGACGGCTGGTTGCGGATGTTCGCCGGATCGGCGTTGAAGTAGGAGAAGAACACTTGCACGGCCCGCGGCGTGCCGATGCGCCCGCTGCGCACCAGTTCGCGCGCGCGCTGCCACTGCGGGTGGTGGCGCACCATGAACGCCTCCTCGATGCGCACGTGCCTCGCCGCTTCGCGCAACGACTCCGCTTCTTCCACGCTCAACGCGATCGGCTTCTCGCACAGGACGTGCTTGCCGGCTGCGGCGGCCCGCAGTGTCAGCGGCACGTGCAGGTGGTTGGGCAGCGGGTTGTAGACCGCTTCGATCTCGGGATCGGCGAGCAAGGCCTCGTACGAGCCGTAGGCGAGCGGGATGCCCAGCGCCTGGGCCGCGGCCTGGGCCGCCGGCAGCGAGCGCGAAGCGATCGCGCGCAGCTCGATCAAGGGGCTGGCCTGCATGGCCGGCAGCACCTGATCGATGCCGATCCGGGCCGTGCTCAGCACGCCCCACACCACCTTCTTCATGACCGACTCCTTCGCACGCGCCTGTCGCGGCGTGCTACTTGGATTGGCGACATGGTTCCAATGAGGTACGTACCTCAAATATTATGCTAGCACGGGTGTGCACCTTTCGACAGTGAGTGAGGCACGCCCCGCATGCCGCTGCGGGCGACGGCCTGGCCGCCGCCTGCCGCGGCTCGAGGCTCAGCCGCCGACCCAGCGCTGTTCCGACGCCTTCAGGTGCGAGCGCATGGCGGCCTCCGCCGCGAGGGGATCGCTTGCCTCGAACGCGTGCAGGATCGCCTCGTGTTCCTTCAGCGCCGCATTCCAGGTGCGCATGTTTTCGTAGCGGGAACGCAGCTTGGTGGAAATCGGGCTGTGCCTGTCGTCGAAGAGTTCCACGACCAGGCGCTGCATCACCGAGTTGCCGCTCATCTCGGCGATCGTGAGGTGGAACTGGCGGTCGAACTCGAGCGGCGTGCGCCGCCGGGCGATCTCCTGGCGCATGCCATCGACGCAGGCGCGCAGATTCGCCAGCGCCGCGGGCGTGCTTCGCGCGCAGGCCATCACCACCACCGTGCCCTCCAGTGCCGCGCGTGCCTGCATCAGCTCCGTCGGGCTCTCGCCCAGCGCCGCCGTTGCACGCGTGCTGCGCTCGGGCGGGCTGTTGACGTAGACGCCGGAGCCGCTGCGGATTTCGACCGATCCCTCCACGTCGAGCGCGATCAGCGCTTCGCGAAGTGAAGGGCGCGAGACGCCCAGCTGTTGCGCGAGCTCGCGTTCCGGGGGCAGGCGGTCGCCGATGTCGAAGCCGCCGCGCTCGATGAGATCGCGGATCTGGTCGGCGATCTGCTGGTAGAGGCGTCGCGTTTCGACCTGTTTGAACTGCACGGACATGACGGGCTGCACCGGAAGAAGTCGTGGCCATGATAGCCCTGGCATCAGGGAATATCCCAGCACGACATGGACAGGTGGTAAGGCCAAATGAACGCATGCTGGTCAAGTGGCCTTACCAACAACCCGACGTCCGCGAGCCGATGCCGGCGCCGCCGCTGGTGCTGGCATTGACCGGCATCACGAAGCGATTTCTCGGCGTCACTGCACTCGAGGACGTGTGCTTCGACCTGCGCCGCGGCGAGGTGCACGCGCTGTGCGGCGAGAACGGTGCAGGCAAGTCCACGCTGATGAAGATCCTCAGCGGCCAGCTGCAGCCCGATGCCGGCGAGATCGTCTACAAGGGCGCGCCGGTGCGCTTCGCGTCGACGCCGCAGGCGCAGGCCGCGGGCATCGCGATGATCCACCAGGAGCTGAACCTGGTGCCGCATCTGTCGGTCGCCGAGAACATCTTCCTGGCGCGCGAGCCGCGGCGCGGGCCGTTCATCGATCGCCGGCGGCTGCACGCCGATGCGCGGCACTGCCTGGATCGGCTGGGCGTCGACATCGCCCCGCAGGCGATCGTGCGCACACTCTCGGTCGCGCAGCGGCAGATGGTCGAGATCGCCAAGGCGCTGTCGATCGACGCCGAGGTGCTCATCATGGATGAGCCGACCTCGTCGCTCACCGAATCGGAGACGGAGCTCCTCTTCCAGGTGATCGCCGACCTGCGGCGTGCCGGCGTCGCGCTGGTCTACATCTCGCACCGGCTCGACGAGATGGTGCGCATCGTCGACCGCGTCACCGTGCTGCGCGACGGGCGCCACGTGAGCACGGGCGACTTCGCGGCCACCAGCGTCGACGAGGTGGTCGAGCGCATGGTGGGCCGGTCGCTGGACGAGAAGTTCCCGCCGCCCACGCGCAGGCCGTCTTCCGAGGTGCTGCTGTCGGTGCGTGGCCTGGCCCGACAAGGTGTCTTCTCGGACGTCGGCTTCGATCTGCGGCGCGGCGAGATCCTCGGCTTCGCCGGGCTGATGGGCGCCGGCCGCACCGAGGTGGCCCGCGCCGTGTTCGGCGCCGACCTGCCCGATGCCGGCACGGTGCGGCTGGGTGAGCAGACGCTGCAGATCCGCTCGCCGCGAGACGCGATCCGCCACGGCATCGCCTACCTGTCGGAAGACCGCAAGGGCCACGGCCTGGCGCTGAACATGACGGTGGCGCACAACGTCAGCCTGGCGAACATGGCCGGCGTGGCCAACGCGCTCGGCTTCATCCGCTTCGAGCGCGAAGCCTCGGTCGCGCAGCGCTACATCGACTCGCTGGCGATCCGCACGCCCTCGACGCGCCAGGCGGTGCGCCTGCTCTCTGGCGGCAACCAGCAGAAGGTGGTGATCGCGAAGTGGCTGTTCCGCGATTCGCGCGTGCTGTTCTTCGACGAGCCGACGCGCGGCATCGACGTGGGCGCCAAGTACGCAATCTACAAGCTGCTCGACGAACTCGCCGCGCAGGGCATCGGCGTCGTGCTCATCAGCTCCGAACTGCCCGAGATCCTCGGCATGACCGACCGCGTGGCCGTGTTCCACGCCGGCCGCTTGCGCACGGTGCTCGACACCCGCCACACCGACCAGGAAGAAGTCATGCAGCACGCCTCCGGGCTGGCCGCCGCCGAGACACCATGAACGACAAGCAGAAGGACCTGTTCCAGAAGTTCGCGGCGCTGGCCAGCCTGTTCGGGCTGACGATCGTGTTCGCATTCGTCAGCGACGCCTTCCTGACGGTGGGCAACGGCATGACGGTGGCGCTGCAGGTGACCTCGATCGCCTACCTCGGCATCGGCGCCACCTGCGTGATCATCACCGGCGGGATCGACCTGTCGGTGGGCGCCATCCTCGCGCTGTCGGGCGTCGTTGCGGCACTGGCCGTGAAGGCGGGCGCGCCGGTGCCGGCCGGCATGCTGGCCGGCGTGCTCGTCGGCGCCTTGTGCGGTGTGGTCAACGGCGTCGCGGTCACCTGGCTGCGCCTGCCGCCCTTCATCGCCACGCTGGGCATGATGCTGGTGGCGCGCGGCGTCGCGCTGCAGATCACCGACGCGAAGGCCATCGGCGGCCTGGGCGACAGCTTTGCCGAGATCGGCAACGGCTCGCTGTGGCGCGTGGCGACGGTGGGGGCGGACGGCTTCCCCGACGTCAGCTTTCCCGGCATTCCCTACCCCGTGCTGCTGATGGTGCTGCTGGCCGTCGCCGTCGCGGTGATGCTCAACCGCACGACGCTGGGCCGGCACCTCTACGCGATCGGCTCGAACAGCGAGGCGGCGCGACTGTCCGGCGTGAACGTGCGCGGCGTGACACTGTTCGCCTACGTCCTGTCCGGCACGCTGGCCGGGCTGACCGGCTGCGTGCTCGCCTCGCGCCTGGTCACCGCCCAGCCCAGCGAGGGCCTGA
The DNA here is from genome assembly GCA_964628175.1 of uncultured Piscinibacter sp. Classification (GTDB taxonomy): domain Bacteria; phylum Pseudomonadota; class Gammaproteobacteria; order Burkholderiales; family Burkholderiaceae_C; genus Piscinibacter. The sequence goes on along the minus strand of CAZVLY010000009.1, from coordinate 5,807 downwards.
TGTACGAACTCGACGCCATCGCCGCCGCGGTGATCGGCGGCACCTCGCTGTCGGGCGGCGTGGGCACGATCTCGGGCACCGTCATCGGTGCCTTCGTGATCGGCATCCTGCGCAACGGCTTGAACATGGGCGGCGTGTCCGCCTTCACCCAGCAGATCGTCATCGGCCTGGTCATCCTGCTGACCGTGTGGATCGACCAGATGCGCCATCGACGATGAATCCCCGCCGGCGGGACCGGCCGGCAGCCCCGCAGTGAGACAACTCTTTCCAACGAAGGATAGCCATGAAGACTCTGCTCACCACCCTGTGCGCCGCCACGCTGGCGCTGTCCACCCTGCCGGCATCGGCTGCCGACAAGGAGATCGCGGTCATCGTCAAGACCGTCAACTCCGACTTCTGGCAGAACGTCAAGAAGGGCGCGAACGACGGCGCCGCCAAGCTCAAGGGCTACACCGCCACCTTCCAGGGCGCGGCCTCCGATACCGACCTGGCCGGCCAGGTGGCGCTGGTCGAGAACGCGGTGAACCGCAAGGTGGCCGGCATCGTGCTCGCGCCGTCCGACCCGGATGCGCTGATCCCGGCGATGAAGAAGGCCTGGGAGGCCAAGATCCCGGTCATCCTGATCGACTCGGCCGCGTCCGACGCGGGCAAGAACTACTACCAGTCCTTCCTGGCCACCGACAACAAGAAGGCCGGTGAGCTGTGCGCGCAGGCGCTGATCGACAAGATCGGCAAGGAAGGCAAGATCGCCATCATGTCCTTCACCGCCGGCTCGGGCTCGGAGATCGGCCGCGTTGGCGGCTTCCGGAAGTACATCGAGACCCATTCCAAGCTGAAGATCGTCGGCACCTTCTACTCGAACTCGCAGATGGGCACGGCGCTGAACCAGACCACCGACGTGCTGGCCGCGAACGCCGACCTGAAGGGCCTGTTCGGCGCCAACGAGCCCACGGCGATCGGCATGGGCCGCGCGCTGGTGCAGTCGGGCAAGGCCGGCAAGGTGGCGGCGATCGGCTTCGACGGCAACGGTGACCTGCAGGCCTTCGTCAAGGACGGCACCATCGAGGCGATCGCGGTGCAGAGCGCCTACATGATGGGCCACCTTGGCGTGACGACCGTCGCCGACGTGGTCGCGGGCAAGAAGGTGCCGAAGTTCCTCGACACCGGCGTGGTCATGGTGACCAAGAAGAACATCGACACGCCCGAGGCGAAGAACGTCCTCTACTGAGACCGCTGAGACCGCTGAGACCACCGAGACAGCGCCTTCGCCGGCCACGCTGCAACGATGAAGATCACCGACAGGCGGCCGCTGCCGCGCACCGGGCTCGCCCTGCCGGTGTTCGGCCTCGGCTGTGCGCAGGCGGGCGGGCTGTTCCAGCCGATGTCCGACGCGGACGCCGCGGCGCTCTTCGATTCGGCCTGGGCGCTCGGCGTGCGCCTGTTCGACACCGCGCCGTACTACGGCTACACGCGTTCGGAGCGGCGCACCGGCGCGGCGCTGTCGTCGCGGCCGCGCGCGGACTTCCTGCTCAGCACCAAGGTCGGCCGGCTGATGCGGCCGGACGAGAGCGTGCGGCCCGGCGACGATGGCTGGGCCGATCCGCTGCCCTTCCGGCCGCACTTCGACTACAGCCATGACGGCGTGATGCGTTCCTTCGAGGACAGCCTGCGGCGCCTCGACCTGGCGCGCATCGACCTGCTCCTCGTGCACGACATCGGCCGGCGCACCCATGGCGAGCAGCATGCGCGGCATTGGGATCAGCTCACGCGCGGCGGCGGCTTTCGCGCCCTCGAGCGCTTGCGCCACGAGGGCACGGTGAAGGCGATTGGCCTGGGCGTCAACGAATGGCAGGTCGCGCACGCGAGCCTGCAGGCCTTCGACCTGGATTGCGTGATGCTGGCCGGCCGCTACACGCTGCTCGAGCAGGGGGCGCTGGCGCCCTTTCTCGACGACTGCCTGCGCCACGGTGTCGCGGTGCTTGCAGCCGGGCCGTTCAACTCGGGCGTGCTGGCCGGAAGCCCGAGCTTCGACTACGCGCCCGCCGCGGACGAGGTGATGCAGCGCGTCGGCGCTCTCGAAGCCGTCTGTGCCGAGTTCCATGTGCCCTTGCCCGCGGCGGCGCTCCAGTTCCCGCTCGCCCACCCGGCGGTGGTGTCGTGTGTGGCCGGGGCGCAGAGCCCGGACCAGTTGGCGCAGAACGTCCGCTGGTTCGAGACACCCATCCCGGCGGCCTTCTGGCAGGCACTGCAGGCGCGCGGCCTGATCGACGCGCGCGCGCCCTTGCCGCAGCACTGAACGCACGGCCATGCGCATCGACGCCCACCAGCAGTTCTGGCACATCGCCAACCGACAGGGGCGCTGGCCGCCGCCGGCGCTGGCCCCCATGCACCGCGACTTCGTCCCGGACGACCTGCTGCCGGCACTGCAGCGTTGCCACATCGCCGGTACGGTGCTCGTGCAGTCCCTGGCCACGATGTCGGACACCGAGTTCATGCTCGAACTCGCCAAGCACCACGACTTCATCCTGGGCGTGGTCGGCTGGATCGACCTGAAGAGCGCCGGCGCCCCCGTCTACATCGCCCATCTGGCACAGCATCCGCAGTTCAAGGGACTGCGGGCCATGCTGCAGGATCTGGCCGACGACCGCTGGATCGACGACCCGGCGCTCGACACCGCCGTGCTGTGCATGATCGATCACGGCCTGAGCTTCGATGCGCTGGTGCTGCAGCGCCAGTTGCCGGCGCTGCGCGACTTCGCGCAGCGGCACCCGGAGCTGCCCATCGTGATCGACCATGCGGCCCGTCCGCCGATCGCGCGTGGCGCGCGGCGTGGCTGGCAACGCGAGATCGCCGCCCTGGCACGGCTGCCGAACGTGCACTGCAAGCTCTCCGGCCTGCTCACCGAGGCCGGCCCGGCTTGCTGCGAGCGGCGGCTGCAGCCCTATGTCGAGCATGTGTTCGCCTGTTTCGGCGCCCGGCGACTGATGTGGGGCAGCGACTGGCCGGTGCTGCGCCTGGCTGCCGACTACGACGAGTGGTTCACGATGGCACGCAGCCTCTGCGCGGACCTGCCCGGCATGCACGACGACGATCTCGACGCGGTGTTCGGCGGCAACGCCCATCGCTTCTACCGGCTGCAGCCCCCTCTCCATCGACAAGGAATGCCATGCTGACCGTGGTCTGCCGCTCTCCGGGACTGCTTCACGCCGAGGACCGCCCCGAACCGGTGCGAGGCGATGCCGACGTGCTGGTTCGCGTCAAGCGCGTCGGCGTGTGCGGCACGGACCTGCACATCTTCACGGGCGACCAACCCTACCTCGAGTACCCGCGCGTGATGGGCCATGAACTCTCGGGCGTGGTCGCCGAAGCGCCAGCGGGCAGCCGGCTGCGGGCTGGCGACCCGGTGTTCGTGATGCCCTATCTGTCATGCGGTCGCTGCGTCGCGTGCCGGTGCGGCAAGACCAACTGCTGCGTGAACATCCAGGTGCTCGGCGTGCATCGGGACGGTGCCTTCACCGAACTGCTGGCCGTGCCGCAGGCCTTCGTGCACAAGGCCGAAGGGGTGAGCCTGGACCAGGCGGCGATGGTCGAGTTCCTCGCCATCGGCGCCCACGCGGTGCGGCGCGGTGAGCTCGCCGCCGGCCAGCGCGTGCTGGTGGTCGGCACCGGCCCGATCGGCATGGCCGCCCTGATCTTCGCCCGCCTGCGCGGCGCGAGGGTCACCGCGCTCGACACGCGCGCGGAGCGCATCGGCTTCTGCGTGCAGTCGCTCGGTGCCGAGGCCGGCGTCGTGGTCGGGCCGGACGACGAGGCGACGCTGGCGGAGTCGAGCGGCGGCGAGTTCTTCGATGTCGTCTTCGACGCCACCGGCAACCGGCATGCGATGGAGCGGGGATTCCGCTTCGTCGCCCACGGCGGCAAGTACGTGCTGGTGTCGATCGTGCGCGACGCGATCAGCTTTTCCGACCCCGAGTTCCACAAGCGCGAGACCACGCTGCTGGGCAGCCGCAACGCGACGATGGAGGACTTCGAGACCGTTCTCGCGGCGATGCGCGCCGGCCAGATCCCCGATGGCGCACTGAACACGCACCGACTGCAACTTCACAACGTGCCTGCGGACTTCCCCATGCTGCTGGACCCGGCGCAGCAGGTCATCAAGGCCATCGTCGAGTGCTAGCCACCGCGCCGATCCTGCAATTCGGCACCGGCCGGTTCCTGCAGGCCCATGTCGACCTGTTCGTTTCGCAGGCGCTGCCGCGCGGGCAGGCGCTGGGGGGCATCGCGGTGGTGCAAAGCACCGACAGCGCGCAAAGCAGCGCGCGGCTGGCGGCCCTGGCCGCCGCCCAGGGCTATCCCGTGCACATCCGCGGGTTGCGCAACGGCCGCACGGTCGACGAGGTGGTGCGGGTCTCGTCGGTGCAGTCGGCCTGGCACGCCGGGCGTGAGTGGCCGCGCCTGCTCGAAGCGGTGGCCTCGCAGGTCCAGGTGATCGTCTCGAACACCGCCGACAAGGGATACGAGCTCGACCCCGCCGACAGCGCCGACGCGTTGACCGCGACGGCAGGCCCTCCGCGGAGCTTTCCCGCCCGGCTCGTCGTCCTGCTGTGGCATCGGTGGCGGCTGCTGCCCGCCGCGCCGATGACGATCCTTCCCTGCGAGCTGGTCGGGCGCAACGGCGACACGCTGCGCGAGATCGTTGCCGGTGTGGCGGGCCGATGGGGAGCGCCGCACGACTTCATGGCCTATCTGCGTGATCATTGCGTGTGGGTCAACTCGCTGGTCGACCGCATCGTTTCGGCACCGCTGCATCCGGCAGGCGCCATCGCCGAACCGTATGCCTTGTGGGCCATCGAGCGCCATCCGCGCATGGTGTTGCCATGCCGTCACCCCGACATCGTTCCGACGGATGCGCTGGCAGGCTTCGAGCGACTCAAGCTGTGGCTGCTCAATCTGGCGCACAGTTTTCTCGCCGAGCGATGGCTCGTCGATGGCCGGCCGCCCGACGAGACGGTCCTCGACGCGATGCGCGACGACTCGCTGCGTGCGCAACTGGAGGATCTCTGGCACGAGGAGGTGCTGCCCGTCTTCGATGCGCTGGGGGAGGGGGCCGCGGCGCTCGCCTACCTCGCCGATCTGCGCGAGCGCCTGCTCAATCCCTTCCTGGCGCACCGGCTGGCCGACATCGCGCAGAACCACACCCGGAAGATGCATCGCCGCTTTTCGCCCGTCATCGAGGCGGCTGCCCGCGCGGGCCTGTCCATCCGTCAGCCGCGTCTGCGTCTCGCGTTGGCGAACATCGGCGGCGATGCGCCGTGAGCGGCGGATGTCGGGGAACGCGCCCGCGAAGCCAGCTCGCAACCAATCACTCGTTCCCATCCCGGGCTCCCGACGGCGAGCGATCCCAGGCCGGACAGAGAGAAGTGCACGGAGCCGGCTGCAGCTTCGGCGCGGGCCCTCGTCTCCTGATCAATATCTCTCCACGAGGCGCCCACCTCGCCGTCGACGTGCTTCATGTTGCGCTTGAGCGCTGTGAGTCGTTGAGCCACCGCGGCCTCGGGGGCACGGCGGCGGTCGCCACGACCAGCGCGAGCGCAGCCCCGAAGAGTCACGGCCGCAGGGGGTGCGCAGCGCACCGGAGCAGCAGATCAAGTGACCTGGACGACTCTGACCCTCTCAGCGTGCTGGGCCATTCCCCATGGCTTCTCCAGTGCTGGAAGAGTTAGGGCCGCTCACTGGCGGCCCCTGATGAAACGTGGTGGAGAGGAGGAGGATCGAACTCCCGACCTTCGCATTGCGAACGCGACGCT
>CAZVLY010000008.1:0-34534 GCA_964628175.1 uncultured Piscinibacter sp. | reverse complement strand
GGTAGTGGGCCTGCACGCGCAGGCGATCGACCTGGAAAGCCAGCGCTTCGCCGCTCGGTGCCGTCGCGCTGGCGGACGTGCCGGCCAGCGCCTGTTCGTGACACCACCAGCGCAGCGCCGCGGCTTCGCGCACGGCCGCGTCGGCCGAGCCCAGGGCCTTGGCCAGCGCATCCAGCGAGAGCTCGCCGAAGAAGCCGGTGACGTCCTGCGGCCGGGCCAGGAAGCTGGCGCGCAGCAGCAGCGCGTCGATCGCCGCAGGCTCGGCGGCCGCGTAGGCCAGGGCCAGCGTCGCGCCCCAGGAGCCGCCGCTGACCAGCCAGCGGGCGATGCCCAGGTGCTCGCGGACGCGCCGCAGGTCGGCGATCAGTTCGTCGGTGCGGTTGTGTTCGATGCCACCGCGCGGGCGGCTGCCGCCGGCGCCGCGCTGGTCAGGGCAGACGATGCGGTAGCGCGCCGGATCGAACACGCGCCGCAGCAGCGGCGAGCAGCCCGAGCCGGGCCCGCCGTGCAGCACCACGGCCGGGATGCCGTCGGCCGCGCCGAACTCCTGCACCTGCAGCACATGACCGCCAGGCACGGGCAGCGCGTGGCTGCGCAGCAGGGGCGGGTCGGGGTACAGGGGCGGCAGCAGCACCCGCCGATGGTATCGACCCGGCGAGGCGCTGGCCGCGTCAAGCTCTACGGGTCAAGCCGTAGCCTGATTCCAGATAATCATGAGGCGCGAATCATGGTCGGGGGACTGTGCGTGCCGCCATGTCGGCGCGACCATGCGTCACGGGATGACTGCATCCCCGCGGCTGCCGCCCGGTGCCGTGCCACTCTCAGGAGACTTCGCATGCAATGGCAAACCCCGACCGCGACCGACTTCCGCTTCGGTTTCGAAATCACGATGTACGTCGCCGCCCGCTGAGCGACTGAATCGGAGCCGCCGCGCTGGACCGCAGGCGGCGGCTTTCTCTTTTCTCCGACGCCATGCGCATCACCATCCTCGGTTCGGCCGCCGGCGGCGGGTTCCCGCAGTGGAACTGCAACTGCCGCAACTGCGCCGGCCAGCGCGACGGCAGCCTGCGAGCCAAGGCACGCACCCAGTCGTCGATCTTCGTCAGCGGCAGCGCGAGCACCGACGGCGTGCTGTTCAACGCCTCGCCCGACATCCTCGAGCAGATCCGCTCGCACCCCGCGCTGCAGCCGGGCCGCGCCGTGCGCGACACCGCCATCGCCGGCGTCGTGCTGATGGACGGCCAGATCGACCACGCCACCGGCCTGTTCATGCTGCGCGAGCGCGGCCGCCCGCTGCCGCTGTGGTGCACCGACCCGGTCGAGGAAGACCTCAGCACCGGCAACCCGGTGCTCAAGGTGCTCGGCCACTACTGCGGCGTGGAGCGCCACCGCATCGCCCTCGACGGCGCCACCTTCGAGGTGCCCGGCGCAGCGGATCTCTCCTTCCGCGCCGTCCCGCTGTCGAGCAAGGCGGCGCCGTACTCGCCGCACCGCGAATCGCCGGTGCCGGGCGACAACATCGGCATGCTGATCAGCGACCGGCGCAGCGGCCGCAGTGCCTTCTACGCGCCGGGCCTGGGCGAGATCACGCCGGCGCTGTTCGACCTGATGTGCGGCGCCGATGCGGTGCTCGTCGACGGCACCTTCTGGACCGACGACGAGATGATCCGCCTGGGCCTGTCGAAGAAGACCGCGCGCGACATCGGCCACCTGCCGCAAAGCGGCGCGGGCGGCATGATCGAGTGGCTGGACAAGCTGCCCGCCTCGACGCGGCGCCTGCTCATCCACATCAACAACACCAACCCGATCCTCGACGAAGACTCGCCCGAGCGCGCGCTGCTGGCGCAGCACCGCATCGAGCCCTGCGAGGACCGCATGACCCTCGAGCTCTGACATGGCCAGCACCGCACCCGCCTGGGACCGTTTCGAATTCGAAGCCAAGCTGCGCGAACGCGGCCGCTCGTACCACATCCACCACCCGTTCAACGTCATGCTCAACACGGGCAAGGCGACGCCCGAGCAGATCCGCGGCTGGGTGGCCAACCGCTTCTATTACCAGATCGCGATCCCGATCAAGGATGCGGCGGTGATGTCCAACTGCCCCGACCGCGACGTGCGCCGCGGCTGGGTGCAGCGCATCCTCGACCATGACGGTTTCGAACTCGGCGGCATCAAGGACGAAGGCGGCATCGAGGCCTGGCTGCGCCTGGCGCAGGCCGTGGGCCTGACGCGCGAGGAGGTGCTCGACCAGCGGCATGTGATCCCGGCGCTGCGCTTCGCGGTCGATGCCTATGTCAACTTCGCGCGCCGCTCGCCCTGGCAGGAGGCGGTGTGCTCCTCGCTCACCGAGCTGTTCGCGCCCGAGATCCACAAGCAGCGCCTGGCCACCTGGCCCGAGCACTACGGCTGGATCGACCAGGATGGCCTGGCCTACTTCCGCAACCGCGTCAGCCAGGCGCGGCGCGACGTGGAACAGGGCCTGGCCATCACGCTGGACCACTTCACGACGCGACCGCTGCAGGAGCGGGCCCTCGAGGTGCTGCAGTTCAAGCTCGACATCCTGTGGGCGATGAACGACGCGATGGCATTGAAGTATGGAGTCAGCGCGTGACGCCGGCGAGCATCGCCAGCCAGCCGCGTGTCGGCCACGGCTTTCGCCTGCAGTGGGAGCCGGTGCAGGCAGCGCATGTGCTGCTCTACCCCGAGGGCATGGTCAAGCTCAACGGCAGCGCCGGCGAGATCATGAAGCGCTGCGACGGGCAGCGCAGCGTCGGCGAGATCGTCGCCGACCTCGAGCAGGCCTTCAGCGTGCAGGGCCTGCAGGGCGACGTGCTGGCCTTCGTCGAGATGGCCGCCAAGCAACGCTGGCTGGTGTGGGACTGAGCCGATGAGCCAGGCTGCACCCCGACCTGGCCCGCCGCTGTGGCTGCTCGCCGAGCTCACCTACCGCTGCCCGCTGCACTGCGTCTTTTGCTACAACCCGGTCGACTACGCGGCGCAGCCCGACGAACTGAGCACCGAGGACTGGATGCGCGTGCTGCGCGAAGGGCGCGAGCTCGGCGCGGTGCAGTGCGGCCTGTCCGGCGGCGAGCCGCTGCTGCGCGACGACCTCGAACTCATCGTCGCCGAGGCGCATCGGCTGGGTTACTACACCAACCTGCTGACCTCGGGCGTGGGCCTGACCGAAGCGCGCGCCGCAGCCCTGAAGGCCGCGGGCCTGGACCACGTGCAGCTGTCGTTCCAGGACTCGACGCGCGAGATGAACGACTTCCTCTCGCACACGAAGACCTTCGAGCTGAAGAACCGCGTGGCGAAGATCATCAAGGACCAGGGCTGGCCGATGGTCATGAACGTGGTCATCCACCGACTGAACATCGACCACATCGACCGCATCATCGGCATGGCCGCGGAGCTCGGTGCCGAGTACATCGAGCTGGCCAACACGCAGTACTACTCCTGGGCCTTCGTGAACCGCGCGCAGCTGCTGCCCACGCACGAGCAGTTGAAACGCGCCGAGGCGGTGACCGACGCCTGGCGCAAGAAGCTCGGCGAGCGCATGCGCATCTTCTTCGTCGCGCCCGACTACCACGAGGGCAAGGCGAAGAAGTGCGTCAATGGCTGGGGCAGCATGTTCCTCACCGTGGCGCCGGACGGCACCGCGCTGCCCTGCCACACGGCGAAGATGCTGCCGGGCCTCGCCTTCCCGAACGTTCGCGACATGCCGCTGCGCGAGGTCTGGTTCGAGTCCGAAGGCTTCAACCGCTACCGCGGCACCGGCTGGATGAAGGAGCCCTGTGTCAGCTGCGAGCACAAGGAGGAAGACCTCGGCGGCTGCCGCTGCCAGGCCTTCCTGATCGCGCAGGATGCACAGGCGGCCGATCCGGTGTGCCGCAAGAGCCCGCACCACGGGCAGGTGATGGCGGCGGTGGCGCAGGCCGAGGAGGCCGCGCGCACCCGGGTCACCGAACACCCGCTGGTGTTCCGCGACCCGAAGGAATCACGCCGCCTGGCGGCGGTGGTTCAGCGCGACTGAACGTAGGCCGAGACGGCCTTGAGCTGCGCCTCGCTCAGGGCGCGCGTCTCGTTCTTCATCAGCACGCCGTGCGGGCGCAGCGGTGTGCGGAAGGCCTTCAGCTGGCTGTAGACGTACTTGGCATTCAGGCCGGCCAGACGCGGGAAGCCGGAGGCGCCTTCGGCCGCATCGCCGTGGCATTGCTTGCAGGGCAGCACGCCTTGTGCCGGGCTGCCGTTCTCGTAGATCTTGCGTCCGGCGGCTTCGAGTTTGGGCTGCGTGGACTTGCCCGGTGCCGGTGTCTGCGCCGCGTAGTAGTCGGCCAGGCCTTCGATGGTCTCGTCGGTGAGCAGCGCCGAGATGCCCCACATGTAGGCCTGCACGTCGGTCTCGGCGCGCGACTGGTTGCGGAAGTCCTTCAGCTGGCGGATCGTGTACTCGCGCATCTGGCCCGCCAGCGAGGGCACGAAGCTCTTCGAGCTGCGACCGAAGTCGCCATGGCAGGCGGCGCACACGTGCACGGCGCGCTGCACCGATTCGAGTTCGGCCTTGTTCGCGGATTGCGCGTTCGCCGCGCCTGCCAGCCCGAGCACGGCCCAGGCGAGAAGTCGGAAGGTCTTCATGGTGGTTCTCGTTGGTGGTCTCTAGGGAAGATTCTCGGCAGGCCCGGCGCCGCCGCGCTTGCGGTGAGTCAAGTGGGCACGGCGGGTGTCGGGCCGGCGCATCACTGCTCCAGGCGCAGGATCTCGAGCTGCTCGGGCACCGTCTCGAAGGTGCCGGTGCCCGCAGGCATCTGCATCAGCGGCTTGCCCTTGCCGTCGAGCAGCCACACGCTCGGGTAGACGAGCTGGCGGGCGCGCTCGTCGCCGATCGAGCGGTTGAACTCGGCATAGGGCATGGCCTTGTCGCCGATGCGGAAGAAGAGGCGATCGGCCTGCACCGACAGGCTGCTGCGCAGGTCGTAGACGAGATAGTCCTTCGCGAAGTGCGGCGCCAGCTCGGCGGCATTCTTCTCCAGGAAGGCCTCGTACTTGCGGCAGAACGGGCAGTCGTTCGCGCCGAGGTACACGTACAGGCGCTTGTTCTCACGCTGCGCGCGCTGCAGCGCCGCGCTGAGGTCGAATTCCAGACGCTGCGGCTGCCCGGTGCCGGGCACCAGCGTGGGTGCATAGCGGGCCGGGAAGCCGGCCGCGGCCGCGGCGCCGGCGGCCAGGCTCAGGGCCAGCATGGCGGCCAGGCGCCGCAGCAGGGTGTTCATCCGACCGCCAGCGTGCCGACGAACTGGCCTTCCTTCGTGTCGGTCACCTCGGCGCGCAGTTCGCCGCGGCCATGGGGCACGAAGTTGAAGCGCAGCGTCGGGTTCTCGCTGACCGAGAAGTCGAGTTCGGCGTCGAACACCTTGCGCTGCGCGTAGCTCACCTTGATCGAGCGCACGAAGTGCGGCGGGATGTACATCACCGTCACCTGGTTGAGCTCGAAGCCGGTGTCGTTGGGGTGCACCACGGTCACGTCGGCAGTGGTCGGCTGCTCCATGTGCAGCTCGCCGTTGAGCTTGAGCATCGTCTTGCCGATCAGGTGCAGCGACTCGCGGTTCGGCGGGGCGGAGCAGCCGCCGGAGGTCTTCACGTAGCGCGAGTCGGTGTGCAGCTGGCCGTTGGACAGCTCGCTGACCACACGCACGTGGCTGTATTCGTCCACGCGCAGCCGCGTCTCGAAGTCGGCCTGGCCGACTTCGGTGGTGAGGTCGAGCACCGCGGCGACCGGCGAGGGGTTCTTGTCGACCACGACGTACATCCTGCGCACGAACAGCTCGGGCTTCTGCGCCAGCTTCGAGACGATCTTCACCGGCACCGAAGCGCCGTAGGCGGCACGCAGGGGCACGATGACCTGCACCACCGACTGCCCGGCGATCAGCGTCTTGCCGGGAAAGAGCTTGCCGCTGATGCGCTCCCATTCGGGCGACGAGGCGTCGTGCGTGGCCGAAGGCAGGCCGCCGACGGCGGCGAGGGCGCCGCGGGGCGCGAGCGCCAGCGCGGCGAGGCCCTGCAGGGCGTGGCGGCGGGTGGTGCGAAGGGATGGCATGGCGAACAGCTCCTCGGACTACTTGAACATCAGCTCGCGCTCGAAGCGCAGGAAGGCGACGGAGGCATTGCGGCGGTGGATCACGTCGTACTGGTCCCAGCCTTCGTACTCCGGCAGTTCGCCGGACTCGGCCACGCCGAGCAGCGACGCGCCGGAGCTGACCAGGCCGCGCACCTTGGTCTCCAGCTGCGCGAGATAGCGCTCGACCGTGTCGATCAGCGCCGATGATGAGGCCGGGCCGTGCCCGGGCACCACGGTGCCAACCCGCAGCGCGCGCAGCGCCTGCAGGGCCTTCTTCCAGCCCTCGAGATCGCTGTCCTGGATGTCGGGCACGCGGCCGGCGTCGAGCAGCCCGCCGGCGAACAGCACGCCGCTGCGCTCGTCGAACACGGCGATGTCGCCGGGGCCGCTGGAATGGCCGAAGTACAGCACGCGCACCGGCCGGCCGATCAGCTCGAGTTCGTGCGTGGCCTCGAACTCCTGGTCGGGTTTGTACATCGCGGTGCCGCGCAGCGGTTCCTCGCCGACCGTCTGGCGCAGCGCCTTCAGGCAGGTCTCGCAGCGCGAGGCCATCAGCCGCGACGTGCGGCTGTGCATGCGCACCGGGATGCCGAGCTCGCGGAAGGCCGCGCCGCCGAACAGGAACTCCGGCCGCGTGTGGGTGACCAGCGCCACGCGCACCGGCTGGTCGGTGACGGCGCGGATCGCCGCGAGCAGCGCGCGGCCGTGCGCATGCGAGGTGCCGGTGTCGACCGCGATCACGCCGCGCTCGCCGACGATGAAGCCGGCGTTGCCGATGCGGCCGAGATTGCTCTCGTCGGCCGCCCCCACGCTGCCGGGCATCACATAGACACCGGGCGCGAGCTGCCGCGCCACGGGCGGTGCGCCGGGCACGGGTGCGGCCGCAGGCGGTGTCGTGGCGCAGCCGGCCAGTGCCGCGGCGCCCAGGCCGAGCAGCGCGCGGCGCCGCGAGATCAGCGTCATGGTCAGGCTACTTGCGCTCGGCGATCGTCTTCAGGTTCGCCAGCCCGGCCTTGTAGACGCCGGTGACCGCGGCCACGGCCGCTTCGTCGTTCTTGTCGGGCGGCGGGTCGTTGTTCGGGTAGCCGCGGTAGAAGGCGCCGCGCCACTCCACCACCGAGCCCTTGCCCTCGGCCTTCACGGTGATCGTCGAGGTGTAGTTGGTCACCGGCAGGGCGCCGCCGTCCTTGGCGCGGTAGCTGTACTTCATCTTCGCCGCGTCGTGGCTTTCCAGCGTCTCGGTCAGTTCACCGCCGCCCTTGAGCTTGAGCTCGCGCACCGAGCCTTCTTCGTTGCCCTTGCTGGCCGGGCTCTCGGCCACCGCCGGGTGCCAGGCCTTCAGCGCGTCGAAGTTGGCGATGATCGCCCACACCTTGTCGGCCGGCGCGTCGATGGCGATGGTCTCGACCACCTTCTGGCGCGTCGGGCCGTGGGCGGCGGCGGGGGCGATCAGGCCGGTGAAGCCGGTCAGCAGGGCGAGGGCGGTGAGCCATCGGCGGGTGCTTGAAAACATCGTGGGTCTCCTCGGGTTCGAAGGGTGAAGATTCAAGGGGCGGCGGGCGCGCCGATGAAGGCGCCGAAGCCGCGGCTGTTCTTGCCGGTGTCGATGCGCGCCAGCGAACGGCCGCTCTCGGCGTCGAGCACGCTGACGTTGTCGTCCATCCAGTTGACGACGTAGACGCGGTCGCCGTGCGCGGCCACGCCCTCGGGGTAGCCGAAGCCGTCGAGCGTGCGCCGCACGGCCAGGGTCTCGGTGTCGATGACGCTCACCGTGTCGGCGTGCTGGTTGGTCACGTAGAGCAGCTTCCCGGCGTGGGTCAGCGCCGCGCCGTAGGGCGCGCGGCCGACCTTCACCGTGGCCGTGACCTTCAGTGTGCGCAGGTCGATCACGGAGACGTCGTCGCTGAGCACGTTCAGCGCGTACAGGCGCTGGCGCGGCTCGTCGATCAGCAGCGCGAAGGGGTGCGTGCCGACGCGCACACGCGCGCGGATCGTCCGCGTGGCGACGTCGATCGCGGCCACGCTGTCGTCGTCGCGCTCGGCCACGAACACCGTGCGGCCGTCGGCGGACACGGCCACGCCGGCCGGAGCCTTGCCGACCGCGATCTCGTCCGCCGCCGCGTCGGGGCGCGTCGCGTCGATCAGCAGCAGGCGGTTGCGGTACCAGTCGGCGACGAACAGGCGCGTGCCGTCGGGCGAGGCGTCGATGCCCACCGGGCCGGCGCCCGCCGGCAGCGTGTCGACCAGGCGCTGCGTGCGCATGTCGATCACCGAGATCGTGCGGCTGTCCGGGTTGGACACGAAGACGCGGCCGGCGCGGCTGGATGCGACCACGCCGGCCGGCGAGCGGCCCACCGGCACGGTGGCGATCACCTTCTGCTGCGCCAGGTCGATCACGGAGACGTCGTGGCTGCCCTGGTTGGTGATGTAGGCGAACGGCGCCGCCGCGGCCGAGCCGCCGGCCAGCCACAGCGCGAAGGCCAGGGTCCGAACGGTCATTTCGGCGTGTCGCGCAGCGCCTGTGCGGCGACGAAGCGCAGGTCGCGCGAGTCGACCACGGTGGCGCGCAACTCGCCGTTGCCCTGCGGCAGGAACCAGAAGCGGAAGTTCGGGTTCTCGCTGATCGAGAAGTCCACGTCGGCGCTGAACACCGGCTTGCCGTCGTAGGTCACGTCGACCTTGCGCACGTAGTGCGCCGGCGTGAACTGGCGCGAGTACTGGTCCATCGCCAGGCCGGAATGGTTGGGATGGTCGATCATCAGCTGCGCGAGCACCGGCGTGCGGCTCTTCAGGTCGCCTTCGACGCGAAAGCGCATCTGGCCCATCGAGGCGGCCGCGGCCTGCGCGTCGCTGCCGGCCGGCGCCGAGCAGCCGCCGGACGCCTTCACGAAGCGCGTCACGCCGTACAGCTTGCCGTCGCTGGTCTCGGCGATGGCGCGCACGTGCGAGTAGGCATCGACGCGCACGCGCGTCTCGATCTCGGCGCGGCCGCTCTCGGGCGAGAACTGGAAGATCGCCGAGATGGGCGACGGGTTCGCGTCGATGATCAGGTAGAGCTTGGCGACGTAGCGGCCGCCGCCCTGCGGCCAGCGCGAGCGGATGGCGATCGGCACCACCGCGGCGTCGATGGCGCGCGCCGGCGCCTCCAGCACCAGCAGGTCGGCCGGCGCCGGCGCGATGCTGCGGCCCTCGAACAGGCTCGCCCGCACCTTCAGCCACACCGGGCTGGTCTCCGGGTCGTCGGTAGGCTGCAGGTTGCGCGCGTGCGCCAGGCCCGCGGCGGCGAGCAGCAGCGCGGCGAACAGGCGGGCGAGGCGGTTCATGGCGGGCCTACTTCGGCGCGATGAAGCAGCCCTGCTGCACCTTGGCCTGCAGCTCGCGGTAGCGCTTGATCTGCGGCTTGATGGTCTCGTTGTCGCGCAGTTCGCCGCCGCGCTCGCCGCCGATCGAGACGGCGTTGACGATGGTCTGCATGGTCACGAAGTCCTCGTGCTTGACCTCGCGCGCGATGGCATCGAGCGCGCAGGAGCACTTGTTGACCATCTCGTAGTTCGGCCCGGGGTGGGCCTTCATGCACTCCTGCACGTAGAGCACCCGGTCGACGGTCGGAAAGTCGTTGGCGGCGGCGGTGCCGGCCACGGCGAGCAGCGCGGCGGCGGCGAGGAATCGGGACAAGGTCTTCATCGGGGTCTTCCGGAGTTCAGGGGTTGCGCGTCGCGGGCTTGGCGCCATCGATCACCATCTCCTCGACCATCAGCGGCGCGGCGGCCGCCGACTCGCCGTCGATGCGCGTGCGCACCGCGTAGACGCCGCCGGGCACCGCGTCGGACAGCGTGAAGACGTACTGCTTGTTGGCGAGCTTCTCGAAACGCGCACGCAGCGGGTCGTCGAGGTACGGCGCGATGCTGATCTCGCGCGCCGCGATGGTCTTGCCGCGGTAGGGCAGCGACACCTCGGTGATCTTCGCCCCGTCGTAGATGGCCATGCGGATGCGCTTGCGGAAGTAGTTCGGCTGGCCCTTGGTCAGCCGGCTCATCTCGCGGATGTCCCGTTCGAGGAAGTACAGCACCACCGGGTTGCCCTCGGCCTCGTCGACCTCGGGCAGCGAGAGCTTGCGCGGGCCGCCGAGGAACTCGGCCGCAGCGGCGCAGCACTTGCCGTCGGCCTTGGCCTTGAGCTTGATGCTGACCTTGTCGTCGAACGCCTCCTCCATGCTGCCGGCCTTGCTGAAGGAGTAGTTCAGCGTGGCCGGCGGCTTCAGCGCCGCGAGCTGGTTCGTCATGAACAGCGCGCGCTCGGCGGCAGAGAAGTCCTCGGCGGCCAGGGCCGGTGCGGCCAGGCCGAGCAGGGCGGCCAGCGCGGCGGCAGCGTGCCGCAGGGCGGAAGGGGAACGGAGCGTCATGGGGTCAGGGCCGATCGGTGGGACAGGGTTTCGGGGAAGAAGAGGCCGTCGCGCCGCGATTCGCCACATCGGCGAGCCGCTCGCGCGCCGCGGCACGCGCAGGTTCCAGGCTCAGCGAGCATTCGAGGGCGACACGCGCTTCGCGCAGGCGGTCCTGGCGGGCCAGCGCGGTGCCCAGCAGGTACCAGGCTTCGGCATCGTCCGGCTCGGCGCGCGACCATTCGGACGCGAGTGCCTCGAGTTCGCTCCAGCGGTCGTTCTGCACCAGCACCGCTGCCTTGAGGAAGCGGGGCTGCGCGGACGGGCCGGCCTGCCAGTAGGGCAGCGGCTGGCTGTCCAGCGGCATCACCTTGCGGAAGCTGCCCCGCTGCGTCTCGGAGAGCAACTGCGCGACCCATTCGGCCGGCGCAGCGTAGTAATGCGACTCGCCGCCGCGCAGCCGGAAGGTGAGGATGCCCACGAGCCGGCCTTCATCGTCGAACAGGCCGCCGCCGCTGGCGCCGGAGCTGAACCAGTTGGTGCTCTGGATCACCTGGGCGCCGTCGTGGCGGTGCAGCTGCACGACCTCACCGGCGCTGTTCTGGATGCCCAGGCCGCCGGTGTAGCCCAGCGCCGTGACCTGCTGGCCGATGGCCAGCGTGGCGGCATGGCCCAGCGCCACCGGCCGTGCCTCCAGGCCGGGCACCTGCAGGAGACACAGGTCGCGGGTCAGGTCGCTCGCCTGCCACTGCACGGGCCAGCGCAGGCCGGCGCGCAGCACGTGGATCTGCTGTGCCTCGCGCGTGACATGGCAGTTGGTCACCACCTTGTCGGGCGCCACCGCCACCGCCGAGCCGAAGGCATAACCTCCGCGCGGCCGCGGCGCCTCCACGCGCAGCACGCTGGCGGCCAGGCTCACGTAGGCGGCCTGGTCAAGCGCGGCGAACGCCGGCTGCAGCGGCACGGCGAGCGCCGGCAGCAGGGTCAGGGACAGCAGGCACTTCATGGTGGCAGCTTGCCACGCCCTCAGGGCTTCTGCGCGGCGTAGGTCTCGTCGACGATGGGGACGCCGAACTCCTTGAGGATGGCGCCGATCTCGGCCTTGCGGGACTCGAGCAGGCCCTCGACCTGCTGCTTCCATTCGCGCTCGCCGTAGCGCACGCCCATGGCCATCTCGTAGTCGAACTTGACGCCCGGCTCGGAGCGCAGCGGCACCACCGTCAGCGCAGGCGAGGTGACGCGCTTGGCGAAGTAGCCGGCGATCGGGCCCCACACGATGGCGGCGTCGATCTTCCCGGCGGCGAGGTCCTTCTCGATGATCTCGCCCGGGTACTGCTTCGGGTCGGCGTTCATGATCTGGTAGGGCACGCCGCTGTCGACCAGGCCGTGCTTGGACAGCCAGTCGGAGGCCGGCGAGCGGTCGTACAGGCCGATGCGCAGCTTGGCCAGCACGGCGCGGTCGAGCTTGAGGAAGTCCTGGCCGGAACGGACCTGGTCCATGCCCTTGCCCTGTGCGAACACCAGCGCATAGGTGGAGCGATAGTAGGGCTTGGTCACCGACACCTGGTCGTAGCCCGCGGGCACGCCCATCACGATGTCGCAGGGGTAGTCCTGCCCCGGCAGCTTGTAGCGCAGCGTGTTGCGAATGAAGGCCAGCCGCTGCGGAAAGGAGTAGTAGGTGACAGGCAGGCCCAGGGCCTTGCCGAACACCTCGGCGATGCGGTTCTCGATGCCTTCGGCGTTCGTGTTCGAGAACGGCAGGTTGTTCGGGTCCTGGCACACGCGCAGTGCCTCGCGCTTGGGCGGGGCATCCTGGGCCGCGGCGGGCAGGGCCCAGACCATGGCGGCGCTCAGCGCCGCGATGCGGATCAGGGTCATTTGGCGATCGGCTCGACCTTGGCGCGGGTGATGGCGCCATCGGAGCGGCCCTTCAGGTACGCGTACAGATGATCGATGTTGTCCATCACCTGCTGGCTGGTGCCGAAGCTCTGCATGCCCTTCTCGAGGCGGCCGTCGCGCACGGTCTTCACGAACTCTTCCTTCGTCAGCGTCTTCAGGCTGTTGACGAGCGACGGGCCGACCATGCCTTCCTGGTTGGCTCCGTGGCAGCGGTCGCAGGCCGCGGCGCGCCAGGTGCGGAACCCCTTCATCGTGTTCTCGTCGACCTTGTAGCCGTCGACGACGGTATAGAGCTGCGACTGGGCGAAAGCGGAACCGGCAGCGAGGAGGGACAGGGCCAGCAGAGTTTTCCGAAACATTTGTGCGTCTTCCGTTGTGAAAAAGGGGGACGGTGCCCTCGGGCGCCATCCCCCCGGGTTCAGGCCGGCAGTGTGCCCGGCCCTTGTGCTGCGATCAGTTCGGCAGTGCGAACACGGTCAGCGATCCACCCAGTTCCGTGTACTGGTTCAGCTCGCGGTAGCCGCCCACGGCGCCCAGGCCGTCGGTGTCCTTCTCGAGGCCCGCTGCCATGCCGATGCCGGCCCAGCCGCCAATGCCCGAGAACACGCCGATGAACTGCTTGCCCTTGTGCTCGTACGTGAACACGTTGCCGATGATCCCTGAGGGCGTCTTGAACTTGAAAAGTTCCTTGTTGATGTCTTTCGCATCGACGCACTTCAGGTAACCCTCGAGCGTGCCGTAGCAGGACAGGCCGCCCGCGGTGTTGAGCGAGCCGCTCCACACCGAGAACTTCTCCGCCTTGCTCTGCACGATCTTGCCGGTGCCTGCGTCCCAGGTGATGTAGTTGCCCATGCCGCCGTGGCTTCCCGGGGCCGGGAACATCGACAGCGTGGCGCCCACGTACGGCTGGCCTGCGGTGTACTCGACCTTGAACGGCTCATAGTCCATGCAGACGTGGTTCGTCGGCACGTAGAAGAGCTTGGTGTTCGGGTCGAACGACGCCGGCTGCTGGTCCTTGGAACCCAGAGCTGCCGGGCAGATGCCCTTGGTGTTGACGTCCGGACCGTTCTGCGCGGTGGAGTACTTCGACACGACCTGCGGACGGCCGGTCTTCATGTCCACGTGCGTGGCCCAGTTCACCTTCGGGTCGTACTTCTCGGCCACCAGCAGGGCACCGTTGGTACGGTCCAGGGTGTACGCGAAGCCGTTGCGGTCGAAGTGCACCAGCGCCTTGGTCGGCTTGCCCTTCACGTTGATGTCCGCGAGGATCATCTCGTTGATGCCGTCGAAGTCCCACTCGTCGAACGGCGTCATCTGGTAGACCCAGTTGACCTTGCCGGTGTCGACGTCGCGCGACCAGATGGACATGGACCACTTGTTGTCGCCGGGGCGCTGCGCCGGGTTCCAGGTCGACGGGTTGCCCGTGCCGTAGAACATGGCGTTGAGCGCCTTGTCGTAGCTGTACCAGCCCCAGGTGGTGCCGCCGCCGATCTTCCACTGGTCACCCTTCCAGGTCTTCAGCGAAGAATCCTTGCCCACGGGCTTGACGGCGCCGTCGGTCCAGGTGGTGGTCTTGTCCGGGTCGATCAGCATCTCGGCGTCGGGGCCGACGCTGTAGCCCTTCCAGGCCGGCTTGCCGTCGGACAGGTTGTAGGCGGCGATGAAGCCGCGCACACCCCATTCGCCACCGGAGATGCCGGTGATGACCTTGTCCTTGAACACGTGCGGCGCGTTGGTGTTGACGGCACCCAGCTTCGGGTCGCCGTTCTTCACCGACCAGACCAGCTTGCCGGTCTTGGCGTCCAGCGCGATCAGGTTGGAGTCGGCCTGCTGCAGGATGACCTTGCCTTCGGCATAGGCCAGACCGCGGTTCACCGTGTCGCAGCACATCTGCGGAATCACGGCCGGGTCCTGCTTCGGCTCGTACTTCCAGAGGATCTTCTGGGTGTCCAGGTCGATCGCGAACACCTTGTTCGGGAACGGCGAGTGCAGGTACATCTTGCCGTCGATCACGAGCGGCGAGCCCTCGTGGCCGCGCAGCACGCCGGTGGAGAAGGTCCACGCGACCTGCATCTTGCCCACGTTGCCCGTGGTGATCTGGTTCAGCTTGCTGTAGCGCTGGTTGAACATGTCGCCAGCCTGCATCGCCCAGTTCTTGGAGTTGGCGATGTTCTTTTCCACGTCCGCGTTGGCCAGCGCCAAGCCCGGAAGTGCAAGAACCGCCAAACCCAATGCCGACCAGGCATGGCTGCGGGATTGCCCTGAAATTCGCATCGATGTCTCCTTGTTGAAGTGACCGGAGTCTGTTTCGCGCGGTACTACCTTTGGACCAACACCCCGCGCGATCTCGAGAGCTCGGCGTCGGCCCAACCGCAATTTCTGCGCCCGCTTTTTCTGCCGCCTGTCCGTCATCGGCGCTTCCGACCGGTGGTTCCAGTCCTCAACGCCGACGGGCCTGCCGCGGCCGACCATCGTGTGGCCCTGTCGCACCGAAATGTGCCGTCTGGAGGCCTGCAACGCCCGTACTCCAGGGATGATCCTCATAGGGAAACCACGGGTCCTGGCGGCCTGAACTGCTGACGCGAACGGCGCTCAGTGAGAGGCCGCTGACAAGGTGCGCCGAATCCGTGTCATCGACTGCGGAACAGAGTGTTTCATCGATGCGAGACACAATCGACCGCACCGACCGGATCGGCGCCGCGGGGTGTGTCACGCGCCGAAAATCAAGCGCGGGATTCCACGCCCTTGCGACGACGGGCCGGCCCTCATCCAATCGTGCCGCCGCGCGCCGACAGGCCCGGCGCTTGCTCGACCCTCCATCTTGACCCGTGCCAATCGCAGACCACCAGGCCCGACCGCATCGATGACCATTGACCCTTCCGCCGCCGTGCTGCGCACGACGGGCCTGACCAAGCGATACGGCAAGCACGCCGCCCTCGACAAGCTGACCCTGGCGCTGGCGCCGGGCAGCTTCGTGGCGCTGCTCGGGCCCAACGGCGCCGGCAAGTCCACGCTGTTCCAGGTGCTGACCGGGCTGTTCGCTGCCGACGAGGGGGATGTGGAGGTGGCGGGCCACTCGCTCCGCCATGCGGGCGCCGACGCGCTGCGCCACATCGGCGTGGTGTTCCAGCAGATCTCGCTCGACCTGGACCTGAGCGTCCGCCGCAACCTGATGTTCCAGGCCGACCTGCACGGCCTGCCCGGCGCGCTGGCGCGCGAGCGCATCGACAGCGGCTGCAAGCGCCTCGGCCTGGACGGCCAGCTCGAGCGCAAGGTGCGCGAGCTCTCCGGCGGCAACCGCCGAAAGGTGGAACTGGTTCGCGCCAGCCTGCACCAACCCAGCGTGCTGCTGATGGACGAAGCCACCGTCGGTCTCGACCCGAAGTCGCGCCAGGACCTGCTGGCGGCGCTGCATGCGGACGTCCGCGAGCGCGGCGTCTGCGTGCTGTGGGCGACCCACTGGGTCGAGGAGACCGAGGGCGCCGACCGCGTGCTGGTGCTGCACAAGGGCCGACTGCTGGCCGACGGCAGCCCGGCCGACGTGACGGCGGCGCTCGGCGAAGCCACGCTCGAGGCGGGCTTCATCGCCCGCACCCATTGAACATGATCCCAGGAACGATGCCCATGCTGTCCACCGCCCGTGCGCTGATCGCGCCGATGCTCGCCCTGGCCGCCACCGCCGCCGCCCAGGGCACCGCCTACGTCAGCAGCGAGAAGGACGATGCGCTGACGATGATCGATGCCCAGACGCTGGCGGTGAAGGGCACGGTGTCCACCTGCAAGCGCGGCCGCCACATCCAGCGCCTGCCCGACGGCAAGCTGATGGTGGCCTGCACCGACTCCAACGCCGCCGACGTGATCGACCCGGCCACGGCCAAGTCGGTGCGCCGCCTGCCGCTGGGCGAGGAGCCGGAAGCCTTCGACGTGTCGCCCGACGGCAAGACGGTCTACGTCTCCAACGAAGACGAGGGCGCGGCCAGCTTCGTCGACGCCGCCAGCGGCAAGGTGCTGCAGTCGGTCAAGGTCGGCAAGGAGCCCGAGGGCGTGAAGATCAGCGCCGACGGCAAGACGCTGTACGTCACCTCCGAGGTGGCCAGCCTGGTTCACGTGATCGACGTGGCCACCGCCAAGGTGGTGAAGAACGTCAAGGTCGGCAAGCGCCCGCGCCGCATGGCGCTGACGCCCGACGGCAAGGAGCTGTGGGTCACCAACGAGCTCGACGCCAGCGTGAGCATCGTCTCCACCGCCGACCACAGCGTCGCCGGCACGGTCAAGTTCGAGGTCAAGGGCGCGCGCGCCGAAGACATCTCGCCGGTGGGCATCACGATGTCGCGCGACGGCAAGCGCGCCTTCGTGGCACTGGGCCGCGCCAACCATGTCGCCTTCGTCGACGTGCCCGGCCGCAAGGTGACGAACCTCGTGCTGGTGGGCAAGCGGCCCTGGAACGTGACGCTCGACAAGGCCGAGGCGCGGCTGTGGGTTGTCAACGGCCTGAGTGACGACGTCACCGTGGTCGACGTGGCCGGCGCCAAGGCGGTCAAGAGCATCCCGGTCGGCCGCGTGCCCTACGGCGTGGTGGTCGTCGAATGAGGTCCCGATTCGCAGCGCTGGCGCTGGTGCTGTTGTCGGCGCCGGCGCTGGCCGCCACGCTGAAAGCGACCCTGCTGGTGCCGGCGGACGATCCGCGCCTGGAGCGCACGCGTGTCGAGCGCGCCTACCTCGGCCACCCCGGCGGCCCGGCCGGCGACGGCCTGCAGATGGCACTCGACGAGAGCCAGTTCGAGCTCGATGCCGCGCAGGCGGGCGTGGCCGTCACGACGCAGGCCGCCGCTTCGCTCGACGCGGCCCGGAGCGCCGCGCTGGCCGCCGAGAAGGGCGGCGCCGCCGTGCTGGTGGCCGACCTGCCCACCGACTGGCTGCTCGCCGTCGTCGACGCGGTGAAGATCCCGGTGCTCAACGTCGGCGACCCGGCCGACCGGCTGCGCGCGCAGGATTGCCGCGCGCGCCTGTTCCACCTGATCCCGAGCGAACGCATGCGCAGCGACGCGCTCGCGCAGACCCTGGTCTCGCGCAAGTGGACCCAGCTGCTGCTGCTCGTCGGCCCGAGCCCGGCGGACCAGCTGCGCGCCGCCACCGCGCAGGCCTCGATGAAGCGCTACGGTCTGAAGGTGGTGGCGAGCAAGCCCTTCAAGCTGTCGGCCGACCCGCGCGAGCGCGATCTCGCCAACCCGCTGCTGCTGACCGCCGGCGCGAGCTACGACGCGGTCTGGGTGGTCGACAGCGACGGCGAGTTCGCCCGCGCGCTGCCCTACCGCACCGTGCTGCCGCGGCCGGTGGTCGGCGATGCCGGCCTCGTGGCGGTGGCCTGGCATGCGCAGTTCGAGCGCTTCGGCGCGCCGCAGGTCTCGCGCCGTTTCGCCAAGGCCCACAAGCGGCCGATGACCGCCAACGACTGGACGGCCTGGCTGGCCGGCAAGACGCTGGTGACGCTGGCCGTGGCTGCGCCCAAGGGGCCGAACGCGGCCTGGGCGCAGGCGCTGCCGAAGACGCCGGTGGACGGTTCCAAGGGCACGGCGATGACGTTCCGGCCCTGGGACGGCCAGCTGCGCCAGAGCCTGCTGCTCACCGACGGGCAGGGCGTCATCTCGCAGGCGCCCATCGAAGGCCTGCTGCACCCGAGCAACGTGCTCGACACCCTGGGCGCCGATGCGCCGGAGAAGCTATGCAAAGCGCCGCGCTGACCCCCGCCGCCGGAGTGCGCCGCGGCCTGCCGCATGCGCTGCAGGCGCTGCGCGCCATCGTGCTGCGCGAGCTGCTGAAGTTCTCGCAGCAGACCGGCCGGCTCGTCTCGGCGCTGGTGCGGCCGCTGCTGTGGCTGGCGGTGTTCGCCGCGGGCTTTCGCAACGTGTTCGGCGTCGCCATCGTCGAGCCCTACGACACCTACATCCCCTACGACGTCTACATCGCGCCGGGGCTGGTGGGCATGGTGCTGCTGTTCAACGGCATGCAGTCGTCGCTGGCCATGGTCTACGACCGCGAGATGGGGCTGATGCGACTGCTGCTCACCGCGCCGCTGCCACGGGCCTGGCTGCTGTTCTGCAAGCTCTGCGCGACGGCGCTGCTGTCGGTGCTGCAGGCGCTGGCCTTCGTGGTCGTGGCGTTGCTGCTGGGCACCGAGCTTCCGGTGTTCGACTGGAACGTGCTGCATGCCCTGCTGGCGCTGCTCGCCGGCGCGCTGATGCTCGGCGCGCTCGGCCTGCTGCTGTCGGTGCACATCAAGCAGCTGGAGAACTTCGCCGGCACGATGAACTTCGTCATCTTCCCGATGTACTTCATGTCGACCGCGCTGTACCCGCTGTGGAAGCTGCAGGAGTCGGGCGCCGAGTGGGTCTACCAGCTGGCGCGCTTCAACCCGTTCACGCACGCCGTGGAGTGGATCCGTTTCGCCCTCTACGGCAAGGACCCGGGCCTGGCACCCTGGGTGGTGCTCGGCTGCCTCGCGGTGTTCTTCGGCCTGGCCTGCTGGGGCTACGACCCGCAGCGCGGCTTCGGCGGCCTGACCAAGCGCGGCGGGGGTGGATCGTGAGCGCCGGCGGCTGGACCCGTCGCCAGTGGCTGGCCTGGATGGCCGCCATCGGCACCGCGCATGCGGCGCCCACCCGCGCCAGCGACGCCTTTCCGACGCGCCCGGTGACCCTGTGGGTGCCCTGGGCGGCCGGCGGCGCTACCGACATCACGATGCGCCTGCTCGCCGAGCTCGCCGGCCGCCAGTTGCGCCAGCGGGTGCTGGTCGAGAACCGGCCGGGCGCCGGCGGCACGCTGGCCATGCCGATCCTGCAGCAGGCCGAGCCCGACGGCTACACCATCGCGCAGATCCCGCAGCCGGTGCTGCGCGTGCCCTTCACGCAGAAGGTGCTGTGGGACCCGATCCGCGACGTCACGCCGATCATCCAGATCTCCGGCGTCACCTTCGGCGTGCTGGTCCAGGCCGCCAGTGCCTTCCGCACGCTGGACGACCTGTTCGCCTTCGCCAAGGCACGCCCCGGCGAACTGAGCATCGCCACCAACGGCGTGGGCACCACGCCGCACATGGTGCTCGAGGAACTGTTCACCGCACGCGGCCTGAAGTACATCCACGTGCCCTACAAGGGCACCTCGGAGCAGGTGCTGGCGGTGGACACCGGGCAGGTGATGGTGGGCGTCAACTCCACCGGCTTCGCACCTTTCGTCGATTCGGGGCGGCTGCGCCTGCTGGCCACTTTCGCGGCGAAACGTTCGCCGCGCTGGCCGAACGTGCCCACGCTCAAAGAGCTCGGCCACCCGATCGTCGCGATGTCGCCCTACGGCCTGGGCGGCCCGCGCGGCATGTCGGCCGCGGTCGTCTCGACCCTGCACGAGGCCTTCCGCAAGGCGATGTTCGATCCGGCGTTCGTGCACGAGATCGGCAAATACGACCAGGACCTGAACTACCTCGGCCCCGCGGAGTACGGCCAGTGGCTGCGCGAGGAGGTCGCCAAGGAGAAGATCGCGGTCGAACGCATGGGGATGGCGCGTGCGCCGAGCTGAAGGTCCTCGATCTCCAGGAGCCACGCCGTGATCCGCGTGCTGATCGCCGACGACCACCCGGTCGTGCGCACCGGCTACCAGCGCCTGCTCGAGCAGGCAGGCGACATCCGCGTCGTGGCCGACGCGAACGACGGCCAGGAGGCCTACGCGGCCTGGCTCGCCCACGGCCCGGACGTGCTGGTCACCGACCTGTCCATGCCCGCCGGCGGGCTGGAACTGATCCGCCGCGTGCTGCAGCGCGACGCGCAGGCGCGCGTGCTGGTGTTCAGCATGCACGACGGCGCGCTGCTGGTGCGGCGCGCGCTGGACGCGGGGGCGCGCGGCTACATCCCCAAGTCCAGCCCGCCGGAATGCCTGGTCGAGGGCGTGCGGGCGCTGCAGGCCGGCCGCCGCTACCTGGCGCCCGAACTGCCCGCCGAGTGGCTGCAGCGCGACCCGCTGGACGAGACCGAGCGGCTGGCGACGCTGAGCGCGCGCGAGTTCGAGGTGTTCCGCCGCCTCGCGCTGGGCGAGTCGGCGGCGCAGTGCGCGCAGGCGCTGAAGCTGAGCGCCAAGACGGTGTCGAACCACCAGACCACCATCAAGGAAAAGCTCGGCGTCGCCACCTCGGCGGCGCTGGCGCACCTGGCGATCCGCCACGGCGTCATCGACAGCGCCTCGCTCTGACGCAGCGCGGGAAGTTTTCCCTGGCTCGCGCCGGCGCCCTTCGATAGCGTCGGCGCCACGCTCGCCGCGGCCAAGACGGCGGCCCACGAGGAGACCCCATGAACACCACCCGCACGCCGCGCTGGCGCCTGCAACCCCTGGCGCTGGCCAGCCTGACGCTGTTCGCCGGCCTGGCGCAGGCGCAGTCGGGCCAGACCCTGCCGAGCGTCGAGGTCGTCGGCGCCACGACGCTGCCCGGCGTCGGCGTGCCGAAGGACCAGATCCCGTCGAACGTGCAGACGCTGGGCGACAAGCGCCTGCGCCAGGCGCAGAGCCTGAACCTGCCCGACGCGATGACCACGCTGCTGCCCAGCGCCAACGTCAACGAGGTGCAGGGCAACCCGTACCAGATGGACGTCAACTACCGCGGCTTCACCGCCAGCCCGCTGCTGGGCACGCCGCAGGGCCTGTCGGTGTTCCAGGACGGTGTGCGCATCAACGACCCGTTCGGCGACGTCGTCAACTGGGACCTGGTGCCGCGCGCCGCGCTGGCCAACCTGACGCTGCTGCCCGGCTCCAACCCGGTGTTCGGCCTGAACACGCTGGGCGGCGCGCTGACGCTGCAGACGAAGAGCGGCGACACCCACCCCGGCACCGAGGTGGAGCTGCAGGCCGGCTCGTTCAAGCGATTCTCCGGCGAGGTGACGCACGGCCGGCGGCTCGGCGAGACGGGCCACCTCTTCATCGCCGGCAGCGTGTTCGACGAGGAGGGCTGGCGCGAGTACTCGCCCTCGAAGGTGAAGCAGCTGTTCGTCAAGGGCGGCCAGCACCTGGGCGAATTCTCGTGGACGCTGAGTCTCACCCACGCCGACAACGATCTCATCGGCAACGGTCCGCTGCCCGAGACGATGCTCGCGCAGAACCGGGCACAGGTGTACACGCGGCCCGACCAGACGCGCACGAAGATGAGCATGCTCACGCTGAGCACGAGCTACGAGGTCAGCGCATCGCACCAGCTCTCGGCCACCGCCTACCTGCGCCGTTCGCGCAGCGCCACGCTCAACGGCGACCTGAACGACGGCTACGATCCGCCCACGGTGCCCGAGGCCGGCGTCGAGAACCGCACCCGCACGACGCAGCGCGGCGAGGGACTGGCCCTGCAGTCGACCCACCTGCTGCACGGCCAGCAACTCACGCTGGGCGTGTCGATCGACCGCTCGCGCAGCGACTTCGAGCAGACCGAGGCCGAAGGCGATCTCGACGCCACGCGCGCCGTGATCCCGACCGATGTCGCCGAAGTCGATGCGCTGATCCACGGCCGCAGCCGCACCGCCAGCCTGTACGTGCACGACCTGATCTCGCTGCAGCCGAACCTGCAGCTGACGCTGTCCGGCCGCTACAACGACACCCGCGTGAGCACCGTCGACGACGGCCGCATCACGCTCGGCCTGCCGACCACGCTCGACGGCGAAGGCCGCTATCGCAAGTTCAACCCCGCCGCCGGGCTGACCTGGCAGGCCACCCCGACGCTCACGCTGTTCGGCAGCCTCAGCCAGGGCAACCGCGCGCCCAGCCCGATCGAGCTGGGCTGCTCCGACCCGGCCAACGCCTGCGTGCTGCCCAATGCGCTGCAGTCCGACCCGCCGCTCAAGCAGGTGGTCTCGCGCACGCTGGAGATCGGCGCGCGTGGCAAGTTCGCGCCGCAGCTGCAGTGGAACGCGGCGCTGTTCCGCACCGTCAACAGCGACGATCTGCTGTTCATCAGCAACGGCCTGGCGGCCGGCTACTTCACCAACTTCGGCCGCACGCAGCGCCAGGGCTTCGAGCTCGGCCTGGCGCAGCAGTACAGCCGCTTCGGCTGGTCGGCCTCGTACAGCTACCTGCGCGCCACCTACCAGTCCTCGGCCTGCATCGTGGCCGAGCACAACAGCACGGCCGAGACCAGCGCCGCCTGCACCGGCGACGACGAGATCGAGATCCGCCCGGGCAACCGCATCCCCGGCCTGCCGCAGCACAGCTTCAAGTTCGGCGCCGACTGGCAGCCGGCGGCGGGCTGGAGCGTCGGTACGCAGCTGCGCGCCTACTCGGGCCAGTTCGTGCGCGGCAACGAGAACAACGCCCACCAGCCCGACGGCGTCGACTTCAACGGCAGCGGCCGGGTCGGCGGCTTCGCGGTGGTCGACCTGACCGGCAGCTGGAAGCTCGGCGCCAACGTCGAGCTGTTCGGCAAGCTGGCCAACGTCTTCGACCGTCGCTACGCCACCGCCGGGCTGCTCGGCGCCAACGCATTCGATGCCGGCGGCGTGCTGCAGGCGCCGGCCGACTGGCGGGCCGAGCAGTTCGTCGGCCCGGGCGCGCCGCGGGCCGCCTGGCTGGGCGTGCGGCTGCAGTTCTGAGCCGGTCGCGAAGGCGGCTTGCCTCTTGCTTCCCCGGGCCGGTGCAGCGCCGATCCGGGCCTGCTGTGCCGTCCCTGGCGCACACTGTGCCAGGCCGTGGCACGATCACGCAGGTGCAACGAAGGACGCCGCATGGACCGCAATGATGCGCTGCTCGCCGATTGGCGGCAGCGGGCCCTGACGCTGGAAGCCGAAGTCGGCAAGGCGGTGATCGGCCAGGCGCGCGTGCTGCGGCTGGTCAACACCGCGGTGTTCGCGCGCGGCCACGTGCTGCTGCAGGGCGACGTGGGCGTCGGCAAGACGACACTGCTGCGCGCCTTCGCGCAGGTGCTCGGCGGCGCCTTCGCGCGCACCGAGGGCACCGTCGACCTGATGCCCAACGACCTCGTCTACTACACCTACATCAGCGAGCAGGGCCGCCCGGCCGTCGAGCCGGGCCCGCTGATCCGCCACGGCGAGGACCTGGCGATCTTCTTCTTCAACGAGATCAACCGCGCCCGTCCGCAGGTGCATGCGCTGCTGCTGCGCGTGATGGCCGAGCGCAGCGTGTCGGCCTTCAACCGCGAGTTCCACTTCCCGCACCTGCTGGTGTTCGCCGACCGCAACCGCGTCGAGCGCGAGGAGACCTTCGAGATCTCGTCGGCCGCGCGCGACCGCTTCATGATGGAGATCACCATCGACGCGCCGGCCGAAGATGCGCAGCGCCGCGCGCTGATGTTCGACCCGCGCTTCCACGACACCGACCGCCTCGTCGGCGCGCTGCAGTCGGCGATGGTGCCGCACCGCGAGCTCAACGCGCTGGCCGAGGTGATCCAGCGCAGTGTGCAGGCCTCCGACGCGCTGCAGAACTACGCGCTCGGCCTGTGGCGCGCCACCGCCGAGCCGGCGAAGTTCGGCGTGACGCTGTCCGACCTCGACGCCTCGCAGCTGATGCTCGCCGGCGCCAGCCCGCGCGGCATGAGCCTGCTGCTGCGTGCGTCGCGCGTGGCCGCCTGGCTCGAGGGCCGCAGCTATGTCACGCCGGAGGACGTGCAGGCCGTGTTCGTCGAGACCATCGCGCACCGGCTGTGTTACCAGCCGGTGTTCGAGCTGCACCGCCACGAGATCTCGCCACGGCTGATGTCGGCGATCGTGGCGGCGGTCGCTGCGCCTTGACCTTGCGATGACGCGCATCCGCGAACTGCACTACCGCGTCGCCGGCGCGGCGGTGGGCCTGTTCCCGGGCCACCACCGCAGCCGCAGCGGCAGCAGCGGCTTCGAGTTCCGTGGCCATGCGGCGCTGCAGGATGCGCCCGACGTGCGGCGGCTGGACCTGCACGCCAGCCTGCGCGACCCCTTCGGCGGCTGGATCGTGCGCCTGCACAGCGAGCGCAAGTCGATTCCCGTGGCGATGGTCGCCGACCTGTCCGCGTCGATGGGTTTCGAGGGCACGCAGCGCAAGCTCGAGGTGCTGGCCGACTTCGCCGAGAGCCTGGCCTGGTCGGCCTGGCGCACCGGCGACAGCTTCGGCTTCGTCGGCTGCGACGAGCGTGTGTTGCCGAACTACACGCAACTGCAGTCGCGCACACGCGGCGCCGGCGTGGCGCTGGCGCAGCGCCTGCGCACGCTGCAGCCGCAAGGCCGGTCCGCGCGTGCGCTGCGCGAGGCGCACCGGCACCTGCCGCGCCAGCGCGCGCTGGTGTTCCTGGTGTCGGACTTTCATCTGCCGCTGGCCGAACTCGAGGCGGTGCTCGACAGCCTGGCTTCGCACGATGTGGTGCCCATCGTGCTGTGGCAGCCGGCCGAGTTCGCGCTCTCGGCGGTGCGCGGCCTGGCGCAGGTGCGCGAGCCCGAGAGCGGCCAGCAACGCTGGCTCTGGTGGCGCCCGGCGCTGCGCGCGCGCTGGGCGGCAGCGCACGACGAACGGCGCCAGGCGCTGCTGCACGCCTTCCGTGCGCGCCGGCTGTCGCCGCTGTTCATCGAGGGCGCCTTCGATGCCGACGCGGTGACGCGGCACTTCCTGGCATGAAGGCGCTGCGCTTCCTGCTCGGGGCGGGACTCGTGCTGGCTGCGCTGTGCGCGCGTGCCGCGCCCGAGGCCGTGCTGCGTGTCGAGGCGAGCGAGCCGCGCGCCTATGGCTACCGGGTCGGCGACCATGTGCAGCGCCGGGTCGTCGTGCACGTGCCCGAGGGCTGGCGGCTGGACGAGGCCACGCTGCCGCGGCCCGGCGGGCGCGGGCAGGCGCTCGAGCTGCGCCAGGTGGCACGCCGCACGGCCGACGGCGGCCGGCGGCTCGAGCTCGAGCTCGACTACCAGGTGTTCCTGGCCCCGGCCAGCCTGCGCACGGTGGAGATCGCGCCGCTGCGGCTGCGCTTCGCCGGTGCCTCGCGCAACGAGGAGGTGCTGATCGAGGCCTGGCCGGTCACCATCTCGCCGCTGCTGCCGGTGCAGGCGCCCACGCGCCGCGGCTACGGCGAGCTGCAGCCCGACAAGCCGCCGCCGCTGATCGACACCTCCGCGGCGCGGCAGCGGCTCGTCGTCTTCGCGGCGCTGGCGGCGCTGCTGCTGGCCTGGCTGGCCGTGGTGCACCTCGGGCCGCCCTGGGCTGCGGCGCGCAAGCGGCCTTTCGGCGTGGCCTGGCGACGCCTGCGCGGCCTGGCCGCCAACCCCGCCGACGCACCCTGGCGCGAGGCCTGCGTGCAACTGCACGAGGCGCTGAACCGCACGGCCGGCGAGGTGCTGTTCGAACGCGGGCTCGACGCCTTCGTCGCGCGCCAGCCCGCGTTTGCCGGGCTGCGCGACGACATCGCGCGTTTCCTGCAGCTGTCGCGTGCCGAGTTCTTCGGCGGTGCCGCACGGCAGAAGGACGACGGCGCCTGGCTGCGGGCGCTGTGCCGACGTTGCCGCGACGCCGAGCGGGGCATCGCATGAACCTCGTGAGCTGGGTGGCCTTCGACGACGCCTGGGTGCTGTGGCTGCTGCCGCTGGCGCTGATCCCGCTGCTGGCACCGGCGGGTCTGTCGCTGGACAACGGCTGGCTCGCCTTCGCGCCGCGCGACCGCGCCTCCGAGGTGCTCGGCTGGGCCTTGCGCGCGGCCGCCACGGCGGCGCTGGCCGCGCTGCTGTTCGCGATGGCCGGCCCGCATCGGCCCGAGTACGCCGTCGAGCGTGTCGGGCAGGGCGCCGAGATCGTGCTGCTGCTCGACCGCAGCCGCAGCATGGACCAGGGCTTCGCGCCGGGCCGTGCGCCGCCGCCGGGCAAGGCCAACAGCCCCGAGGCGCTGGAGTACTACTTCAGCCAGACGCCGGGGCGGCTGCGCGAATCGAAGGGCAAGGTGGCGCGGCAACTGCTGTCGGACTTCACCGCGCAGCGGCCCGACGACCGTTTCGCGCTGGTGGCCTTCAGCACGCTGCCCATGCGCGTGCTCGACTTCACCGCCAAGCGCGAGGTGATCCAGGCCGCCATCGAAGCCGGCAACATCGGCCGCGGCCTGTCGGAGACGAACATCGGCCGCGCGCTCGAAGTCGGCATGGAGCTGTTCAACGACCGCCCCTACAACGGCTCGCGCATCATCATGCTGGTGTCCGACGGCGGCGATCGCATGGACCCGGACACGCGCGAGCGCCTCGCGCACCTGGCGCGCAAGCAGCGCGTGTCGATCTACTGGCTGTACCTGCGCTCGTCGAACAGCCCGGGCCTGACGCTGGCCGCCGACGATTCGTCGGCCGCCGCCGAGAGCGTGCCGGAGATCCTGCTGCACGACTTCTTCAACTCTCTGGAGACGCCGTACCGCGCCTACGAGGCGAGCGATTCACGGGCGCTGCAGCGTGCCATCGACGACGTGAATCGCCTCGAGAAGCTGCCCATCACCTACAACGACCTGGTGCCGCGCCGCGAGCTCGCGCCCTACGCGCAGGCGCTGGCGCTGGCGGCGGTGCTGCTGCTGCTGGCCGCGCGATTGCTGGAGATCCGCCGATGGGCCTGAGCCGCCGTACCGAAGCGCCTGTCAAACTGCGCAGCGCAGGCGGCTCATCTCAGGCCGCCGCTGGCCAGCTTCGCAGGGCCTTCGCTCTCGGCCTGAGCCGCAAAGTTGGCATCCGCCTGGCCTGGACGCTGCTCGCGCTTCTGGCTGCTGCGGCGGCGCGCGACGGCTGGCAGCTGCTGCAGGCCGAACGCCTGAACGCGCAGATCGTCGCCGGCACGCTGCCGCCCGAGGACGCGCAGGCGCCGGCCGAACTGCGCTTCGCCCATGCGCACGCGCAGGCCGCCAGCGGCGCCGCCGAGGCCGCACTGAACCGCTACGGCGCGCTGCATGCCGACACGCCGGTGGGCCAGGCCGCGCGCTACAACGGCGCCAACCTGCTGATGCGCCAAGGCATCGCGATGCGCGCCGGCGCACAGCCGGGCCAGGCGCTGGCGCTGATCGAGCTGGCCAAGGAGAGCTACCGCGAGGTGCTGCGCCACGACGCCGAGGACTGGGCCGCGCGCTACAACCTCGAACGCGCGCAGCGCCTGGTGCCCGACCCCGAGGAGGTGGACGACGAGCCGCCCGAGGCGCGCCGCAGCGCCGAGCGTGCCGCCACCACCATGCGCGGCTACTCGCCGGGCCTGCCGTGAATCCGAAGGCGACCTGGCGTCGCTGGCAGGCGGACTGGACGCGTGACCGCGGCCGCCTGGGTCTCGCGCTGGCCGCGCTGCTGCTGGCGATCGGTTTCCTGCAACCGAAGCTGCCCTGGAAACGTTCGCTGTTCGAGCACGTGGTGGTGATCGACGTCACGCAGAGCATGAACGTGCAGGACGAGCAGATCGACGGCAAGCCGGTGTCGCGCCTGGCCTTCGCCAAGCAGGCGCTTCACGGGGCGCTGCAGGACCTGCCTTGCGGATCGAAGCTCGGCTGGGCGATCTTCACCGAGTACCGCAGCTACCTGCTGTTCACGCCGGTGGAGGTGTGCGCCAACCGCGCCGAACTGCGCGCCTCGCTGGCCGCCATCGACGGCCGCATGGCCTGGTCGGGCAACAGCGAGGTCGCCAAGGGCCTGCACAGCAGCATCGTGGTGGCCAAGGCGCTGCCGGGCACGCCTTCGCTGGTGTTCGTGACCGACGGCCACGAGTCGCCGCCGCTGAATGCACGCCATCGCCCCGCCTTCGACGACAAGGCCGGCGAGGTGGCCGGCGTGATCGTCGGCGTGGGCCAGACGCGGCCCTCGCCGATCCCCAAGCTCGACCCGCTGGGCCGGCCGCTGGGCTTCTGGGGGGCCGACGAGGTGGCGCAGGTCGACCCGCGCAGCCAGGGGCGTGGCGCCAGCGTCGGCCAGGAGTCGATGGTGGATGAAGGCGGGGGGACCGAGGCTGCCGGACTCGGCGCCACGCCGGGCAGCGAGCACCTGTCCGGGCTGCGCGAGCCCTACCTGCGGCTGCTCGCGCAGGAAAACGGCTTCGCCTTCCACAAGCTGCGCTCCGCCGCGGCGCTCTCGAAGGCGCTGCGCGAAGAGGCCTTGTCGCGCCCGGTGCGCGTCAGCGGCGATGCGCGCGTGCTGCTCGCTGCGCTGGCGTTCGCGCTGCTGCTCGTGCCGTATCTCACGGCACTGTGGGCCGCACGCCGCAGTCGGCGCACCGCGGCCGCTGCCGGCGGCTGAAGTCCGCGCGGGGCCGTGGTGCCCATCACGCCCGGGCAGGATTCATGCCGGGCGTCACGTGCCGAAGTCACGCACGCCGCGCTTGAGTTGTGACGGCTGGTGCCGAAAGTGATGTCGTTGCCGTAGCCTCGCTTGCGCCGGCCCGACCGTCGCCATTTCATGCCTTCCGCGCGCGAATTCCCCTCCGCACCCGCCTCATGCTGACCTCGCAGCCAGCCTCCGACGACGACGCGAGCCGTGTGGCGGAGCCGGCCGTCTCCATTCGGCAGGCGGCGGACGATCGCGTGGCCGATGCCGCTTTGCACGACGACCTCGTGTCGGGCGCGCTGCGCGGCGCGCCAGCTGTGATCGCCGCCGGCGCGCTGCTGGTCTTGCTCACGGCGGTGGCGCTCGGGCAGTTCAATGCGCTGGCCGCGGCACGCGGCTGGCTGGCCGCGGCGCTGCTGCTGATCGGCTTGCGACTGGGACACTGGGCCTGGGCACGCGCGGCTGCTCCGCTGCGCGACCCGATGCGCTGGACGCGGCACTACCTGCTTGGCGTTGGCGCCACGGCCGTGCTCTGGGCCGCGCTGCCCTGGCTGCGATTCGGCGAGCTCGATGCCGCGCAGCGCCTGCTCGCCATGCTGGCCGTCGCGAGCGCTGCGCTCCTCGAAAGCCTTGCCTTGCGCGCCGTGCCGAGGCTGGCGATCGCCCAGGCGGCGCTGATGCTGCTGTCCGGCGCAGCCTGGCTGTTCGGCATGGCGACGCCGGCGAGTCTCGAGCCGGCGGCGCTGTTGCTGGTCCAGCTGGGTGCGCTCGCTTCCGCGGCAGCGATCGGCGGCCGCCAGCTGCGCGACACGCGCATCGCGGTGGAAGAGGCGCGCCGGCTCTCGCGCGCCGAGGCCGAACACGCCGAGCGCATCGCCCTGCTCGAGTTCGAGCTCGCCAAGGCCGTGGGCGCGCTGGAGACCGCGGCCGCCGAAGCCGCCGTGCGCGAGTCGAAGGCCCGCTCGGGCTCGGGGCAGAGCGTCGACCAGCGCACCGCCGACCTGGAGAAGCGTTCGCTCGACCTCGCGCGCCAGGCCGTGACCGACCCGCTGACGATGCTGCCCAACCGCAAGGGCATCAACGAGCACCTCGTCGAGCTGCTCGAGCCGATGACGCACCCCGACCACAAGGGCGAGCTCGCGCTGCTGTTCCTCGACCTCGACGAGTTCAAGGAAGTCAACGACCAGCACGGCCACCTGGCCGGCGATGCCGTGCTGCGCGTCGTCGCCGAGCGGCTGCGCGAGAGCCTGCCGCGCGCCGGCTTCGCGGCGCGCTGGGGCGGCGACGAGTTCATCGTCGTGCTGCCCGGCCTGGGCCGCATCGAGCAGGTGCGCATGGTGGCCGAGAAACTGCGCGCCGAGCTGTGCGTGCCGATCCGCCTGGAAGACGGCACGCTGCGCGTGGGCTGCAGCATCGGCATCGCGCTGGCGCCGTACCACGGGCGCTCGCCCGAGGCGCTGATCATCGCCGCCGACCACGCCGTCTACGCCGCCAAGACCGAGGGCCGCGACCGCGTGCGCGTGTTCGACGTGCAACTGGCCAAGAAGGCGCAGCGCCAGCACCAGATCGCCCAGGCGCTGCCCGGTGCGCTGGAGCGCGGCCAGCTCGAGATCAACTACCAGCCCATCGTCAACGCCATCGACGGCAGCGCCAGCCACGTCGAGGCCCTGGCCCGCTGGCCGCACCCGAGCTGGGGCCATGTGTCGCCGGGCGAATTCATCCCGGTGGCCGAGGCCAACGGCCAGATCCACGCGATGGGCCGCTGGGTGCTGCGCCAGGCCTGCCTCGACGCGGCGCGCTGGCCGGGCAACCACCCGCCCAAGCTCAGTGTCAACGTGTCGGCCATCCAGGTCACGTCCGGCAAGCTGGTGTCGCAGGTGCGCGAAGCGCTGGCGGCGGCCAAGCTGCCGCCGCAGCGGCTGGTCATCGAGCTGACCGAGAGCCTGCCGATGGCGCGCAGCGAGGGCGTCTCGCAGACGCTGCAGGACCTGCGCGACATGGGTGTCGAACTCGCGCTCGATGACTTCGGCACCGGCTACTCCTCGCTCAGCTCGCTGATGAAGCAGCCCGTCAGCCTGGTGAAGATCGACCAGTCCTTCGTGAAGGACGTTCCCGGCGGCGGCGAGGTGCTCATCAAGGCCACGGTCGACGTGGCGCTGCGCTTCGGCCTCGAGGTGGTGGCCGAGGGCGTGGAGACCGCGCTGCAGCGCACCCGCCTCGAGGCGCTGGGCGTGAACTACATGCAGGGCTACCTGTTCGGCCGGCCGATGCCCAACGACCAGTTCGTCGCCTGGCTGGGCCTGCGCGACGGCAGCGACGAACCCTTCGTGCTGCGTGCCTGAGACCGGGTCGCTTTCGCAGTCGCGTGCAGCCAGCCCCCGACCGAGAACACAGGCCGATGATTTCAATGACCGCGTGGGTGACCACCGCCCAGGAGACGGCAGGCGCGGGGCTCGGACCGCGCCAGCGCGGCTTCACGCTGATCGAGACGATGATGATGGTTGCCGTGCTGGGCGTGCTGGTGGGCATCGCCATGCCGCTGTACCACACCTACCGCGACCGCGTCCGCTCGCGCATGGCGGCGCAGGAGGTCGGCGCGATGGCCGGCGTGATCCAGCGCTTCGAGCTCGACCGGCGGGCCTTTCCGGCCTCGCTCGACCAGGTCGGCCTGTCGGCCAAGCTCGACCCCTGGGGCCGGCCCTACGTGTACTACAACGTCGAGGCCAATGGCCGCGGCGGCGCGCGCAAGGACCGGCGCCTCAACCCCCTGAACACCGACTTCGACCTGTACAGCCTCGGACCGGACGGCAAGACCAAGCCGCAGGTCACGCAAAGGGACAGCGTCGACGACATCATCCGTGCGAGCAACGGCCGCTACGTCGGCGTCGCGGCGGACTTCTGAGCCCGGCGACGCGACGATGAACGACGCCGCGCGCGCCCCCCGCAGCCGCCTGGCGCAGCGCCTGTTCCTGCTGTTCGTGCTGGTGGCGGTGCTGCCATTGGCCCTGACCGACTGGATCGCCAGCCTGGCGACCACGCAGGTCGCCGAAGACCTGAACCTCGGCGCGCGGGCCCAGGCCACCCGCCAGGTCAGCCGCCAGGTGCTCGACCGGCTGCTCAACGCCAAGTCGCTGTTGCGGCTGGCGCCGGACGGACTGCCGGGCGGAGCCTTCGGCGCCGCGCTCGCCGAGCCCCCCGGCCTCGGCCAGGTGTTCCAGCAGATCACGCTGCTGGGGCCGGGCGGGCCCAGCCACTGGCCGGCCAGCGATTCCGCCAGCCTGGCCGGCGTCTGGTCGCGTGCGGAATCCGGGCTGGACCGGCCGGAGGCGCCGCACGTCGCGGCCGACGTGCAGCTGCGGCTGGACTTCTCCCTGCCGGGCCAGCCGCGGGTGCTGCTGGGTGCCTTCCGCGACGGCTCGCTGCGCTGGATCGCCGAGCTCGACAGCGGCCACCTGTGGGCACCGCTGGCCGACGCCGGACTCGACACGGCCTGGAGCGTGCGCGACAACCGCGGCCGCCTGCTCGTCAGGCAGGTCGGCGAGGATTCGCCGCTGCAGCGCGAGAGCGATCTGGCCGAGGCGCGCGGCGACGTGGTCAGCTCGGCCACGCAGCTGTTCCTGGCCGGCGAACTCGGCGCCGGCGAATGGCTCTTCACCCAGCAGGCGCCGCGGCCGCGCGTGCACTGGCAGGGCCTGCCGCTCGGTCTGTGGCTCGGCGCGGTGGCCGTGCTCGGACTGCTGGCCGTCGCCCTGTTCAGCCACTGGAGCATCCGGCTCACCTTGCAGCCGCTGCGCCAGCTGACGCAGGGCACGCATGCGCTGGCCGCCGGCGCGACCGCCACCCGCGTCGAGATCCGTCGCGACGACGAGATCGGTGCGCTCGCCGATGCCTTCAATCACATGGCCCAGCGCATCGAGACGCAGATCGAGACGCTGGAAGGCCTGGCGGCGATCGACCGCGACATCCTCGACGGCGCCTCGTTCGAGCAGGTGGCCGGACACGCCCTGCAGCGCCTGGCCACACGCTACCCGCGGGCCTGCGCCGCGGTGAGCTGGCGCGACGGGGCATGGACGCTGCACCGCACCTGGATGACGCGAGGTCCGGCCGACGCGGCGCTGATCCGCAGCGAGCAGCTCGAACTCGATCGCGAAAGCCTGGCGCGCTTTTCCAGCCTCGTCGGCGACGAACTGCTCGACCCCGCTCAGCCCGCCGCCGCGTCGCGCCAGAGCCTGCCGCGCTGGCTGTGCCCGGGAGATCCCGCGCACGTGGCGGCGGTCGCGCTGCTGCCGCTGCGGCAAGACGGCCAGACGCAGGCGCTGATCGTGCTGGGCCTGGACGCGGCGCCGGACGAGGAAGGCCTGCACCCCGCCCGCGAGGTGCGTGACCGCCTGGCGGTGGCGCTGGCGGCCCGCTCTCGCGAACAGGAACTGGTCTACCGTGCGGCGCACGACAGCCTGACCGGCCTGGCCAACCGCTACGGATTGCACCAGCAGATCGAGCAGGCGCTCGGCCGCGGCGCGCAGGACGAGCCGCTGGCCGTGCTCTCGCTCGACCTCGACCATTTCAAGGACATCAACGACACGCTCGGCCACGAGGCCGGCGACGAGCTGCTGTGCGCGGCCAGCCGCCGGCTGCAGTCCTGCGCGCCGGCCAGCGCCCTCGTGGCGCGGCCGGGCGGCGACGAGTTCGTCTTGCTGCTGCCCGGCGCGGACGCGGCCACGGCGGCGACGATGGCCCGGCTGGCCATCGCCGCGCTGGGCCGGCCGTTCACGCTGCGCGGCGCCGAGCAGCGCCTGGGCGCCAGCGTGGGCATAGCCCTGCACCCGCAGCACGGCCGCACGCGCGAGGAGCTGCTGCGCTGCGCCGACATCGCGCTGTTCGCCGCCAAGGCCGCGGGCCGCACGCAGCACATGCTGTTCACGCCCGACCTCGACCGCGCCGCGCGCGAGCGTGTGCAGCTGCAGGCCGAACTGCGCCGCGCCTTGGAGTGCAACGAGTTCGTCGTGCACTACCAGCCGCGCGTGCGGCCGGGCGATGGACGCATCCTGTCCGCCGAGGCCCTGATCCGCTGGCAGCACCCCGAGCGCGGCCTGCTGTACCCCGGCGCCTTCATCGACGTGGCCGAGGCCTCGGGCCTGATCGACGAGATCGGCCGCTGGGTGCTCGAGGCGGCCTGCGTGCAGGCGGCCGCCTGGCGCCGCGAAGGCATGCCGCTCGACCGCATCTCGGTCAACCTGTCGACCCGGCAGCTCGGCTCCGGCGAGCTGATGGGCTACGTGCGCGAGGCGCTGGCACGCAGCGGGTTGCCCGCGCAGGCGCTGGAACTGGAGGTCACCGAAAGCCTGCTGATGGGCGACCCCGGCGAGGCCTGCGCGCAGCTCGCCGAGATGCGCCGCTGGGGCGTGACGATCGCGCTCGACGACTTCGGCACCGGCTACTCGTCGATGTCGATCCTGCTCCAGCTGCCGATCGACGTGATGAAGATCGACCGCTCCTTCGTGGTCGGCCTGGGCAGCGACGACGGCGCGATGGCGGTCACCCGCGCCATCGTCGCGCTGGCGCGCTCGCTGCGGCTGCACCTCGTGGCCGAAGGCATCGAGACCGAGGCCCAGGCCGAGGTGCTGCGCTCGATGGGCTGCGACGAACTGCAGGGCTACCTGTTCAGCCGGCCGCTGCCGGCGGATCTGTTCGTGCAGTTGCCGGGGCTCAGCCGGGATGCGGTGCTCGTTCCACAAGTTTGAAACCAATGATTCCCGCGCGGGCAGGACTGCCCGCGGCGTGCGTCAGCCGCTGGAAACGGCCGGATGCAATTGCGCCGGCCGCGTCGGTGCCGGCCTCCCTTAGGCTTGCGGCAGTTGTCGCGCCGAGGGCCGACGCCAGCCCCGAGAC